>JBBRZL010000094.1:0-13607 GCA_038236735.1 Holophagales bacterium | reverse complement strand
GGCACTGGGCCATATGGGCATCCTGAAATCCGGCGGCAGCCTTGAGCTCCACCAAGACCTTGCCTTCCACCATGAGGTCGACCTGGAATTCACCAACCAGCACCCCGTCATAGGGTCGTTCTCAGGCATCGTGACCTCCGGTTCCGTTGCTGTAAATATGGAAGAGATTATCAGCCGGTGATGGACAGTGATCCACAGTGATACTGCATCCCCACACGAGCCTGGGCTCCACCCAGGGGCGCCACTACCGCGCCTTTTGGGGGCGCGGCGGCGGCGCCCCTGGGTGACTTCCGGCCACGCCGGAAGCCGCCGAAGGCGGGCCCAGGCGGCGTCCGGCCCCGCCCTGCTGGATCACCGTCATCACCGTCCATCACCGGCAAAAGGCCTTTCAGATCGGATCGGCGTTGCTAGTGAATCACCCACTCGCTCTTGCGGATCAGGGCGGGCTCGGGGCCGGGGCCTAGCTGCATGATGAAGCAGCCTTTGGCGGCGTAGCGCTGGTCGGGGCCGAAGTTGAGCCGCAAGTAGTCAGGGAGGACATAGTCCTGCTGCATGCCGAGGCGGTCCAGGAAGTTGTCCCGGTAGTAGTTCCGGTCCATGTCCATGAGCATCGCCTGGAAGAGCTGGAGCATGGAGTAGGTGCGGGTGGATACCCGGGTCTCGGGCTGGTATTTGGAGAGCCCCATCAGCAGTGAATTCGCGTAGCGGGAGACCGTGGGCTCGTCCTTGGGCTCGCGATAGGGATAAGTCAGGTAGGTGAAAGTCCGGGCCTGCTCCGGCAGCGCCTGCAGCTTCCCGCCGAGCAGGCGGGAGGACAGGAAGACGGCCTCCGGACGGCCGGGCTGGTCGGCCAGTTGGTCGAGCACCTTGAACGCTCCGGCCCCCGTCCACAAGAGCACCGTGGTGGCCTGGCCCGGCTGCAACTGTTTGCGGAGTGAGGCCAGGCTCAGCTGCTCGCCCTTCTTCAGGCGAAGCTCCGGCGCCGCCGCGTGCCCCAGTTCCTGCCAGGTTTCGCGGAAACCCCGGGCCAGGTCGCGGGCTTCGGGCCCTTCCTGGAGGATCTGGAGGAGGCGCCGGGCGGGGACCGTTTCCTCCAGGTTGTCGAGGTAGCGGGCCGCCGCCTGCCCTTCCTGGTAGTAGCCCTTCGAGAAGTACTGGGTGTACCAGTCGGTGTCGGAGACCACGGGCAGGTCGGTGATGGGGAAGAGGCAGGGCAGCTGGTGGCTTTCGCAGAACGCGTGGATGGGCTGCCACTCCCGGTACGAGAGGCCGCCCAGCAGGGCGAAGACGGGTTCCTTGGCCAGGTAGGCTTCCAGCTGGCGCGGCCAGGTGCTGGGGGCGCCCGTCAGCCGCCAGACGGACAGGGCGAGCTTGCGAAAGCCGCCGATCATCTCCTCGCCGCCAACGTTCTGGTACATCCGGTTGGCAAAGCCCTGGGAGTGGGCGTTGTGCCGCGCCACGAAGTTGTTCATGGGGACCAGCATGGCTTCCTGGTCCAAGGGACTGACTTCCTCGGTGATGACGGTGGCGAAGTGGAGGGTGCTGGCGTCCACCCCCGGCGACACCTTGGCGGAGAGCGACCAAAGGTAGTGGATCAGGATGGCCATATCCGGGTCGCTGAGGTGGTACCTGGGCATGGCACGGTGGAACTCGTGCCCATTGGGATCAAACCCGGTACGGAGCGCCTGGGCCAGGGTCGCGTCGGTGTAGGCGGGACGGGCGGTGGGGTACTGGAGCCTCAGGCTCTTCCGCTCCTCTTCGGAGAGGTTCGGGAATTTCCAGTAGCGGGGCCGGGCCAGCTTGGCGCCATTGGTGGCGAGGGTGACCAGGCCACCTTCGAAGGAGCCGATCCCGCTGCGCACATGGCAGCTCATGCAGGTGAAGGTCGTGCCCGCCACGGGGGTGTCCCCGCTCGCCACGGATTCCATGGGCTTTCCGCTGGGCAGGATGCCTTCCCGGTACATGCGCTCACCGAGGGCCAGGGCTTTCTCCTCGGGCAAGCCCGCCACCGTCTTGGCCTGCTTGGGCGCCTGGGCCTGGGGGGGCGCGGCCGCAAGGGAGAGGGTGAGGATGAGGCCCAGCACAGCGCCAAGCAGGGGCCGGTGGCTCGCGGCGGACTGGTTCATGGGGTCACGTCCGGCAGGGTACAGGTTGCGAGGCTGCGTTTGCGGAGGGCCGGGGACTGGGCCGACCGGGTGCTGGAGCAGGCAGTCGGCCAGCCACAAATCATCAGGGTGGACGCCCAGGTGCCTCGCCGCATGCTCTGTTCTCCAGAATACCGCCGTCTAGGATGGCTCGATCCAGCACGCCGCAGAATCGACGAACTGTGTTTTTACATCACACCATGAACCAACGCAAATGAAAGGATGGGAATCGAAGCGCGAGCACGCCTGCCTGCCAAGGGGGCGCAAACCTTCAGCCAAGACCAGGGGCCTGCTAGGCTAAACCAAATCACTCTCCAGGAGATGCTCTGTGCGCCTGTTGTCGGCCTGTTTGCCCCTGTTGATTCTCGGCGCCCTGATCGCCTGCGCGCCCCCCAAGCTTGGGACTGCGGGAGCCGCCCGGCCGGAGCCCAAGCCGGCCTTCACTCTCACCCCCAGTGGGCTGGGCATTCAGGATCTGAAGGAAGGCGAAGGGGCTAACCCGCGCCTGACTCAAACCTGCGTCGTCGAGGTGCTGGGTTGGATCGAGGAGGGTGGCAGGAAGGGCAGAACGATTCTTGACACCCGGAAGCGCGGCTATCCGGCGAGCTTTCCCATCGGGGTGGGCCGCGTCATTGCTGGCTGGGATGAAGGCATTGCCACCATGAAAAAGGGCGGCAAGCGCCTCCTGCGCGTGCCCCCCGCACTCGGGTACTCCGCCGGTGAAGCAAGGACGGACATTCCTCTGGATTCGATTCTGATCTTTGAAGTGGATCTCATCGACATCCGCTAGTGAGTCATGGATCTGCGGAGCAGTCCTGTGCGCCCCACCCCCACCCCCACCGCCTTATCCTCCCAGTCGATCCCCCCGGCCAGTTCTGGAACGATTGTCAGTGGCCTTGATCAGAGCAAGCGGTCCCTCATCCGGTCGCTGCTGATCGCATCGGCGATCATCACCATCATTGAACTCATCGTCATGGTGGCGCTGGAACCGCTGTTCGGG
Organism: Holophagales bacterium; assembly: GCA_038236735.1. Taxonomy (GTDB): domain Bacteria; phylum Acidobacteriota; class Holophagae; order Holophagales; family Holophagaceae; genus Geothrix. The sequence continues at coordinate 10,463 of JBBRZL010000094.1, read as the reverse complement.
AATGACCACCTCACCATGGCGTTCGTGGACTCAGGCACGCTCATCTTGGTATGCCTCCCCTGCATCTACTTCCTGCTGGTCAAACCGATGGTGAACCACCTTTTCGCCAAGGCGAAGGTCGAGCAGGACCTGAGAGAAATGGAGCTCACCAACGAGTTCCTGCGACAAGACTCGGAGGCGCGTACCCAAGCTGAGCTGGAGGAGCGGACCAAGGCTGATTCCCACATCCAGTTCCAGGCCGGTCTGCTGGCGGTGGTGCGGCAGGCCGTGATCGCCACCGGCAAGGGCGGCGTCATCCTCTACTGGAACCTGTTCGCGGAGTCGTTATTCGGCTGGACCAGGGACGAGGTCCGGGAGGAGACTCTTGCCAAGATCACCGGCTTTACCGCGGAGGCGGCACGGACCGGGCTGTCAGGAATGGGCTCCGGAAAGGGCTGGTCGGGCGAGGTGAACGCCATCCGCAAGGATGGAACCCACTTCCCCGCCTTCATGACCTCATCGACCATCTGGCGGAAGGACGGCTCCGCAGCCGGCTTTGTCTATACTTTCGTCGATGTCACTGATCGCAAGAAAACCGAAGCCGCCATCCGGGCCTCCGAAGAGAAATACAGCACGGTGGTCGAGAACTCTCCCATTGGCATCTTCATGTATCAGAAGGGCCTGCTGACTTTCGGCAACCAGCGGTTTTTCCAGATGATCGGCAGGACCCCTGCCGATCTGCCCGGGCTGACCCTCGAGGCGATCATCCACCCGGACGACTTGGACATGGTGAGTGATCTCTGGCGCAAGCGCCTGGCAGGGATCGGCGCCTTGCAGGACTACGAGTGCCGGATCATCACGCCGAATGCCAATACCCGCTGGATCACCGGGCGCACGGCTCTCATCAACTTTGACGGCGTTCCGGCCCTGCTCGGCAACATCCAGGACAGCACCGAAAAGCACAAGGCTGAGACAGCGCTTCGGGAGTCGAGGGAAACCCTGCACCGGCTGTCGGCACGGCTGCTGACCGCCCAGGAAAGTGAGCGTCAGCGGGTGGCCCGTGAGCTGCATGACAGCCTTGGGCAGTCCCTCAGCGCCGTCAAATTCATGGTGGAACGGTCCCTGGATATGGATGCAGGTGAGCAGCAGGAGCGGTCCCTTCGGGCCGTAATCCCCGTCCTGCAATCCGCGGTGGAGGAGGTGCGCCGCATTTCCATGGCCCTGCGCCCCTCCACCCTTGACGACCTCGGCCTGGTCGCCACCATCGCCTGGTTCACCCGGGAATTCCAGAGCACCTACCCCCACATCGAGGTGGAGCGGCTGATCGAGATCGAGGAGGTCGAGGTTCCTGTGGTTCTCAGGATCAGCATCTTCCGGATCATTCAGGAAGCCATGAACAATGCCGCCAAGTACAGCCAAGGGGACAAGGTCATGGTGGCCCTGCGCATGATCCTGGGTGAACTCCAGGTGGTCATCAGCGACAATGGCGTGGGGTTCAACCTCGGCGACAACCGCAGGACGGCGGGCCGCGGCGGGTTTGGGCTTGCCTCGATGAGGGAACGGGCCGAGCTCTTCGGGGGCTGCCTGGTGCTCACCTCCTCACCAGGAAAGGGCACCATGGTCACGGCCAGTTGGCCAATAGTGGAGGAATCTACCTCGTGAGCAGGCCCTTTTCGATGGCATAGATCGTCAGGGCTGAGACGGTTCGCAATTGAAGCCGATCCATCAGGTTGGCCCGATGCTTTTCGACGGTTTTGGGGCTGATGCAAAGGTACTCGGCCATGTCCTTGGTGCGATAGCCTTCGGCAATGAGCTTCAGGACTTCCCGCTCCCGCGTGGTCAGCTCGTCGAAACTGGGCCGCAGCGCCGTAGGGTCCTTCGCCCCGAGATAGCCTGAAACCACGGTGTTGGCGATGGCCGGGGCCAGGTACCGCTCTCCGTTGAGGACACTCCTCACCGCGTGCATCAGTTCTGCGGCGGTGGAATCCTTGAGCATGTAGCCGTCCGCCCCGGCCTGCAGGGCCGTGAAGACGTAGTCCTCGGTCTTGTGCACGGTCAGGATCAGGACCTTGGTGGCGGGGCTGACCCGCTTGATCTCCTTCAGGGCTTCCAGCCCGCTGGAGCGGGGCATGGACAGGTCCAGCAGCATCAGGTCCGGCTGCAGTGTCTCAGCGCAGCGGACGGCCTCCCGGCCATCGGTGGCCTCACCGACCACCTCCAGGTCCGGCATCGCCAGCATGAGGGACCGGAGTCCCTCCCGCAGGATCGTGTGGTCCTCCGCGATCACCAGCCTGTGCTTCCGTTCAGCTACCATGTCCCCTCGGTTTGGTTCCCGTCCCAACAAAGATTACCTGCGAATGAAGAATCCTGCCTGGGGTATTCCAGAACCGACCCGGCTGGGCAAAAAGTTCACGGCTGCAAACGCCCACCCGGCCTGTTCTTCAGGCTCGGCTCACCTGGACCGTCCTCAGCCTGGCCAAGGTTTCTACCCTCATGACGGGCCTCAGGATGGCCCTGTTTCTGCTGAGGCTCTGACCAGCAGGCCCGGCGCCGCGCCTATTTTTTAGACTCACTGGCCCCGGTGAGCAGCGCCTGGGTGGCGGTGCTCTGGAACTCGAGGTGGGTGATCCACCAGCGCTTGCCATCCCAGCCGCACTGCAGGGCATTGATGCCGGTGTACTGCACCGGTCCATCGGTAGTAAGGCGGATCTCGTACGGGGACCACACCTGGGCGAGTCCATCCTGCTTCTGGACCGAGAGCCCAGTGGCCTGCTCGAAGAACCCAGTCTTCTCCCACTGAGGCGCAGCGAACGCCAGGAAGGCCTCCAGTTCCAGGGGGCGAAGAAAGAAACCCTTCTCGGGATGACGCGCTACCACCATGACCCGGGCCTGGAGGTGGAAGAGGCTGCGGATCTTGTCCACGTCCCGCTTCTTGCCCGCGGGGCCCGAAATGAAGGCATAGAGCGTCTGCGCCAGCGCCTCGGGAGTGCCCACCTCCTCCGCCGGAAGGTCCACACGGATGACCTCCTTCAGCGGACTGGAACTGGCCGACGATGGTTTCGGCAGGGGCAGTTCGGGGAGGGCCTGGATCACACTCTGATTCAGTGTTGGCGGCCCCTGGGCCACCAGGGAGAGACACATCAAGCACAGCAGAGCACGCATCAGGAAGGCTCCCAAGAGGACTCAAGCCTAGCACCAGGTTCCCGCAGGCCCCACCGGTCGCAGAACAGCAGCAGCGGCAGCCCCGCAACCTCGCCCACAGCACAGGACATCGCTTCGGAGCTGGCAACTGAAGCCGGTGAAGGCGGTCGCTGGCCCCACCAGCTCGGCCCTTCGCTGACTCGGTTCAGGGGATCACCTGCTGGGGACTGCCTGTGCGCTGGTTGGTGACCGCGTAGCGGGGCTCATCCTCAACCTTCGTAGGCCTGGCCGTCCCGCATCTCGATGTGCCTGCCGCCCAGCCTGCCGAGGTCTGGGTTGTGCGTGACCATGACGATGGTGAGGCCCCGGCGCTGATTGAGTTCCTGCAGGATCTCGCCGATCTCCCCCGTCCGCTTGGTATCCAGATTGCCCGTGGGCTCATCGGCGAGCAGGATCTCCGGCCGGTTGACCAGGGCCCGGGCGATGGCCACCCGCTGCATCTCGCCACCCGAGATCTGCCCGGGGAGGTGGTCCATCCGATGTTCCATGCCCAGCAGGCTCAGGAGGGATTCCACCTCTCCAGTTACGCCTGGCTTGCGGTAGAAGGCGAGGGGCAGAGCCACGTTCTCCCGCACGGTGAGGGTGGGGATCAGGTAGAAGCTCTGGAAAATGTAGCCGAACACCTCGCGGCGAATGAGGGTCAGGTCGCGCTCACTGAGGACATTCCCATCCCCGAAGATCCGTCTGCCGCCCAGGTCGAGCTCTCCCGAGGTGGGATTCTCCAGGCAGCCGAGCAGGTTCACCAGGGTCGTCTTCCCCGAGCCCGAAGGTCCCATGAAGGACACGAATTCACCTTTGCGGATCCGCAGCGACACGCCGTCCAGGGCACGGACTTCTTCGCTCCCACGGCCGTAGATGCGGGTGAGGTTCCGCGCTTCGAGCGCGATATCAGTACCGGTCATCAGCCGTCCCCCCGGATGGAATCCAAGGGGCGTATCCGGCCCGCCTTCCAGGCCGGATACACACCGCTGAGCAGGCCCACGACGATGATGATCAGGAGGGTGAGGGAGGACAACCGGAGGTCGATGGCCACCAGCTCGCCACCCGGCGCGTAGGGGAGGACCCGGCGGACCAGGAGGCCGGAGAGTCGCGCGAGCCCGAGCGCCAGCCCGATCCCCACGATGCCACCGCAGGTGCACAGGAGGAGGGTTTCCGTCCAGATCAGGCGGAAGATATCGCCAGGCATGGCGCCCATGGTCTTCAGGATGCCGATCTCGTGCTTGCGCTCCAGGACGGACATGAGCACGGTGTTCACCACCCCCACCATGGCGATCAGCAGGGCGATGACGGCGATGGAAAGCACCATCACCCGCGCGGTGGCAATGAGCTTCATGATGGTCTGCTTCACCTGGCTGAAGCTCACCACCTGCATATCGGGCAGCTGGTACAGCGCCGTTTCGAGCTTGGCGATGTCGGCGTCCTTCCTCACCTTGATACCAATGGTGGTGATCTTGTCGAGCCCGGAGATCCGCTGCAGGGTCTTCAGGGGGACGAAGATGGTGCCGTCGTCCTGGGTTCCCGTGCGGGTGAGGATGCCCACCACCTTCAGCGGGACATTCTTCTCGGGGACCAGGATCATGTCCCCCACCTCGCGCTGCTCCAACTCGGCCGCCTCGTAGCCCAGGACCGCTTCGTCGGCCGAGGGGTCATGGAACCAGCCCCCTTTGTGGAAGCGCAAAAAGGGCTTCATCTCGGGGAAGGTGGCGATATCGATGCCGTAGTAGCCTGCAATGCCGCCGCCATCCCCCTTGTTGGGATCGAAGAAGGCCTGCATGAGGATTGGGGTGACTTTGTCCACTCCCGGCTTCTCGGTGATGGACTTCGCGACGTCCTCTTCGATGTAGCGGAGCCCCGCCCCACCCTGGAGCATCATCGTGGCCGCCTCGTAGGGGCAGCCCTTGGCCATGACCATGATCTGGTAGCCCATGTTGTCGATGTCGCGGTTGAGGGCCTGTTCGTAGCCGCGGTTGAACCCCAGCAGGCTCACCAGGACCCAAGACGAGAGCACGATGCCCACCAGGGTGAGGAAAGTGCGGACTCGCTTGCGCAGGAGGTTCTTGGCGGCGATCTGAAACTTGCTGATCATGGTTTGTTCTTGGCGACGGAGTAGAAGAATTCATCCATCAGGATGAGGTTCTTGTTCACGGCTCGCAGGAGGCCGAAGAAATCGGTGACGGCTTCCGGGGCGGGATTGGTAATGCTGGCGACCTTGCCGGTGCCCTTGCCCGTAAGCAGGTTGTAGGGCCCGAAATCCTTGAGGGTCAGCCCGACGAACTGCTGGCCGAACTTGCGGGCCGTGAATTTGTTCGCCCACTGGCCCGCGATTCGCTGCAGGTAGAAGGCCTTGATCCGGCCTTCCAGGTTCAGGGAGACGAACACCTCCAGAACCCCGAACTGGCCCTTCTGGTTCACGCCATGGACGTAGCCGATCAGCTCATCGCCCTTGTAGATCTCGTAGACCACGTAGGGGACGTCCAGTGGCGCGTAGAGCGCGGGCATGCCCCCAAGCCGCGCTTCGACTTTCCGCAGCAAGGGGTCGCCGCCGCGGCCGGCGAAGGAGAAGTAGACGGCCTTGAAACGGGTGGATTCCGGGAAGAGCCGGGCCACATCCGCCGCCGGGTAATTCAATTCACAGCTGATGGCCGCTGACAGGGGGGCGGTGATGGCTGCGAGGGGCAGCAGCAGGAGGGCCTTCAGGCCCAGCAAGCAGGGCCTGCGCGTGGCAACTGTGGTCATCGTGTGGCCGCTCCCTAGAGATCAAATTGGTAGAGGCCGAGGAGCACCGTGGTTCCATTTTTCTCGAAGGAGAGCTTGACCTCCCAGTCGCCGGGCATCACCAGTTGCATTGGCAGCAGGTAGGCCCCCTTTGCAGAAAGGACGAAGGGCTTGGAGCCGCTGCTGTGGGCACCCCGCATGGAGGGCATGTCGGCATCCCCGTGGACGGTGAAGGAGCGATCCCGCTGTCCGTTCAGGGTGAAGATCTCCACCCTCATGATGGCGTTGCCCAGCTTGGGTGGTTGGGTGAAGCCATAAACAAAGTAATGGTCCTTGCCCAGGGGCACCTTGGCGCCAGGCTTCGGCAGGGTGACCTCGGTCTTGGTGCCGGACGTGGGGGGCGCAGCGGCCAGGGCCCCAGGCGGGACCAGCCCCAAAGAAAGCGCGAGTAAAGCACCTAATTTGACCATTCGCATGCGGACCCCCTCCTGGTCGGATTGATATTATCCTTATATCCTATCACCAGGGTCTGGTTAAAAGTCAAACAATGGCAGCGGGTTAGAAGGCATCCTTCGGGATCGTGCCGTCCTCGCGCGTAAGGGCCCACCGAAGCTCGATTCCCTCGAAAACGGACACCGGAAGGAGCTTCGGCAGCTTCCTGGCTGATCCGGACCGGGTCGCGGCTAGGGCACCTCCTTTGGTGGAAGTTTGGTAGAAGTAAGGCCCGGCGGGTGCCGGGCCTTACTCAATAAATCCAGGTCCTGATTATCGGCGACCCTCAGCTTAAACGGGCCTGCTTCTGGCCCAACTCAGACCAGCCGGAACCCCTCTGCTGCGGCGGCCTCACGCAGGCGTCCGTCGGCACACGCGAACACGACTTCGAGCCCGCCTTCTTCCCGCAGGAGAAGGGCCGCAGCCAGGTGAATCGCCTCCCGTGTCCGAAGTGGATGTTTCAGGCAAAGCCCGCAAGCAGCATCCACGGCACGATCCATTTGGACCTGGGCCATCCCGCTCCATAATTCCTCGAACTCCACCAACGAAGTCCGAACCTCCTCGCTGGACAGGCCCTCCCGCAGCAATCGGGCAAAGGCCGAATGGAATTCAATCCCGGCCAAATTTGATGCGGCCAATGCCTGTGCCCGCTCCGACACTTCCCACACGGACTCGGACCCTTGTTCGACCCGAAGGAGCTTCACCAACGCGGATGTGTCGAGGTAGAGGATCACCGCCGATCCGCACGAACTTCGAGCACGATGGCCGAAAGCGCCTTGCCCTCAGGAGCACCTACGGGCCGGGGAATGGTTGGTTTCCCACCTTCCCAGGACACAAAGGAGAGGCTTTTCAATGCAGCTGCCCAGGGCTTCTGATCCTTCTCAAGCCCCTTGGCCATCAAATCCCGCACAGCCTCGGACACCGTCACCTTAGACTTCCGTTCGGCGGCTAGTCGTTCGGCGTAGGCCTCCAACCGAGCGGCTTCGGCCTCGGTGATTCGGAGATGGACCGCCCGCTGCAAGCCGCCACTCTTGCCGCCAGAACCGTGGCTGAGGCTCGCCAATAATCAGGATCCAGGTTTCACGCTGGTCGGAGCGACGCGATTCGAACTGCGTCTGGCTGCGCCAGCCGCCGGTCTCGCTCCCGACAGCGCCCCGGTTCCCCTGCGGCCCTGGCTGATGGTGGGCGATCCCCCGTACTTGAAATCGAAACACCCATCGCGATTCGAACTGCGTCTGGCTACGCCAGCCGCCGGTCTCGCTCCCGACAGCGCCCCGCGCTGACTCCGCGATCCCACTCAAGAGTTCGAATCTCTTCGTGCTTTTCCGACCAAAAATAAGGGGCCGAACGGCCCCTTATTTTTGGTCGGAGCGAAGAGATTCGAACTCTTGACCCCCTGCTCCCAAAGCAGGTGCGCTACCAGGCTGCGCCACGCTCCGATGGGTTCAGTGTAGCCGCTACTTGCCGCTGATGGCGACGCTGCGGAGGTTCAGGCCGGCGCGCTGGAGGTCGAAGATCTTGCCGGCCAGGCCCACCACGAGCTGGGTCTCCATTTCCTCGCGACCGCGCTTGGTGGCTCCGGCGGGGGGGATGGCGGCGATATCGGCGGTGGTGCGGGTCTTGGACCAGGCGAGATCCATGGCAAAGGAAATCTTCTTGTCCTGGCTGGCCAGCTCGCCGGCCACGTTGGACATGAGGCCATCGCCGCCATAGCCCATCCGCAGCCAGCCCGGGCCTTCGAAGCCGCGGCTGCTGTTGGCGATGTTGATGGACTGGACCTTGCCACCGGCGGCGTAGCTGAACTCCATGCGGGTGTGGACGCCCTGCTCGTCGTTGCGGAAGTCGAGCCACTGGGGCTGGCTGGTGGCCTTGTCCACGGCGACTTCCAGCTTGCCGCGCTTCCAGAAGCCCAGGCTCTGGGCCATGCTCTGTTCGCGTTTCTTCGCGTCCCAGGGCTGGGTGGGCGCCGTGAAGATGAGCCGCTGGAGCGTGCGGCCGCCACTGGTTTCCTCGCCGGCCAGCTTGGCCTGGAAGGTCGGGGCGTCGATGTAGACGGCCTTGATGTCATTGAGGGTCTGGCGGAACCAGGACATGTAGGTGGTCGGGGCGTCGGAGGGGGGCAGATCGACGCGGGTGGTGTAGGCGTTCTGTTCCTTGCTGTAGATGAAGCCGCGGTTGCCGCGCCGGGTGTAGAGGATGGTGCCGAAATCCCCGGCCAGGTCGGTCTTGAAGTCGCCGTTGGCGAAGTAAGTGCCCTTGACCCGGAGGTTGGCCTGGCCGCCCTGGCTGTTGCCGGCGACCTGCCCCTGGCTGAGGGCGTCCACCTTCTGGTTGACGGCCGCGCCACTGAGGGCGATGCCCAGGGTCCCCTGCATCTGGACCGACGAGACGCCCTGGTAGGGTTGCCCGAACCAGCCGGCATCCACGGCATTGAGGGTCTGGCGCAGCGCCTGGCGCGCGGCTTCCGCCTCGGGAGTGGCCTTGGCGGGGGCCTTGGCCGAGGCCTTGGCCGTGGCCTTCGGGCTCGAGGACTGGGCTGGCTTGGCGGACGTCTGCGCGGGCAGGAGGGTGGTGGCCAACAGGATGGGGAGGACGAATGGACGCATGGAGAACCTCAATGGACTATCGATGTGGATGTCTGGGGGCGGGCTTTGGTTCCGGCCGGGTCTTGGCGAAGCAAGTCCGGCAGAGGGCCTTCGAGGGGTCATCCGGGACGAAGGGCAGGTACTCTGTGGCGCCGCAGGCCGCGCAGGTGATGTGGGTGAGGATCCGGGCCGTGTCCTTGCCACCATTGCGCTTGTAGACGAAGGAGCGCCGGTAGCAGTCCGGACACAGGTAGAACTTCTGGCCCGCCTCCACGCGGAAGTGCATGCCGCATTCGGAACAGATCTTCTCCCGGGGGGCCTTGGGGTCTGGCGGGGCGACCGGGGCCCGCTTGGTGAGCAGAACGGGCGCGGGCTTCGGGGCCGGAACCGCATCCCCTGTCGCGGGATCGTTCAATGATTTGGGCCCTTTGGTCATCGCGACGCTTCCAGTGCGGCCGGGGCCGAAGGATCAGGGTACCCCATCCCGGCATGGGCGGCGAGCACTCGTCCCGCGCGGGGGCATTCCCATGCCTTGGCCGGGCCCCGGGTCTGGCATCCTGGGCGCATGTCCATCGTTGCCGACCTCCTGGAGCCCCTTCGCCGCGGTGAGGCCCGGGCCCTGGGCCGGGCCATTTCCTGGATGGAGAACGGCCACCCTGGCGCCCGGGAGCTCATGGCCCGCCTGTGGCCTCACTTGGGACGGGCAGCCGTGATCGGCATCACGGGTTCCCCCGGCGCCGGCAAGAGCACCCTCACGGACCGGCTGGCCCGGGTCCTGCTGGCCGAAGGCCAGCGGGTGGGCATCCTGGCCGTGGATCCCACCTCGCCCTTCAGCGGCGGGGCGATTCTCGGGGACCGCATCCGCATGCAGCGCATCGCCGCAGAACCCGGCATCTTCATCCGGAGCATGGCCACCCGTGGGGCCCTGGGCGGGCTGGCGCGGGCCACCCAGGACGCCATCGATCTGCTGGACGCCGCGGGCTTCGACACCGTGATCGTCGAGACCGTGGGCGTGGGCCAGGACGAGGTGGACGTGGTGAGTTGTGTCCAGTCCTGCTGCGTGGTGCTGGTACCGGGCATGGGCGACGAGATCCAGGCCATCAAGGCCGGAATCATGGAGGTGGCCGACCTCTTCATCATCAACAAGGCCGACCGCGACGGCGCCGACCAGGTGGAGCGGGAGGTGGAGGCCATGAAATCGCTGGCCATGCCCCAGGGCTGGGATCCACCGGTGCTGCGCACCGTGGCCCAACAGGGTGAGGGCGTACCGGAGCTGCTGTCGAAGCTGCGGGAACACGGACTCTGGCTGCGGGAACAGGGGGGCCTGGCCCGGAAGGCCCGGGAGCGGGCCCGCCTCCGCTTCGACGCGCTGCTGGCCGAGGCCGCCGTGCGCCGGGCCAAGGCCCAGGCCGGACCCGAGCGCCTGGAGGCAGCCCTCCAGGGCATCGCCGACCGCACTCTGGATCCCTACAGCGCCGTGGCCGGCATTCT
>JBBRZL010000093.1:0-13843 GCA_038236735.1 Holophagales bacterium | reverse complement strand
CCTCGAGATCCTTGCGGGCAAAGTAGAGCAGGCCCTTGACCACGCCCCGGCCCCGCAGGCAGGCATTCGCGATGGTGTCGAGCTTCTTCGCAACCGGGGAGGCGGCATCTTCCGCCTCGCGCAGGGTGGAGGCCAATACCAAGATGGCGCCCAGCACGTTGTTCATGTCATGGGCCACGCCGCCGGCCAGGCTACCCAGGCTTTCCAGCTTCTGCGACTGGTGCAGCTGGGCCTCCAGGGCCAGCCGCTCCACCTTTTCCTGCTTGGCCTGGGTGATGTCCTCCTTGATGCCAATGTAGTTGGTGACGGCTCCGTCCTCGTCCCAGACCGGTGCCAGGGTGGCCCTTTCGTAGAACAGGCTCCCATCCTTCTTCCGGTTTTCGAATTCGCCTAGCCAGGCCTTGCCACTGGTGAGCGTGGCCCACATGTCCAGATAGAACTCGTGCGTCGTATTCGGGGATCTCAGGAACCTGGGATTCCGGCCAATGGCCTCCTCGGCTGTGTACCCCGTCACTTCCGAAAAAGCGGGGTTGACGTATTCGATGGTGCCCGCTGGGTCCGTGATCATGATGGACAGCGGGCACTGCTCCAGGGCCACCTGGACCTTCTTCAGGTGCCGTTCGGCCAACCTGTGCTCGGTGATGTCCTGGATGGTGCCAACGAGGGCGACCGCATTCCCTTCGGCATCCCATTGGAGTGCTCCTTGACCGTGAACCCAGCGGGGCACCCCGTCCGCGGCCCGAAGGATCGGGTAGTCCAGATCGAAGGACTCGTTCCGCGCAATGATGCCTGCGACGTAGGCCACCAGGTTTTCGCGGAATTCCGGCGCCACAAGGTTCATCCAACCATTCAGGTCCCTGGCATACTCCGCGTCGATGCCGAAGATCTGATCCAGGAAGGAACTGCTCTGCCAGCGGTCCTCCTGGATGAACCAGGTATAGGTCCCGATACCGCCTGCCGCCTGGGCCTCGGTGAGAGAGCGCTCGCTCTCCACCAGCGCGGCCTCAGCTTTGCGGCGGCGGGCTTCACCCGCCAGATGATCCAGGGCGAAGGAGACATCCCCGGCCGCCTCCACCATGAGGGCGGCCTCCTGGGTACCGAAGAAGTCCTTCTCGGCCGCATAGACTGTGATGGCGCCGACCACTTCGCCCGCCTGCCGGATCGGGAACGAGGCCAAGGAGGCATAGCCGGAATCGGCGGCAGCCTCGCGCCAGGGTTCGGTGCCGGGAGTGTGCAGAAAATCGTTCACGATGCAGGGACAGGCTTGCCGGATCGCCTGACCCACGGGCCCCTGGGCCAGGGGCGAGTCCCCGCTCTCCACGTGGATGCGCTCCAGGTAGCCCTTCCTGTCGCCATACCTTGCGATCACGGAGACCTGCCGGGACAGTGGGTCATTCCAGCCGACCCACGCCATGCTGAAATGCCCGAACTCCACCAGCACCTCGCAGATCTTTTCGAGCAACGATTGCCGGTCGGGTGACCACACGATGGCCTGGTTCACCTGGCTGAGGGCGAGGTAAAGCTGGGTCATCCGCCGCAGCTCCCGCTCCTGCTCGCGACGCTCGCTGATATCCCGTACGAAGCTGATCAGCCGCAGTTCCCCATCCAACTTCAGCGCTCGGGTACTGACCTCCACCGGGAAGGTGCCGCCATCCTTGCGGCGGTGGTTGGTTTCAAAGCGGTCGGCTCCCGAGGCCTTGACCTGGGCGAGCATGCCGTTCACTTCTCCCCGGCATTCAGCGGTGCGCAAGTCCGCGATGCCCAGTCGAAGGAGCTCTTTGAGGTCGTATCCATAGTGCTCCACGGCCCGGGCGTTGGCCTCCAGGATGCGGCCCTCGCCATCTAGCACCAGGAAGATGTCATTGGCTTCGTTCATGAGCGTCTGGAAGCGCTCGGAGAGGCGCAGCTGCCGGCGCAGCATGTCCTTGTCGTGATGCCAGAGGAAGAGCACCAGGCCGGCTCCCAGCAGAGCCACCAATCCCAGCAGGGCGATGCCGGTGGTCCACACCGTGCGCCGCAGAGGGCCGTAGACTTCGGCCGTGTCGACCTTCGCTACCACGGACCAGGCCGTGTCCGGGACCTGGCGCAGCGTGGCCAGCACCTGCACGCCGCGGTAGTCGAGGCCCTCGGTCAGGCCGCCCAGCCCCACCGTAGAGCGGATGGAGGGCGCCATGGCAGCCGAGGCCATGGGCAGCCTCAGACGCAGGGCCGAACCCGGGCGTTGCCTGAGGTCGTTCAGGTAGAGGATGTCGCTACCCTCCTGCCGCATCAGCAAAGTCTCGGCGCTGGGGCTGGGGGTAGGCCAAGCCTGGAGGAGGGGATAGAGAAAGGCGTGGGGATCCAGCATCAGCAGGAGCGCCCCAGCGGCCTTGCCTCCGGCCCGGGCGCCGATGGGCACCCACAGGCTCAGGTAGATCTTGTCCCGGCTTGGATTCCGGTGCAGGTCGCGCACCAGGACCTCCTGCGCGTCCAGGGCCGCCTGAATTTCGGCCGGATCCATGTCTTCGACGGGAGCCGTGCCTGCCGACTGGACCGAGAGGCGCAGTCGGCCCTGCCCATCGAAGAGCACCACGCGATGGTAAAAACCCTTCTGCAGTCCCTCCATCCAGACGCGCACATCCCCGGCAGGGGCCGTCGAGGCACCCGCCAGGAACTTCTGCAGCTGTCCCTGGATGAGCTGGGCGTGGAGGATGCCCGCTGCATCACCCCGTCGTTCGCCCCACCAGGCCGCGATCTGGCGGGCCTTGGCGTCGGCGATGATGGTCAGCTCCGTCTGGATCGCCTGCTGCGCCTGCCGGATCTGTCCGCGCAGGTAGAACGAGCCGCCGGTGATGACCAGCGCCACCAGCAGCAGGAAGAGCCAGATCAGTCGCAGCGTGAAGCCCCTGGCCGTACCGCTCTGTTTCTGCAGCCTGCGATTGAAAGCCCTCAGGGGCCAGGTATCCAAGCCCGCGGCCAGCAGCAGGGAACCACCCAGCAGCCCGGCGCTCAGGGCCGATGGCAGGGCCATGGGAATCCGGTCGGTGCCAGACAGCAGCGGGGCGCCGCCAGCATAGCTGATGAGCACCGCGGTACTGATTGCCAGAGGGAACAGGGCCAGCACGGCGGCACCTTGTCGATCCCACCATCCCGGCGCCAGCGACCACCAGTGGATTAAGGCCGAGAGGGCCGCGCCCAGCAAGGCGACCACCGTCAGGATCGAAGTGAACTGGACCTGCGGACGCCCCAGGGTCAACTGCCGTTCCAGCCACGGGTCGCCGGTGGCATGGCCCGCCAGCAAACCCAGGCAGAGCCAGGCCACGATCAATGCCAGCACGATGGCTAGCCTCCGGAACCGGCGCGAATCAGTGCGTGAGTCGGGGCCCGCCTCGCGCAGCAGGAGGGCGGCCACCAGTAGGAGAAGCAGCCCCACGACGATGGGCGACATGGGTACCAAGCCCCAGCCCAGGGTCGCGAGTTCGGTCGAGCCGATGAGTGTGCCCAGCGCCGACAGGCTCGCCAAGGCCCCGGATACCCCGACCAGGGTCACGCGCAGCCAGCGGGGGGCTCTGGAGGGGAAGGCAACAGGGGTCATTACGGAGTGGCTCGTCAGAAGCGTGCAGACAGTCCTGGTATCGGCAAATGCAACCTAGGGATGAATAGTGCGCGCCCAGGGTTTTATTCGGAAAATAGACCCGCCGTTCCGTCCCAGCTGCACGCCAAGGAGGCCCCCCGATGTCGTTCATTCCCAGCTTGCTGGCCCTCCTGCCGGTCACCCCTGCGCGATGGCCACCTCGACCAAAACCCACACCAGCTTGCTGTTGTCCACCATCGCGATGCGCGCCCCGGCGACCTCACTCACGGACACTATCGGCCGTTCGGGCTCAGTGCGGGCAGGCAGTTGCTGCGAAGAGTTGGCGTCAGAGCCAGTGCCGCATGGATAACTGCTTCACTTGCGAGCCTTGGCCAGCCGAGCGCCCGCGCTTCTCGTTGAGGATGCCGGTGGACGGCGCGGGCGTTGGCTGGCGGAGATGGACTTGAGGAGGGTGTGCAGCGGCGGGGCGGTTGCAAGTGCTGGCAAATGGGGCTGGATCGCCTGGGTAATCAACGCCCGGATTTCCGGACGGTCGAGGTCTGCGGGCGAGTCGAGCCGGAGGCTGCGGATGATGCTGCCGGTGCCCTGGAGGAGGCCCGCTGGATCCTGCAAGGTCCGGCCCTTGGCGAAGAAGAGGGTGATCCACCTAGGGTAGCCGGCAATCGACAGGATGGCCTCCGAGGCGCGGTCCGTGGGGCTGAAACAGAAGACAAGCGCATTGTAGTTGTCGTAGACCAGCTCGAACCCCTGCGGGAAGAGCGCCTGCAGCTTCACCCGCGCACCGAGCAGTTGCGCAGCGATCTCCGGCGTATATTTGGCCAGGAAGGTGGCGATTTCAGTTTCGGTGGACATGGGCTTCACGGTGCCTCTCAAGGGTTCGGCCTCGACCTGGATCGCCCCGGCCATCAGGGTTTGGGTGGGGCCTGCTTTTCCGCCTCCAGGGCCTTCCTCGCCCGCTCCCGCTCGGCGTCGCTGGGGGTGCCCCAGACCACGCGGCTGGGCTTCTGCTTGAGGAGGGCCAGCAGCTCCTCCACGGAGGCCAGGGAGCGGCGCAGGCTCTTGAGGCTCTGCTCCAGTTCGGGGGACTGTTCGGCGTTGAAGCGGCCCAGGGCGGCCTCGGTTTGCTTGAGGGTGGCGGCCAGGCTCACGAGGATCTGGTCCAGCTCGGGGCCCCGCTTCTCCAGAAGCCCGCGGACCGTGGTCAGGCTCTGGTCCAGGGAGGCCAAGGCCTTGTCCGCCCCGCCCATGCTCTGGTCCGCGTGGCCCACCAGGCCGCGGCTGTCCTTGGCCAGGGCCTGGAATTCCCGCAGGGTGCCGTCCAGGGACGCCAGCGCCTGCCGGATGGCGGGATGGTCCAGCACATCGCCCAAGCCCTTCTTCTCGATGCGCGCGCGGAGGCCATCCACACCCGCGTTGAGGCTGGCCAGGAGGTGGTCCGCGCGTTCCAGGACGCCGCCGATGGAGACACCGCTATCGCCCGGGATTTCGTCCCCGGCCACCAGCAGCACCGTCCGTTCCGCCAACTCAGGCAGCCGCAGGTCGAGCATCACGCTGCCCACGCCCTTGGGTGCCAGGTTGGCCCGGGTGCCCCGCCAGAGCTTGATGTCCTCGCGAACGGCGATGCGGGCCACGAAGGAGTAGTCCTTCCCCTCCTGCCGCATGTCCACGCGTTGCACCGCGCCCACGCGGTAGCCCTTCAGCTGCACGTCCGTGCCCGGCGTCATGCCCTCCATCTCGTCGAGGCGCACCAGCAGCGGATAGCTGCGCTCAGTTACAGCGCCGGCGTTCTTGTAGGCCACCAGGCCTAGAAAGAGGGCCACGGAGATCAGGACCAGCAGTCCGAGACGGGCATCCTGCTTCTCGAATTTCATGAAGACTCCAGAGCCAGCGACGCGCAGGAAAGCTGGAGGCGTTCCGCCTCCAGAGAGGTGAAGGCATCAGCCTCCTCCGCGGCAATCACCAGGGTGCAGGTGCCGTCGACGGACCAGGCCTGGATCAGTTCCCGGACAATGGCGCGGTCGGCGGCATCCAATCCTTCCAGCGGATCATCCAGAAGGACCAGGGCGGGCGCCAGGGCCAGCACCCGGGCCAGGTTCGCGTGCTTGCGTGCTGAGCCGCTCACGGCGTGGGGGCGGAGTGCGGCCACTGCATTGAGCCCCAGGCGCGTCACGGCCGCCCTGACCCGGGCCTGGACCTCCGTGGTGGGCAGGCCCTGGAACCGCAAGGGCAGGGCCACATTCTCGGCCAGGCTGAGGTTGGACAGCAGCCCGCCGGAGGCGAAGGCGAACCCCACGCTCACGCGCCCGGCCATGCCGAGGGCCCCGTCTCCGGGCCAGATGGCGCGGCCGGCCACGCGCACCAGCCCGCCCGCGGGAGCCTCGAGACCGGCGATCACCTTCAGCAGCCAAGTCTTGCCACTGCCGCTGGGCCCAGTCACCAGGAGGTTGCCGCCTGGCGGTACGGAAAGCTCCAGTCCCGCCAATAACGGTCGGCCATCCGGGGCAGCCAGGGCGAGGTCGCGGAGTTCGATCATGGCGTCCGCCCGACTCAGAAGTAGAAGAGGGCGGCGATGAGGCCGTCCAGAGCGAAGACCGCCACCAGGGCCGACACCACGGTCTTGGTGACGGCCTGGGGAATCTCGGTCTGGCTGCGCCGGATGCGCAGGCCGAAGTGGCAGGCCTGGAAGCTGATGGCGCCGGAAAACAGCAGCACTTTGAGGAGAGTGGCCACGAAATCCCGGTTGGACAGCGTCTGTCGCACAGAATCCATGTAGAACCCGAAGGTCACCGCGTACTTCAGCTTCGCCACCAGGAAACCGCCAGCCAGGGCCGCCGCGTCGAAGCAGACCACCAGCGCGAACACCGACACCAGCACCCCCAGCCAGCGGGGCAGCAGCAGGTACTGGTAGGGGTTGATGCCATGGGCCGCCAGGGCGTCCACTTCGCCGTTCAGCTGCATGGAACCCAGCTCCGCGGCGATGGCCGTGGACCTGCGGCCGATGATGAGCACCGCCGTGAGCAGGGGCCCCAGCTCCCGGAGGATGATCAGCACCATGAGGACGCCGATGTAGTTCTCCGCGCCCAGGCCCGAGAGCTGGCTGAAGGCCTGGATGAGGGTCACCGCCCCCAGCAGCAGGGCCGTACCGACGATGAGCCAGAGGGCGTCCAGGCCCGTGAAGCGGATCTGCAGCTTGGTCAGCCCGCCCACCACCGCCAGCTGGTTCACGCGCAACAGCAACGCGTGGCGCAGCGTCCGCAGCACCAAGTGCGCCTGGTCGCCCAGGAATTCCAGGAAGCCGCGAACCGGCGCGCCGAGTCGCGCGAGAAAGATCACCACACATCACCCGAGGAATGGGCCCAGGCTAGCAGGAATGCCTCAGGGATTCAGGATGAAGCCTGATGCGTAGTCGATCACGGTCACCGTGCGGTAGTCCCGGTGGGGTGCGGTGCCGACCCCGGCCTGATGCAGCTCCGGGTTGAAGAGGTTGTGGCGGTGGCCCCGCTCGGGCACGCCGTCGTCCACCAGTAACTGAATTACCAACTGGCGGGCATCCTGCTCCAGGGTGCCGATGTTCTCCGCGATGATGCCCTGCCAGGTGCCCAGCCGGTTCACGCGCGCCGACAAGCGGGCACCATCAGACCCCACATGCTCGAGGCCACCCCGGGGGCCGAGGTCCTGGGCGTGGCGGCGGGCGGCCAAGGCCAGCCCCTCATTGAACCGCAAGGGCCCCACCGGCGGGGCGGCTTCCAGGAAGGCGATGGCCTCGTCCAGGGCCGCCAGCCCTTCTTCCGTGCGCAGCGGCGTCCGCCCGGGCCGCTTCCAGAGAGTCCCCTCGAAATAACCCCGGTACTCCCGCAGAAATTTCGCGTAGGCCCGGGGCCGTACCCGCGCGTCGCTCATCTCCTGCACCACCGCCCGCTCGAAGGGAGTGGCCTTCTCGATCGCGGTGGTCGGCGGCTGAGCATAGAGCCCCAGCGTGGCCAGTGTCAGCGCGACGATCGTCATGGGCACCTCGGTAGGATCCCGAGAGTATAGACACGCTCAGAGACCCATGAAAAAGGGAAGACAGGATTAGCAGGATTGAAAGCATGATCAACAGGAATAGCGACCGGGATCTCCCGAAGCCGCTTCTTGAATCCTGTTAATCCATCAGTTCATCCTGTTAATCCTGTCCTGTCTTCTTCAGATCGTCGGCCCGTCGATCTCGGCGAACAGGGGATGGGTGAGGTAGCGCTCGCCGGTATCACAGAGGATGGCCACCACGGTCTTGCCTTCGCCCAGTTCCTTGGCCACTTCCAGGGCCGCGAAGACGATGGCGCCGGTGCTGATGCCCGAGAGCAGGCCCTCTTCCCGGGCCAGGCGGCGGGCGATGGCGATGGCATCATCGTAACCCACGGGCCGGATGCGCTGGAAGGCCTTGCGGTTCAGGATGCTGGGCACGAAGTTCGGCCCGATGCCCTGGATCTTGTGGGGGCCCACCTGGCCAGTGCTGAGCAGGGGTGAGGTCTCGGGCTCCACCGCGATGACGAGGGTGCCAGGCTTCTGCTCCGCCAGCACTTCGCCCACGCCCGTCACCGTACCGCCGGTGCCCACACCGGCCACGAAAGCGTCCAGCTCCGGCACCTGCTCCAGGATCTCCAGGGCCGTGGTGCGCCGGTGGATTTCCGGGTTGGCGGGATTGTCGAACTGGCGCACCAGGAAGTAGTTCGGCTCCGCATCGGCCAGCTCCTGAGCCTTGTCCACGGCGGCCTTCATGCCCCCTGAGCCCGGCGTCAGCACTAGCGCGGCGCCGTAGGCCTTCAGCAAGGCGCGGCGTTCCTGGGTCATGGTGTCGGGCATCACCAGCGTGATCTTGTAGCCCTTGGTGGCGGCCACGAAGGCCAGCCCGATGCCCGTGTTGCCGCTGGTGGCTTCCAGCAGCGTGTTGCCGGGTTTCAGCACACCCCGGGCTTCGGCGTCCTGGATCATGTTGAGGGCGATGCGATCCTTCACGCTACCGCCGGGATTGGCGCTCTCCAGCTTCACGTAGACCTTGGCCGAGCCCTTGGGCACGATGCGGTTCAGGCGCACGACAGGGGTGTAGCCGATCAGGTCGTAGGCGTGCTCGACGCGGTTGGGGCGGTCGGTGGGACGGCTCATGGTTGGCTCCAGGATTCGGGGGACCCGAATCCTGGAGTATGGGAATGAAATTAAGATTGTCAAGTTTGTTGATTGTTTTTATTATGTATTACGATATCCTGAATGCGGAGGTTGGCAGATGAAGGGTTCGGCGAAGGGCCGCTACGGGCTGCAGTTCATGGTGGAGCTGGCGCTGCGGGCGGGGCACGGCCCCGTGCTGGTGGCCGCCATCGCCGAGCGCCAGGCCCTGCCCCCCAAGTTCCTCCGGGTGCTGCTGGGCAGCCTCAAGACCGCCGGTCTCGTCAAGGTGCAGCGGGGCCCCAGCGGCGGCTGCGAACTGGCGCGGCACCCCAGCCACATCACCGCCCTGGAGGTGCTGGAGGCCCTGGAGGGCCGGCTCGGCAGTGGCAGCCTGCCGCCGGACGCCACCCACGGCGCCCGCGCCGTTCGGGAGCTCTGGACCCGCAGCACCGAGGCCGCCCGCAGCGTCCTCCGCGGCGCCACCCTCGCCGACCTCGCCGCCCGGCAGCAGTCCCTGGAAGTGGACAGCCAGGGCTATTCCATTTGAGCGACCTCCGGGAGACAGGCTAGCGGATGCACACCACCTTGGCCTTGCCCTTCCACTTGAGCCAGGCTCGGTCGGCGGTCAGGACGGTCCCCCGTTCCTGTTCTGCCAGGGCGAGACAGCAGCGGTCGCCGAGGGATAGACCGAGGGGCCGGGTCTGGACTTCCATCATCCCCGCCGCGAGGGCCAGGGCCTGGTCCAGGGGCGCCACTTCGATCTGAAGTTCATCCAGCGTCCTGCTCACCTCCCGTGCAGGGAAACCCACCCTCCTCAGGATTCCAGCCACTTCCGCCCAGTTGGCGGCGCCCATCAGGGCTTCGCCGGACCGCACGGCCTCTCGCACGAGTTCCTTCCCAGGTTCATCCAACAGCAGCGCCACCAGGGCGCTGGCGTCAAGCACTGTCCTGTTCACGGCGATACTCCTCGCGGCGTTCCGCGATCAGTTGGTCGGATACCAGGCTGCCATCCTTGGGTCGATAGGGCGCCAGGAGGGCCTGGGCCCGCCGGATGGCGGTGTCCCTCGTGCGCAGATGGACCTCATCTCCCTCTACCTCCAGGATCAGCTGCGACCCCGCCTTCAACCCCAGCGCCTTCCGGACAGCCACCGGAAGCACCAAGCGCCCTGCCCCATCCATAGTCACTGTGGCGTTCATGGGTCCACCTCCGGTTCCAGGATATGGTATTTTAAAAAAAATGCCATATCCTGGAATCATGGTGAATTGAAAAACATGGGTTAGGGTTGGAAGTTCAGAACCGCGCCTTCAGCAATGGCCTGCCCCTTTGCTTTAACTTCGCTGCCGCGGTAGAGCGTCCAGCCGGGCAGGCCGCGGGGGATGGCTTTGGTCATGGCCCACTGCTGGCTGCGGCTGTTGGAAACCACCAGTACCAGCATGCGTTTCGGGTTCCAGGGATTCGGGAAGGCGGCCAGGAGGCCATCATCAGGCCGCCCGTAGGTGCGGCCCTGCCACTTGAACCAGCCCGCTCCGGCCTCCAGCGGCAGTTTGCCCTCGGCCATGAGCCGGGCACTGAGGCCGTTCTCCGCCGGGCCGCCGAACAGGATCAGATCACTGGTCGCCAGGTCCGCAGCGCTGACCTCCGCATCGGCCTGGGTGGGCAGCAACACTTCGGTCATGTTGTCGGCCAGGGCATCGCGGTAGTTCAGGGCCAGGGTGCGCTGGGCCTCCACTTCCCGGCCCGTGCCGTAGACCAGGCGCGTGGCGCTCCAGTCGTCCAGCACGTTGCCCGGCACCCAGAAGTTCTCCCGGACCACGGGGATGTCGTTGCCCGCGTTGAAGACCACGCGCGTGAGCATGGCGTCGCTGGGGAAGGTGAAGCTGCCCTTGGCGCCCTTCATTTCGATGCGCTCCAGCCGCGCGCCCTTCTCCGTTTCCAAATTCACCGCGGCCACGAAGGGATAGGTGAAGCCCGTCTGTTCCACCTCCAGCTTCACCTCGAAACCCTTGTCCACTTTCTGCACTTTCACTGAGATCCTTGGCGCGGGCAGGTCGGCCCTTTCGAGCCAGGGCTTCAGGATTGGCGCCACATCCCGCCCCGCGCCATCGGAAAGGGCCTTCAGCAGCTCCCCGGTCTGGGCGGGTTTGCCATTGAAGCGCTCGTGGGCGGTGCGCATGGCCTTGGCGAAGACGGCATTGCCCAGGTGCAGGCGCAGCTGGTGCAGCGCGAAGACGCCCCGGATACGGGGGATCTGGTAGGCGCCGTAACGGTCGTAGTCCGTGGTGGTGGCCAGGGGTGCCCGGGCGCCCTCCTTGGCGGCCAGCCAGAGGTGGCGGGTGTTCAGGTCAGCCAGGGCGGCGCTCTGGGCCTCGAAGGCCTTGGCCGGCGTGGCCGGCAGGTGCTTCAGCTGCTGCCAGTAGGCCGCCGAGCCGCTGACGAACCAGTTCTCCGCGTCCGTGGCGGGCTTGACAGTTCCTGTCCATAATCTCTTCGATTCGAAGCTGTAGGCCTCCTTCACGCCCGTCACATCCGGCGTTGGCACCGACTTGGCTGGCTTTTCATCACTCCAGGCTGCCTTTGCAGCCTGGAGCTTGGCGGAGATCCAAATGGGACTGAACGCCGTGTACCCATGGGTCAGGTGCGGCGTGGCGCCCGGCAGATCCGCGATCCAGCGGCCGCCCACCATTTTTTCGCGCTGGGTGGTCTTGCCCTGGTGGGCGATGAAGACCAGCTTTTCCGCCATCTCGGCGGTGGTGAGCTTGGCATCGCAGGCATGGGGCCGGTTGATGGGGCTGGTGGCCATGACGCGGGTGGAGCTGTCGATGTCGAAGCCTGCCTTGCCATAGGTCTTGAAGGCCTCCTGCCAGGCGATGTCCCGGTTCCAGGTGTTGAAGGCCAGATCGGCTGGAGCGTTGTCAGGGTTGGCGCCGTACTCGCCGCGCACCCCAAGATCGCGGTTGTTGTTGTTGGCCCAGATGAAGTCCCGGAGTTGGCCTGGCGTATCGGCGGGCCTGCCCTTGGTGCCCGTGCGCCAAAGCTTGGCCTTCTCGGTGCCCAGCAGGTAGCAGGCGCCTTCGTCGGTCTTGGTGTCGGCCATAGTCCAGTCGTTGGTGTAGAGGCCGTTGTTCTGCTTGAAGAGGATGGCGGCGGCCTCGTCGATGCTGGCGGCATACTGGGCCGCCTTGCGGATGCGGTTGCTCTGGGGTGTGCCGTCGGCGTTGAAGGGCGTCTGCCCCACCGTGGTCTCGCCCATGACCAGGCCCGCGGCGTTGAGGTACCAGTCCGTGCCGCTGTGGATGCCGCCCGCGAAGGTCTGCATGACCAGGCGGTGGCCCTTGTCGGGCACGATGTCCAGCATCACGTTCCACTCGGTGCCCGTGTAGCCATTCCACATGAACATCTGGGTGAAGATGAAGCGGCCGCTCTTGGTGGCGCCCTTGGTGGCCACGAAGGAGTTGCAGTGGTTACCCTTGCCGCCCTGCTCCAGTTCGTCCTCGCCGGTCATGAAAGTGCGGCCGCTGAGGGGATGGGGCGCGTGGGTGAGGCCCTCCTGGAGGGAGCTCATGTCCACGGCGCTGTTCAGGGTGACGATGTCGAGCAGGTCCAGCTCCCGGCCCTTGAAGGCCGCGCCCGCCTTCACGGCGCCGTCGGCGATGCCCTTCATCTCTTCGAGGTACTCCACGTCGTACTTGCGGAAAAAGAGGGCGTCCGCCATCTGCCGCTGGTCGGCCCAGCCCCGGACGGGATCCGCCGCGTTCTTCATGACGCCCAGCTTGGTCATGTAGCGCACGATCTCGTCGGCCATGAGTTCGCCGTGCTGGCGCCCCCGGGCATAGGGCGCACCCTCGATGTGCAGGAAGGTCCAGCCGCCCATCTCGTAGCGGAAGCCCTTCCCGGCCCAGCGCACGGTCTGCATGGGGATGAAGGCGGTGACGTCCTCCACCTTCTCCAGCTTCACGTTCCGGAAGGCCGCCGCGCCCCTGGCCTTGCCGTTGCGGCCCAGATGCAGTTGCACGCGGTCGCTGGGGCTGGTGGCGAGGAACAGCAGCGACACGGAGCGCTGGTCAGTGCCAGCGACGCTCTGCGACGCATTGGTGAAGGGGAAGCTCTCCATGGAAAGGCAGGCGCCCAGCGCGGTGGGATAGCGGGCGAGAGCATCGGCCTTGACGCCTTCGGTCCGGATGGTGGCGCTCAACCGGTAGAGTTCGCCCACCTTTAGCGACACGGGGCCAGAAATCACCGTTGCCTGTGAGCCTTCCGCCGCGGCCTCCAGACGCAGCGCAGCGGCCTTCCCGGTAGAGCCCGGCTTCAGGGCCCAATTTGACACAGGAATGTCGGCGGCCACGGCGAACCCGGCCATGACCATCAGTAGTCCAGCGCGAAGCATCCGGATCATGAAGAACCTCCACCCCCCAGCATGCCAAACCTCCCTCCAAATTGCCTCGCTTTTTGAGGCAATTTGGAGCCCCGGCTACCCTGAAGTCATGGCATTGAAAAAATGGACCTTCACCGTGGACCCCGAAGACGCCGACCTGCGCCTGGACCAGTTGATCGCCAAGCGGACGGACATCTCGCGGCGCTCGGCCCGGGAGGCCCTGAAGCTGGGCGGCGTGCAGGTGGACCGCAAGCGGGTGAAGGTGGCCGGCAAGCTGGTGAAGCCGGGCACCGAGATCCGCGTGGCCTTCGACCCCGATCTGCCCCCGGTGCCGACCATGGCCATCCCCATAGTCTTCGAGGACGCCTGGATCATCGCGGTGGACAAGCCCGCAGGCATCGCCACCCAGGGCACCTGGGCCTCGGACCGCCACGACCTCCTGGCCCTGCTGAAGACCCAGCGTCCCGACCTGAAACTGTTCCTGCACCATCGCCTGGATCAGGGCACCTCAGGCCTGCTGGTGCTGGCCAAGGATGCCCGGGCCAACAAGGGCCTGGCCACGGCCTTCGCCGGTCGCGATCTGGAGAAGCTCTACCTCGCGCGCCTTTCCGCTGCGCTGGAGGCCTGCACGGTGGAAGCCCCCATCGGCCGCCTGCGGGGCGCCGATCCGGGCCGCTTCGGTTGCGAGGGCGATCTCATGGATCCCAAATCCGCCCGCACGGATTTCCGGCCCGCCACGGCGGAGGAAGTCATGGGG
>JBBRZL010000092.1:0-13906 GCA_038236735.1 Holophagales bacterium | reverse complement strand
CGCAGGAAGGCGCGGGCAGCCGCGCTCTTGCGGCGACCGGTTCCGTAGTTCTGGGAAATGGCCATGGGGTCCTCGCTTCGTACTTCTGGATGGTCATGATCTGGGGCTGCTGGGCGGACTGCTCGTGCTCGGGGCCTGCGTAGACCTTGAGCTTGCGATACATCGCCCGGCCGAGGGGGCCCTTGGGCAGCATGCCCTTGACCGCGCTCTCGATGATGCGTTCGGGGAAGGTCTGGTTCAGCACCTCGGCACGGACTTCCTTCATGGAGCCGGGCTGGGTGGTGGTGCGGCGGTACATCTTCTGCACGCCCTTCTTGCCGGTGAGCACGGCCTTCTCGGCGTTGATGACGATCACATGGTCGCCGGTGTCGAGGAAGGGGGTCCAGGTGGGCTTGTTCTTGCCGGACAGCACGTCCGCGACGGCAGTGCTGAGGCGGCCCACGGGAATCCCGCTGGCGTCCACCAGGAACCACTGGCGCTTGAGTTCATTGGCTTTCGGGAAGTACGTGCTCATGGCCTGCTCCGGAATCTCGATCAGTCGGCGAAACCACCACCCGGAAGGTGGCGAGTTCACAGAAGGGAAAGCTTATCGTTGACCGCCCGAAGGGTCAAGGCGGGATTTCGGGCGTGGGCCGCCTAGACCTGGTTTCCCACCAACTGCCACAGCTCCTGCGCGATGCGCGAGGCGGCCTGACCGTCCACCAGCGCCATGCCGTCGCGGACCTGCTCCTGGCGGTTGTCCTGGCCCTCGGGTCCCAGCCACTGGGCCAACGCCGCGCGGACGATGACCAGATCGGCCTCGGGCCCCACGCCCAGGTCGAAGCAACCGTTGGCCAGGGCGAGGTCGGCCAGGATGCCGTGCTGCCGGTCGTTCTGGCCCCAAACGGCCGTGGGAATGCCCATGCAGAGACCCTCGGCCAGGGTGACGCCCGCCGAGCACCAGAGGGCGTCGAAGTCGGGGATGTGGCGGGTGAGGCCGGGCAGACTCTGAACCACGGTGCAGCCCGGGAAAGGCTGCCCCTGGATGCCGTTGGGGGCCAGCAGGGTGCAGGCGCCGCGCCAGCGATCCTCGGCGGCCAGCTGGGCGAGGGTATCAAAGGCCTTCTGGGCCAGGTTGGGCCCGTCGCTGCCACCAAAGGTGACCAGCAGCTTGTGCACGGCCAGTGGCTGGAGCGGCATCCGCTTGGGGCGCAGCGCCAGCGCGATCTTGTCCACTACGATGAAGTGCGAACCCCGCAGCACGCGGCAGGCCCCGGAGGTGGTCTCGAAGGGGCGCACCTTGCGGCCAGCGACCACCTTGACGGGAGAATCTGGCCAGCGCACGCCCTCGAGAAAGGGCTGGAAGAGCAGGTCTGCCGTTTCGTGGGCCTCGGTGTCGTCCTCCAGCACGGCCACTTTCAGGGGCCGCAGGGCCTGGAGGAAGGCGGTGTTGGTGTCCCATTGATCCACCAGCACCGCCGCGGCGCGGGCCTTCAGCGCCGCGGGCAGCGGCGCGTGAAGGGCTTCGCCGAGATCCACGGCCTCGCAGGGCAGGGACTCGTCCAGGAAGGGATGGGTGCCACCGCCCACGCGGCGGGCGCGCGCGTCCCCGGAGACGGCAATGCAAGCCTGGCCGCCCAGCGCGCGCCAGGCTTCCTGGAGGGCGAGCGCCCGGGCCACATGGCCCAGTCCAAGGCGCAGATCGGCGTGGACGCGGAGGAGCAGCAGGGGGGACATGATCCGGAGAGTCTAACCAACCAAGCAAGGGATTGGGAGGGGTATGCTCCTGGCGAGGGCATTGGCCCCCGTAAAATGCTGACCCGATTATCGGCCAGCCTAAGCCTAAAGGGTAGATGTCCACTGTCGGGCAACTCCAAGACTTCCATGCCCTTGGATCAACTTGACAGGATTTGTCGCATCCATTGATCGATGTTGTGGCGTGGAGGCGCACCGTGCCGAGCTACGACATCCAGTTTCAGAAGGGCCTTTCCCTGCGGGAGTTCATAGCCCGATTCGGAACCGACGCCCAGTGCGTTGATGCCATCTGCAAGGCCCGCTGGCCTCGGGGCTTTGAGTGCCCCGGTTGCGGGTCCATGCGGCACTGCCGCCTCTCCAGCGGCCTGTTCCAGTGCCAGGACTGCCGGAAGCAGACCAGCCCCACGGCGGGAACCATTTTTCAGGGCACGAAGCTGCCCCTCACGGTATGGTTCCAGGCCCTACACCTGCTTACACAGGGCAAGCACAGCGTCTCGGCCTTGGAACTGAAGCGCCAACTGGGGGTCCACTACGAGACGGCCTGGGCCATCAAGCACAAGCTCATGCAGGTGATGCTGGAGCGAGAGTGTCAGACGGTTCTTTCGGGCCGGATCGAGGTCGATGACGCTTACATGGGCGGGGAGCGCCACGAGGGCAAGCGAGGCCGAGGCGCCGCAGGCAAGACGCCCTTCGTGGTGGCCGTCCAGACTGATCCCAAGGATCCTGCTAGCGTCCTTCGGATGCGCATGCAGGCCCTGCGGAATGTGGGTGGGAAGGAATTAAAGGCCTGGTTCGCCGGTGGCTTCGTCAAGGGCACGAAGATCCTCACGGATGGGTGGAAGTCCTACTACTTCCTGGAGGCGGCGGGATTCAAACACGAGCCTCATGACATGCCCGGTGGCTGGCGCTCGGCCAGGCATCCGGCTTTCCGCTGGGTGAACACCGTCCTCGCCAACCTGAAAGGCAACACCATCGGCGTGACGCGCTGGATCGGGAAGGCCCATCTGGACCGCTACCTTGCGGAGTTCCAATACCGCTTCAACCGGCGCTTCGATCTGGGATCCATTCTCTCCCGGCTGCTGACCATGGCCGTCAGAACCCCCGCCATGCCTCAACCGCTGCTCAAAATTGCCTGGATGGCCCATGCCTCAGTTCAGGCTTAGCTTCGCCGATAATCGGGAATGCTGAATGTTCACCAGACGGCTGGGAAGTGGTGCAGGCGCCACCCGGCGGCCGGTCATGGGAAGGGGTGCCCCTCAGCGAAGCCCGGCTGCGGTGCGGCGACCAGGGGCGCCTCGGCGATAGGCCAGCCATCGGCGAAGTAGGCCTCCTTGTAGCGCACATAGCGGGCCCAGATGCCGGCCACCAAGTCGCGCTGCGGGTCGCTGAGGGGGCCCTTCACGGCGGCGGGCCAGCCCGCCACGAGGCTGTGGGGCGGGGCCTGGAAGCCTTCCCGCACCAGGCTCCCCGCAGCCACCAAACAGCCCTCGCCGATCTCGGCGCCGTCCATGATGGTGGTGCTCATGCCGATGAGGGCGCCCTTGCGGATGGTGCAGCCGTGCAGCATCACGTTGTGGGCGATGCTCACCTCCTCCTCGATGAGGAGCGGCCACCGGTGATTGGTGACGTGCAGGCAGCAGGCATCCTGGATGTTGGTACGGGCGCCGATGCGGATCCAGTTCACGTCCCCGCGGATGGCGCAGTTGAACCAGATGCTGGTGTCATCGCCGATGCTCACGTCGCCGAGAATCAGGGCGCTGTCGGGCACGAACACCCGGTTGCCGAGCTTGGGGACCATGCCTTGAAAGGGACGGATCATGGGAACTCCAGGCGAAAAGTCTAACTGACGGTCAGCCAGCCCAGCTTCATCGCGCCCAGCCCCAGGGAGCCCACGAGCAGCCAAAGGAGAAGGCCCTGGAGGAAGGGCCGCAGCCCCACCATGCGCAGCGCCTCCCGGCCGAGGCCGGCGCCGATGAGAAAGAGGGTCAGCACCAGCACCCGGCGGGCCGCCACGGCCACGAGGTGGCCTGGCCCGTGCAAAGCGGGTACGAAGGTCACCAGCGCCGCCATGGCCAGGAAGCCGGCGATGAACCAGGGCTTCTTCAGGGGTGGGGCATCGGGGGCAGCCTCGCTCCGCCGCGCCTCCAGCCAGCCGATGCCCAAGGTCAGCGGCACGATCCACAGGGCCCGGGCCAGCTTCACGGTGGTGGCGACCTCCAGGGCCCGCGGGCCGTAGGCCAGCCCGGCACCCACCACGGAGCTGGTGTCGTGAATGGCCAGGGCCGACCAGAGCCCGAAGGCGTCTTGGCCGAGCCCTACCGCGTGGCCGATGGGGGGGAAGATCACGAGTGCGGCCGCGTTGAGCAAAAAGACCGTGGCCAGGGCCACGGAGATCGCGTGTTCCTTCGCCCGCAGTACCGGCGCCACGGCGGCGATGGCGCTGCCCCCGCAGATGGCCGTGCCCACGGAGATGAGGAGGCCCGCATCCCGCTCTACTTTCAGCAGCCGCGCCAGCCACCAGCCCAGGGCCAGAACGAAGACGAGGCTGAGGGCCGTATAGCCCAGGCCGTGGAGCCCGGCCCTGGCCACGGCCCGGAGGTTCATGTCGGCCCCGAGGCCCACTACGGCCAGGGGAAGCAGGCGATGGGTCCAGGCGCGGGTCTCTGCCTGCAGGGGATTGCCCAGGGTCAGGGCCAGGAGCGCCCCGCCCACCAGGGCTGCGGCGGCGGGCGTGAAGGGGGCCAGGGCCAGGACTCCGCCCAGCCCTAGCAGCCATGTGGCAATTCGTGAGGTAGGGGCGTTCGGGCTCATGGCTTCAGGGTACCCTGGGACATGACCGAGCAGCTGATCCCCACCCGGCGTGCCTTTCCCGCCGACGATCCCATTTTCGCCCTCAACGCCGAGGCCCAGGCCCGGAAGGCGACGGGCGAATCCGTACTGAACGCCACCGTGGGCGCCCTGCTGGACGAAGCAGGCCAGCTGGTGGTGCTGGAATCGGTGATGGACCTCTGGCGTGAGTTGACGGCCCTGGAGGTTGCACCGTACGCGCCCATCGCCGGGGATCCCGCCTTCCTCAAGGCGCTGGTGCGGCGCCATTGGCCCCTGCTCGAATCGGCAGGTGCGGCCTGCACCACGCCTGGCGGCAGCGGCGCCCTGGCGCTGTCGTTGCGGAATTTCCTGGAGCCGGGCCAGGCCGTGCTCACCACGGCACCCTTCTGGGGGCCCTACGCCACGCTGGCCGCCGAGAATGGCATGACTCTGACGACCGCGCCCTGGCCTGGGGTTGACGCGACTCTGGATGTGGAAGCCTGGGGCCAGGCGCTGCGGAACCTGATGCAGGCTCAGGGCCGCGTGCTGCTGTGGCTGAACGACCCCTGCCACAACCCCACCGGGCGGAGCCTCACACCGGCGGATCGGGCGGCCCTGATGAACGTATTGAGGGCGGTTTCGAAGCTTGGCCCGATCACCCTCCTGCTCGATTTCGCCTACCTGGACTACACCCAGGAGCCGGCGGCCGTGACTGCGGCACTGGCGGACTATGCAGCCCTGGGCGAGGAGGGTCGCGTACTGGTGGGCGCCTCCATGTCCCTGTCGAAGGCCATGACACTCTATGGCGCCCGCTGCGGGGCCCTGACCTTCCCCTGGTGCGCGGATCCCGCCCTGCAGGCAGCCCTCACCCAGTCCTGCCGGGGCACCTGGTCCAACTGCGCCAAGGCCCCCCAGTCGCTGCTGCTGCACCTGATGAAAGACGGCAAGGCCCAGGCCCGGCTGGCGGCGGAGCATCGCCACTGGTCCGAGGTGCTGGCGGCCCGGGCTGCGGCCCTGGATGCGGCCCTGCTCGCGGAGCACATGCAACCCGTGCACTGGACGGGGGGGTTCTTCGTCTGTGTGCCGGTAGCCGACCCCGAGGCCGTCTGCACCCGCCTGAAGGCGGAAGGAGTCTTTACGGTACCCCTGCCCGAGGGCCTGCGGATCGGCCTCTGCGGGATGCGGGCCGCCGAGGCTCCGCGCCTGGCCCAGGCCCTGCGGCGGGTTCTCGTTGCCTGATTCAGGCTTGGAAAGGGCTCTGGCCTGGGTTATTCTGTTCGGCCGTGGGCGTATAACTCAGCGGTAGAGTGCTACCTTCACACGGTAGAAGTCCCAGGTTCGAATCCTGGTACGCCCACCACTCGAAACCAAGGCCCTGATAGTCATCGGGGCCTTTTCTGCTGCGAGCCCCACTTCATTCCCCCCGGGAGCCCTTCATGCCACTGATCCTCGCCACCCAGGTTCGCGCCGGGATGATCGTCAACTTCGAGAACGAACTCTGCCGCGTCATCAGCACCGAGCACCAGACCCCCGGCAACCTGCCGGCCCGGGTCCAGGTGAAGATGAAGCGCCTCAGGGACGGCATCAACCGCGAGAACCGCTTCGGCAGCTCCGACAAGGTGGAGAAGGCCGCCCTTGAGCAGCACGTGCTGGAGTTCCTCTACGCGGACGGCGATCATCTCGTGTTCATGAACAACGAGACCTACGAGCAGCTGGACGTGAGCAAGGAGATCCTCGGCGACGACCTGGTCTTCCTCGAGCCCAACATGCAGGTGGAGATCGAGTTCTACGAGGGCCAGGCCATGAGCGCGATCCTGCCCCCCAGCGTGGTCCTCGAGATCGTGGAAACCGATCCCGTCATGAAGAACGCCAACGCGACCGGCTCGTATAAGCCCGCCAAGATGGACAACGGCATCACCGTGGGGGTCCCCCCCTACATGGAAGCTGGACAAAAAATCCGCGTGAATACGGTGGACCGGTCGTTCATGGAACGGGTCAAGTAACGTTCGAGTCCTTTGATGTCAATCTAAGTAGAGCCCCGATAGGCAGATGCCGCCGGGGCTTTGTGTTTTATGAGTTGCAGCAGACGAAATGCCAATCCCGCGGTAAAGTACTGGTCGCTTGGTCCCCGGGTGCGTGACCTGAATCACAATCCGATGGAAATGTGTCATAACCGTTCTAGAGCCCTCTGGAGCCCCATGCCTCAAGCAGTCCTCAACCTGAGAAGGATCGAGTTCCTGGCGGGGCTGCCGATGAACGCTGCCGAGGAACTGGCCAGCATCGCCGAGCTACGGCGCTTCGCCGATGGCGCCCGGGTCTACACCCAGGGCGATGCCATCACGGGCGTGTACGTGGTGGTCAAGGGCGGGCTCAAGGTCTTCCGCACCGACGGCCGGGGCCGTGTCCAGGTGCTCCAGTTCCTCAAGGTCGGCGACTGTGTCGGCGAGGTGGCGGTCTTCGATGGCGCCCCCATCGCCTCCAGTGCCGAATCCCATGGCGAGACGGAGTGCTGGCTCATCCCCGCGGAGCCCCTGCGCCAGGTCGTGCACCGGCACACGGAAGTGGCCGAGATGCTCATCCAGCATTTCACCGCGAAGGTGCGCCATCTGGTGACCCTCGTGGAGACCCTCAGCCTGCACAGCGTGCCCGAGCGCGTCGCCCAGTTGCTGCTGGAAGCCCATGAATCCAACCCCGGGCGCTCGCTGGTGGAATTCCAGGAGACCCAGGAGGATCTGGCCCAGTGCATCGGTGCCAGCCGCGAGGCCTTCAGCCGCGCGCTTCGCCTGCTGACGGATCTCGGCCTCATCCAGAGCACCTTCCCCGTGGTGCGCATCCTGGATCTGGGCAAGTTGCAGCGGTACGCGAAGGGCTGAGCATCCGCTCCAAAAACGCTGCGCGTTTTTGGAGCTAGAAAGAGATCTTTGCTTATCTCGGAAAGCGCCGAAGGCACTTTCCGAGCAGGGCTACACGATCGGCAGATAACGAACCTTGTCCCCGGCCCCCTGGCCGGAGGCCTCGATCCAGGCGCAGGCATCGGCTTGGGCGAGGGTGACGAGGTCGGCGGAGCCCTTGCTCGGCAGGGGCACGAGACGCCCCGCCACCAGCCGGCAGGGATGCAGGAGGGGGCGGTCGCCCGAGTGCTTCACGGGGGCGGCCAGTCGGGCCCGGCGCCAGGGTTCGGGCGCGGCGCGGCCCTCCAGCCGGGCCAGGGCCTGGGGGAGGAAGAGCAGGGCGTTGAGGTAGGCCGACACGGGATTGCCGGGCAGGCCCAGCACCAACAGGTCGCCCAGCAGGGCGGCCAGCATGGGTTTGCCGGGCTTGAGCCGGATCTTGTGGAAGAGGATCGTCGCGCCGAGGTCTTTCAGTACGGCGGGCAAGTGGTCGTGCTCGCCCATGCTCACGCCACCGGATGTAAGCAAGATGCGGATGTCCCCGGGATTCCGGAGGGCGGCGGCGAGGGCGGCTGGATCATCAGGCAGGGAGGGGCGCAGCACCACCTCGGCGCCCAGGGTGTGGGCCAGGGCAGCGAGCATGGGCCCGTTGGAATCCCGGATCTGGTGGGGCGCGGGCTCGGGCACCAGTTCATCGCCGGTGGAGGCCACCCCCACGCGAATGCGCGGGAGGGCTGGGAAGGGCCGCCCCTCCTGGGCCAGCAGGGCCAGCCGGGCGGCGTTGATGGGCGTTCCCGCGGGCAGCAGCAGATCCCCCGTCCGCGCCTGTTCCCCGCGCGACCGCACATGATCACCGCGACGAGGATCAGCCTGGGGGTGGATGAGGCCAACAGCTTCGTGCAGCAGCTCCACCGGCAGGATGGCGTCGGCTCCCGCCGGCAGCGCCGCGCCGGTCATGATGCGCACGGCGGTCCCGGGGGTCACCGTGAAGGCCGCTGGATCATCCCCGGCGAAGATGGTGCCCAACAGTCGGCGTGGCGCGCGCCCCTCTGCAGCCATCAGGGCCACGCCATCCATGCTCGCGCGATCCGTGGCGGGGTCGTCCCGTCCGGCCCGGAGCGCCGGCAGGGTCGGCGTCGGCAGGGCCTCCCACAGGCGGCGCAGGGCCTCCTCCAGGGGCAGCAGCTCGGGGGCGTCGCAGCTCATGGCCACCTTCAGCCACCGCGCCTGGCGGGACCGACAGCCGGCTTCTGGTGGCGGAGGTCCATGAGCTGGAGATCGCGGATGGTGGCTTCCGTCATGGAGGAGGTCACCTGGTCTTTGACCGCAGTCCAGGCCTCATGCAGGGGACAGGGGTGGTCACTACTGCAGGCGGGGAAACCCATGATGCAGCCTGCCAGGGCCTCCGGCCCCTCGAGCGCGGTGACCACTTCGCCTACGGTCACGCGGTGTGAAGGGCGGGTCAGCCGGAACCCCCCCTTGGGGCCCCGGACGGATTCCAGGATGCCGGCCGCGACGAGACCCTGCAGGATCTTGGCGAGGTAGGGGCCCGGCAAGGCCAGGCGCGAGGCGAGATCCTTGGCCAGGGAATAGGTTCCATCTTCGGGCAGGGCCGCGAGGGCGCGGAGGGCGTAGCCGGTGGCGGTGGAAAAGAGCATTCCGGATTCCTTCTTCTGGTTCGAGCATCAAGGGCAATGATTTCGGAGTCCAGCCCCGTTGTGACCCCGATCAGAGCAGGGCCCGCCAGAGGAGGGCGAGGCTGAGCACACTGAGTCCCCCTTCCCGCCAGCCGAGGGTGCGGGCGGGCAGGGGCCGGTAGGGCAGGAGGGCCCGCAGGTAGAGCAGGGCCGTCCAGCCGGTCCACAGCGCGCCGGCCCAGCCCCGGGGCGCCAGCAGGAGCGCCGAAGTGCCCAGCAACCATAGGTGCAGAACATGAACCGGGAGCCAGCGCCGTCGGAGCCCGGCGGCCTCCAGCCCACGGGCATGGCCCAGGACGCGACGTACGTGGGCGAGATTGGCCCCACCCACCAGGGTGACGAACAGCCAGACACGCGCCGCCGCCACCAGGGTGTCGCCACCCGCCACGAGGATGGCTGAGGCCAGACCCGCGAAAGCGCCCTGGGCGGCCACCTCCACGGCCAGGGAACGCACAGCGCGCTGCTGGTCCGCCCACAGGGCCAAGAGGATCAAGGGTGTCACGCAAGCCAGTGGCAGCAGGAAGCGGGGGCCCACCCAGACAAGGGCGATCCCTCCGAAACCTGCTGCAAGGCCAGCGGCTAGGATCAGCGCGCGTCGCTGGGCCGGTTCTGGTCGACCTGCGAGCACGCGTCGCAGCGGTGGCCGTGCCAGGAGGCAGGCCAGCGCGGCCAAGCCCAGACAGAGCCCCGCCCAGCCTGGGCGCAGCAGCAGCCCCAGCACCAGCGGAAAGCCCAGCATGAACCAGCTGCCATGTTCGGGCGGCAGCAGAGTGCGCAGAGGCGGGAGGAAGCGGGTCATTTCAGCTTTCTAAGTCCGAAAACAAGTGTGCTCTCGATTCCCCCTGCCGACCATGGGGCCGGTCATTCGCAGTCACCTTCAATCTTTGGGGATTCACCTCTGCGACACCTAGCGCAATGCCTGGGGATGGGGGGATGGAAGCCACGGGAAAGGACCCTGTTTCCCTCCATGTGCCCTTCTCGGAGTTCTCGGTGTTTCCGTGGTGATTTTTGTTAAACGCTACCCGCTATCAAGGGTCTTCGGAGGCGATGAGGCGCAGGCCGTCCAGGGCCTCTTCCATGGTGAGAAAGACGGGCAGGCCGGCGGCGCGGAGGCCCTGGCGGTAGCGGTCGTAAAGTGGCCCGCCCTCCACGGCGATGCCCACCCATTTGCCCGAGGTGCGGGCGAGGTCTGCCCACTGGCTGGCGAAGGCCCAGATGGCCTCGGGATCCTGGGTTTCCAGGCGGACAGTGAGGGGCACGAGGCCCACCACCACGGCCTCGGCCTCGGAATCCAGCAGCAGTTTTGCCGTGGCGAGGTAGGCGGCCTGGTCGGCCATGGGCGTGAGGTCCAGGGGCAGGCGCGCGCTCACGAGGCCCGTGAGGCCCTGGGCCTCGATGGTGGCGGCCAGGGCGGTCGTCTCCTCCGCTGTCAGTCGCGCGCCGCGGAAGGGGCCGGTGAGGAGGTCTGCGGCGGCCACGGATTCGAAGCCCGCATTGGTCATGATGGCGATGCGGGTGGGGCGGCCCTGGGGGTAGGCGCCCAGCCAGCTCAGGGCCGCGTCGAAGGATTCCATGCGGTCGGCCAGCATCACCCCCGCGCGGCGCAGCACGGCGGCCTGCAGCGCGTGGTCGCCCGCCAACGCGCCGGTGTGGCTGCTGGCAGCGGCCATGCCTTCCTGGCTGCGGCCCCCTTTGTAGATCAGTACGCGGCGGCCCGAAGCCCGCAGTGCTTGCGCCGCCTCGGCGGTGGCCTTCAGATCGCCGGGAGCAAAGCCCTCTAGGTAGGCGCCGACGACCTTCACTGCGGAATCCACTTTGAAACTCCGGAGGAAATCCGAGCAGCGCAGATCCATCTGGTTGCCGATGGCCACGGCGGCACGCAGGCCCAGTTCCGTCCGGCGGCTGAGGCGCGTGATCAGGAAAGCGCCGCTCTGGCTGACCAGGGCCACATGGCCGGGGTGGGCCGAGAGCGGCAGCTTGATCGAAGGAATGAACAGGGTGTTGAGGGCCTGGTCGGGGCTGAAGAGGCCCAGGCCGTTGGGCCCCACGATGGCGGGCGTCCACTGGCCCGCGCGACGGTGTTCGTAAAGACAGGCCACGAGCCGCTGGCCGAGCCCTTCGGTGTCCGCGCCATCGCCCAGGCCACCGGCCACCAGGTAGACCACGGTGGCGCCGCCCCCCTGGCGGCAGAGCTGTTCCACGGCAGCCAGGGTCTGGGGCGCGGGCAGGGAGAGGATGAGCTGGTCCGTGGGCGCCGCGGCCAACTCGGCCACGGAGTCGAGGCAGGGCAGGCCCAGGAACTCCGTGGTACCGGGCTTGATGAGGCGGAGCGCGCTCTCAGGCAGGCGCGACTGCCGGACGTTCTCCAGGATGATGCGGCCCACGGTACCCTCGCGGCTGGACACACCCGCCAGCACGAGGCTGCGGGGATTCAGCAGGGCCTGGTACCAGGCGGGGTCCGGGCTGGCGAGGGTGGCGCTGGCGGTCTTTTCCAGCGTTCCCACGCCGTCCAGGGCTGTGGGCAGGCCTTCGCTGTCCAGCACCACGGGGTTGAGTTCGAGCAGGGTGACGCCTTCGTGCTCCAGCCCCGCCACCGCGCGCCAGAGGCCCTGGAGGAAGGCCAGGAGTCTGGCTTCATCCGTGAGCGCCTCGGTGCCGCGCTGCCGGCCCAGCCAGGTACGCCCCAGCCAGTGGGCGCGCAGTTCCGCCAGAGCTTCTTCGGGGGTGGTGAGAGCCACGGGCCACAGCATCGGTGGTGCCAGGGCGGCCCAGGCATCGGCCTGGAGGCCGCCGATGCCGAAGATGACGAGCCAGCCCGCGTCCGGATCCCGCTTCAGGGAGACGAGTGCTTCGGTTGGCAGCCCCGCCAGGCGCTTGAAGGCCACCTTCTCGCAGACCAGGCCTCCGACCCAGGGATGCTCCGGCACCCGCTGCCGCATGGCCGCAGCTTCCGCTTGCAAGGCCTCCAGGTCGAAGGTACCGAAATGGACCGCACCGCGGTCCGACTTGTGCCAGAGCTGGTCCGCGATGCCCTTGAGCACGATGGGTTCGCCGGGCGCGAAGGGCAGAGGGCCAGTTTCGAGGAACCCGTGGCGCGGCACCCGTAGGCCCGCGGCGGCGAGCAGGCCATAGGCCCGTTCCTCGTGGAGGAATCCTGTGGTGGTGGGCATGTCAGGCTCCAGCCGGGACGAGCTCGCGGCCGGCCTCAAAGGCCTCGAGGTTCTTCTCGATGACGCGAGCGCCCTTGGCCTCGAAGCGCTGGGTGATCACGGCTCGCCAGACTGCTTCGGCCACGGGCAGGTACTTCGACGCCATGCCCAGCAGGGCCATGCCGCCGGCCTGGCGATGGTGGAGGCGGCGGGCCAGGTCCTCGGTGTCGATCAGGCGGGCGCCACGAACCTGCCTCAGGGCCGCGTAGACGTCGTTCAGGGGCGGATAGCCCTCCATGTTGACCTGGGGTTCCTCGGACACCACCAGATGACCGTCCTCGCGCAGCATGGCCACGTAGCGGAGGGCCTCCAGGGGTTCCAGGGAGATGAGCAGATCGGCGCAGCCTTCGTCGATGATGGGCGAAGTGAGGGGGACTTCCGAGAAGCACACCATGGCGTGGACGCTGCCGCCCCGCTGGCTCATGCCATGGATCTCGGACTGCAGCGCCTGGAAGCCGCTGCGGCGCAGGGCCTCCAGCACGATCTGGGCGAGGGACAGGACGCCCTGGCCACCGACGCCGGCGAGGACGATGCCGTGAATGCGGGCGGCGCTCATGGGCGGGCCTCCGTGGCGCAGTCGTCTGAACCGGCGCAGCCAGCCTGTTCCGCGTTGGCCTTCGTGGCACGATCGTAGTCCTTGAAGACGCCCCGGCGCAGGGACTGGATGCACTCTCGCCGGAAGACCACCACCGAGGGACCGGGGTGCCGCAAAGCGGCCTCCATGGCCGCCACGTTGGCCTCGTGGTGCCTGGGCAGGGGGGTGAGGATCTGAAGCTGGGCTGCGGGAATGCCCATGCCGAGCACCATGCGCTCCACCTGGTCCAGGGCCAGGCTGGGCTGCTGCCCGGTCATGCCGACCACGCGGTTGTCGAGGATCATGACGGTGACGTTGACGCCGGAGGCAGCGGCGGTGAGCAGGGCGGGCAGGCCGCTGTGGCCGAAGGTGGAATCGCCGAT
This sequence comes from Holophagales bacterium, assembly GCA_038236735.1. Lineage (GTDB taxonomy): Bacteria > Acidobacteriota > Holophagae > Holophagales > Holophagaceae > Geothrix. The sequence continues at coordinate 610 of JBBRZL010000092.1, read as the reverse complement.
GACGGCGATGGCCGGCGTCTGGCCGCCCAGGGCGGCGCCCACGGCCATGCTGATGCTGGCCCCCATCTCCACCACCGCGTGGATGGCGCTCATGGGTTCCTGGGCCGCCAGGGTGTAGCAGCCGATGTCGCCGAAGACCCGCGCCCCGGGCACACCGAGGTTGGCCAGGGCTTCCTGGAGTGCCTGGTAGGCGTCCACGTGGCCGCAGCCGTCGCAGAAACGCGGCGCGCGGATGGGCAGGTCGAGGGTGCTGGCCGCCTTGCCTTCGGCGGTGCTCAGGCCGAGGGCGTCCTTGATGAGGCGGGGGGTCAGTTCACCCGTGCGGGGCAGGGCTCCGTCCAACTTGCCGTGGATGGTGGCCGTGCCCCGGAAGGTGAGACGCTCCTCCAGCACGGGGTAGGCCTCTTCGAAGACGAAAACCTCGTCCACCTGAGCCAGGAAGGCCGGTTCGAGGCCCGGGTCCATGGGATAGGCGGCCACTTCGAGGCGCGGCATCGCGTTCAGTTCGGGGTGTTCCATGGAGAGCTGTTCGAAGTAGGCGCGACCCATGCCGGCGATGGCCACCCCCATGGGGCCATAGACGCCGCCGTAGTTCACGGCGGGCAGGAGG
>JBBRZL010000091.1:0-13941 GCA_038236735.1 Holophagales bacterium | reverse complement strand
GGCGACGGCCCCGGGCGGTGCCCAGGCTCTGGGCCTCCTGAAGGCAGGGCTGCAGGTGGACCTGGTGATCCTCGACATGAACATGCCGGGCATGAACGGTGCCGAGGCACTGCCCCTGATCCTCCAGTGCCGTCCAGAGCTCCACATCCTCATGGCCTCGGGGTACAGCGATCAGGAGATCGCCCCGCTGCTGCGCGGCCGACCGCGGGTGGCGAGCCTGAGGAAGCCCTTCAGCCTCAGAGAGGTGCAGGCCAAGATCGCCGAGTTGGGCATCCCTGCGGGGCTCCGCGATCCGTCCTGACACTGGCGAATTCATGATGCGTCGATCCGCTGCCGATGCAGTGCTGTGCAGGATCGAGGAGTCACCATGGCCATTGCCAACTGGAACAGCCGCTACGAAACGGGCATCAAGGTCATCGATGACCAGCACCGGAGCCTCTTCGGCGCCGTGAACCGGAGGGCGGCTTCCTTCCGGGCCGGGACGGCCGGGCCCCAGGCCAGGGCCTCGCTGGACTTCCTCGGGCAGTACGCCGGCGAACCTTTCGTGGCCGAGGAGCGGTACATGCGGGAGTATGTGAACTTCGTGAAAGCCGGGAACCGGACCTGAGCCGCGGCTCAGGGCCGATTCGAAGGAGCCCTACCATGGCCAGGATCGCCATCGTCGATGACAGCAGGCTCATGCAAGTTCTGCTCCGGCGCATGCTGGAGCGGGCTGGGCACGAAGTGGAGGTCTGGGAGGAAGTGACGGCCATGGGCATCGCGGATCTGATCGCCGCCCAGACGCCTGATCTCATCATCACCGACTACAGCATGCCCGGCTGCAACGGCCTGACCGTGGCCAGGATGGCGCAGAAGGTCCAGCCTGAATTGCCGATCATCGTGGTGATGGCCACCCATGATCCGACGATCATGGATGCCCTGAATCGCCAGGAAGTCAGCAGCATCCTCCACAAGCCGCTGCAGGAGGAGGAACTGCTGGCGGCCGTCGGGGCGGCGCTGGCTCAGGAAGGGTGATCAGATCCGGTCGAAGCCTTCCCGGCCCTGCATGACCTTCCAGGGCAGCAGCTCGTAGTTGGCCAGGCCATGCTGGTGGAAGGGGTCGCCGGCCATCAGGGCGTCCAGATCCTTCAGGGGGTTCTCCTCGGAGACCCGCACCAGCCACATGCCACCGAAGCGTGGCTCCAACGGCCCCGAGGCCACCAGGATGCCCTGCTCCTGCAAGGTCTTTAGGTAAGCACGATGGGCTTCCGTGACCGTCTCGATCTCGGGCAGCGGGCGGCGGTAGCGGACGATGATCATGGCGTACATGAAAACTCCTGGATCTGCCACAGGTGAACACGACGCGAGGCCCCTGACAAGCAAGGCTTGGCCGGGAGATGAACATGGACGAACAGGTCAGAGGAAATGGCTCAACCTCGACCTGGTCCGGGACAACCCGGCGTCAGGTCGAGGCGCTGGAAGGCCTCAGCGTAATTGCAGCCCACGTCCATGGGATCGGACCGGAAGGAGTGCTGGTGAAGAATGTTCAGCCCCACCTGGTTGGGCCACCGGTCCTGGTTCGACGCGCCGCCGTTTGCATTGTGGTTGAACGGGCACTTGGATTCGGTCGAGAAGGCATCACTCCTTTGGCTGGTTGCACTCAATGGCAGAGTTGGATCTTCAACGAATAAAGACCCGGCTACGGTGGCCTTGTTCCCCATGGCCGCCACGGCGATCCTTGATGGGCAAAGTATATGTTTTGGTAATCGAAAAACAAGGAACCGCTCCGGCCCCGCTCAAAATGGACCTGGGACAGGGAAGACAAGGTGTAACCTGATCGCTCCACTTTGGATGAACCTGGAGGCGACCATGATCAGCCCGAAAATGCAAAATGCCCTCAACACCCAGATCAACCTGGAACAGTTCTCGGCCCAGCTCTACCTGGCCATGAGCGCCCATTGCGACGCCGCCAGCTTCAAGGGCTTCGCCCACTGGCTGCGAGTCCAGGCCCTCGAAGAGACCGCCCATGCGGCGAAGCTCATCGACTTCCTCCTTGATCGCAACGGCAAGCTGGAACTGAAACCCATCGCCGCACCTCCCACCGACTTCGGGGGCGTCATCCAGGTCTTTGAGAAGACACTGGAACACGAGAAGGGTATCACCGCCAGCATCAACGCCCTGTTCGAGTTGGCCAGGACCGAGAAGGACTACGCCAGCGAGATCACCCTCCAGTGGTACGTCACCGAGCAGGTCGAAGAGGAAGCCAACATCGGCCAGATCGTGGATCAACTTCGCGCCGTGGGCGATCAGGGTGGTGGCATCTGGTACCTCGACTCCAAGATGGGCAAGCGGGCAGCGAAATAACAACTGTCCCTTGGTCAAGCTCTGATCGACAAGGCTGCGGTGACCCCTGCACGCGCCTAGCGAGGAGCCCCAGTCGTGCATGAACTGCGTACCGACGGTGGCGGGATCTTCGATGACCAGGAGTACGATCTTTCGGGTCAGGCCGACCCACGGGAAACGAGGATCATTCGAATCCGAAGGCCGGAGCAAAGGACAGAGGTCCCAGGGCCGCACTTGGGGCAGAGAACCCTTGCCAGGGGCCCTGGACCTTCGCACCCTGTAGCGTACGGAGTTTCCGCCATGGATCCCTACCAGTCCCAGGACACCTATGAAGTCGAGGCCGCCACGCGCATCAGTCGGCTGGGTGCCGTGCTCGTGGACGGCCTGGTGGGTTTTGCGCCCCTGGGTGCCATCCTGCTCCTGCTGCCCTTGCTCCTCTTGAAGGGCGGGACTAGCACCCTCCTGATCCTCCTGGCCGTGGCGGCGCTGGTGGCGGTGGCGGTGCTGATCACCCAGATCGTGCTGGTGGCCAGGCGGGGCCAGACCATCGGAAAGAAGGTGCTGGGCATCCGCATGATCACCAGCGCTGGCGACATCCCCAGCGTGTGGCGGGTCTTCTTCCTCCGTTGGCTGCCCTTCGTGGTGGTGGCCGCTGTGGTGGAATACATGGTCAAGGTGCGGGGCGTCGGCAACCTCGTCTATGTGGTGGACGCGCTCCTGATCTTCCAGCCCAACCGCCGCTGCCTTCACGACCTCCTGGCCGACACCCATGTGATCAAGGCTTGACCCAATCTCAGATGCTCTGCACCAGCAGCGCGTGCACCAGCAGCCGATCCCGGTCCACCTGATTCCCGATGCGGTAGCTGGCCCCACCAGCATCCGTGAAGCCGGCCTTGGCGTAGAAACGAAGGGCCCGCGGGTTCTGCTCCCAGACCTGCAGCCAGAGGCCGTCGTGGCCAGCGGCCACAGCGTGGGCAAGGACCGCCGTCATCAAGGCCTGGGCAGCGCCGGTACCATGCAGCGGGCGGTCCACATAGAACCTGACGACTTCGAGGGGCCTGGCGAATGCCAAGCTCCTTTCTCTCTCCGGGCCGCGGGCCCGAAGCAGGGCATAACCACCTAGATGGCCCGATCCCTCGAGCACCAGCATCGTGCTCAAAGGATCGGCCAACTCCGCGGCCTGCTGTGCGAGCCCGAAGGTCTCCGCCAAATGCAGTTCCAGGTTCGAGGTGGGAATGAGCCCCGTATACGTTTCGCGCCAGAGGCGCCTACCCAGGCTCGCCAGAGCCTGGGCATCCACGGGAAGGGCAGGTCGGATCCGCATCCTCCGAGCTTATCAAGGCCCCGAAAACCCGCTAGAATACTCGTTTTGGCGAGCCGACATGCACATCCAGGAACTCATCCTCCGCCTGCAGCGGTTCTGGGCCGACCGGGGCTGTCTCATCGGCCAACCCTACGATCTGGAAAAGGGCGCGGGCACCATGAATCCGCTCACCTTCTTCGGCGCCCTGGGCGCCAAACCCTGGAACGTGGCCTACGTGGAGCCTTCCCGCCGCCCCGCGGATGGCCGCTATGGTGAGAATCCCTTTCGGGTCTACAAGCACCTCCAGTTCCAGGTGATCCTCAAGCCCAGTCCCGCCAAGGTGCAGGAGCTCTACATCGAGAGCCTCGAAGCGCTCGGCATCGACTTCTCCAAGCACGACCTCCGCTTCGAGGAGGACAACTGGGAATCGCCGTCACTGGGCGCCTGGGGCGTGGGCTGGCAGGTGGTGCTGGACGGCATGGAGATCAGCCAGTTCACCTACTTCCAGCAGGTTGGCGGCCTCGACTGCCGGCCCGTGAGCGCCGAGCTGACCTACGGCATCGAGCGCATCTGCATGTTCCTGGGGGGCTACGACAACATCTTCGACCTGGTGCACGGCGAGGTGAAGACCGACGACGGCGTCTTCCCCGTCACCTACGGGCAGATGCGCCAGCGGGAGGAATTCGAGCTGAGCGCCTACAGCTTCGAGCATGCGGACCTGGACCTGCACCGCACCCTCTTCGAGGCCTTCGAGAAGGAGGGCTGGCGCCTGTTGAAGGACCACGGCCACTTCCTCAGCGCCTACGAGCAGGCCCTCAAGATGAGCCACACCTTCAACGTGCTGGATGCCCGCGGCGCCGTGAGCACCACCGAGCGGCCTGGCATCATCAAGCGCGTGCGCGACCTGGCGTGCGGGTGCGCGAAGGCTTACTTGGAACATGAAAATGAAAAGGCGTTAACCGCAGAGAACGCAGAGGGCGCAGAGAAAGATGGCGCGGTTGCGGGGAAGGGGGGTGCGGAGTGATGGCCACCAAGACCTTCCTGCTGGAACTGCACTGCGAGGAGATTCCGGCGCGGTTCCTGGAGCCGTTGAGCGAAGAGCTCGCAAGAAAACTCAACTTGTTCGTCGCTCAAACCATCGGCACTTCGATTCAACGTCGGGATGGGAATGGACCTACTTGGCCACTGACCGTGTTTACTCCCTTCCCAGAAGGAGTAAGCCCTTCCGCGCTGTTTAGCTACTGCTACTCCCCAAGGAAAATGGCGTGGTTGATAGAGTTCCTCCCCGTTGAGCAGCCCGACCAGACCGAAACCCAGGTGGGTCCGCCCCAGCGCATGTGCGTGGACGTGGATGGCAAGCCAACAATTCAGGGACAGAAGTTCGCGGAGAAGTGGGGCGTGCCCTTCTCCGTCGTGCGCTTTGAGCAGCCCAAAGGTAAGAAGGAGCCCTGTGCCGTGGTGACCATCACCAAGGCCGGCCGTCCCACGGCCGAACTGCTGGAGGAGGCCTTGCCCGGCCTCATCGCCAGCCTCCACGTACCCAAGGCCATGCGCTGGGGCAAGTCGGATTTCGAGTTCGTGCGCCCCATCCGCAACATCCTCTGCCTCTTCGGCGAGCAGGTCATTCCCATCACTGTGGATGGCGTCACAGCCACCAACACCACCTGGGGCCACCGGCTCTTCCACCGGGAGCATCCGGCGCCCCTGACGCTTGCCACGCCGGAGAGCTATGAAGCGACCCTGGAGGCCGCGGGCGTCGTCGTCAATGTGGCCGTTCGTCGGCAGCGCATCGCCGCGCAGCTGGAGGCACTGGCCGCAGAGGCGGGAGGCCGCGTGGTGGCCGATGCGGAGCTGCTGGACACCCTGGCGGAGATCGTGGAGTTCCCCAAGATCGTGCGCGGCGACTTCCCCGCCAGCTTCCTGGAGCTGCCCAAGGAAGTGCTGGTCACCTCGCTGCGCGAGCACCAGAAGAGCTTCTGCATCGAGAACGCCCAGGGTGAGCTGCTGCCCTGCTTCCTCACCGCGGCCAACCGGCCCGACGATCCCGCAGGCTTCGTGAAGGCCGGCAACGAGTGGGTGCTCAAGGCCCGGCTCTACGACGCGCGGTTCTTCTTTGCGGAGGACCGCAAGCACCCCCTGTCAGAGCGGCTGGAGAAGCTCAAGGCCCTCACTTTCCAGCGGGAGCTGGGCAGCTACTACGACAAGACGGGCCGGGTGGTGGCCCTCACCAAGGCCCTGGCCACGCGGCTGTCCAGTGACAACGACCATGTCAACCGGGCCCTGGAAGCGGCCCGCATGGCCAAGTGCGACCTGCGGACCCTCATGGTGGGCGAGTTCCCGGAGCTGCAGGGCGTCATGGGCGGCGAGTACCTGCGGCACGAGGGCGCCGACCAGGAAGTCTGGATGGCCGTAAAGGAGCAGTACCGGCCCATCGGCGCCGATGATGCCATCCCTTCCACGCCCCTGGGCTGCCTGCTTTCGCTTTGCGACAAGCTGGACACCGTGGTGGGATGCTTCTCCATTGGCCTCCTCCCCAGCGGCTCCAAGGACCCCCTCGCGCTGCGCCGCGCCGGGCAGGGCATCGTGCGCATCCTGTGGGAGCAGGGCTGGGCGCTCCCGCCCACGGACCTAATCGCCGCCGGTCTCGGCGTGGTGGGGGCGAAAGCCACCAAGCTAGCCCCGGAAACCACCGAGGCCCTGCTGGCCTTCTTCCGGGATCGCGTGGCCTACCAGCTGGAACTGGCTGGGTATGCGGGTTCTGTGCGCCGCTCGGCCCTGGCTGCGGGCTGGGAGGATCTGGTGGACCTGAAGGCCCGCTGCGAAGCCCTGTCTGCCTTCGCCGGGGACGCCTGCTTCGCCTCCCTGGCCCAGAGCGCCAAGCGCATCGGGAACATTCTCAAGGACGAAATCGTCCGGGATGACTTCGATGGGACCCTGCTGACGCAGGGCGAGGAAAGGGTCTTGGCGGAGCAACTGGGCAAACTCGAAGGCATCGTCGATCAGCCGACCCTGTTGGCCGCCTTGGCCGATTTGGCCCAGCCCCTGGAGGCCTTCTTCTCCACCGTCATGGTGAAGTGCGGGGACCCGGCCCTCCGCGCCGCGCGCCTCAGCCTGCTCCACCGTCTCCGCCAGGCCTTCCTGCGCGTGGCGGACTTCAGCCTCTGGCAGTAGGTTCCCGGTGCCTCTGGCATGGAGCAGGCCATGATCGCGGGACGGTCCCTCCGCCTGGGCTTGGCGTTCGCCGCGTTCCTGGGCGGGATGGTCCTCCGGGCCGACCGGAAGGAGGCCTGGGTTGAGGTGAGGTCCCCCCATTTCGTGGCCTACAGCGATGCGGGTGAAACCGAAGCGCGGCGGATCCTCGAAGGGTTCGAAGGCATGCGGAGCGTGTTCAATGCCGCCCTGCCTGGGATCAAGGTGGACCTCCACAAGCCCGTGATCGTCATCGTGGCCGCGAACGAGGCGTCCATGCGGCGGTTCGTCCCGGACCAGTTCGCGGGGAAGGATCCGAAACGGCCTTCAGGTCTGTATATGCGCGGTCGAGAGCGGGACCTGGCGATCCTGCGGCTGGATGCGAACCATCAGGAGGACCAGCCCTTCGCCGTGGTCTTCCATGAGTACACCCACGCCATCGTGCACAACAACTTCTCGGCGCTGCCCACCTGGCTGGACGAGGGCATTGCGGAGTTCTACGGGGCGACCGAGCTCCATTCGAAACGCGTCTACCTGGGGCGCATCCGCCTCCGGCATCTGGATACCCTCCGGCGCGGCCGCATGCCCCTGAAGGCCATCCTGCAGGTCGACCACGGCTCCCCGGAGTACATGGAGGGGAGCAAGGCGAACCTGTTCTATGCCCAGAGCTGGGCCATGGTGCATTACCTCTTTCTGGACGAGGAAGCCCGGAAGGCCGGTACGTTCGCCGCCTACCTGCGAGCGCTCTCCAGCCAGCCGGATCCCCTGGCCGCCGCCGATGAGGGATTCGGCGGCCTGGCCAAGTTCGAGGGACGAATCGCGCAGTACCTGTCGCGTTCCTCCCATTCCTTCATGGATCTGCCTCTGCAGGTCACCCTGTCCGACAAGGATTTCAGAGTGCGGCCCGTGAGCGAGGCCGAGGCTCTGGTGGTGAGGGCGGAGGTCCTGGCCCACTCCAATAAAGAGGAGGAGGCGGGGCTCCTCCTGGATCAGGCCAAGGCCCTGGGGCCAGGATTGCCCCAGGTGCAGGCTGGGCTGGCCCTGGCCGCACTCCGCAAAGGAGAGTGGCGGGGGGCGGAACGGGCCTTCAGGATCGCCCAAGAGTCGGGGTCTACGGATTTCCGGGTGCCCCTGCACTTGGCCGAACTGGCCCTGCAGGGCGTCACGGACCCGCCGGCATCTCCGGAGGTAATCCTCGGATGGCTGGAGGAGGCGCGGCGCCTGGAACCCGACTTCCCAGGCATCCACCTGGCGTTCTGCCGGTTCCATGCGAGGGATCCGCGGGACACGGAGAAGGCCATCCAGGCAGGGATGAAGGCCATCCAGATGGCACCGTCGGATATCACCATGCGCCTGAACTTCGGTGGGGTGCTCTTGACCCTGGGCCGGGAAGAGGAAGCCAAGGAGCTGGGTCGCCAGGTGGCCCGGATGGCCAGTGAGGCGTGGGAGAAGCAGGCCTCGGCCTCCTACCAGGCGCAGTTGGCGCGATTCAGGGAAAACCGGGCCGCCGCGCCGCCCCCGGTGCCTGCCGAGCCCGGCCCTGCCATCCCGCCGTCCTTGCCCGGCGTTAAACCTCTGAAGTTCTGGTTGCCGGACACCCTGGCTGGCCTGGGCCAGGAGGTGCGGACGGCGGTGATGCAGGGACGGCTGGACGAGGCGATCCAGATGGTCCGGGCAGCCCTTCCCAAGGCCAAAGGCCCCCACGAGAAAGCGTCTCTCAAGGCCCTGCTGGAGCACCTCAGGGGCAGGAAGGCGGGGTATTGACCGTTTCCAGCCAGGGCGCTGACTGGCGGGGACCCAGGGGCAGGGCGAATCGGGCACACTGGAGGTGGCTCCGGGACCGTCTTCGGGCCGTCCTGGTCGATTCTGCAGAGGCCCCATGCACCACGAACGCATCGCGATCATCGACTACGGCAGCCAATACACGCGGCTCATCACTCGGCGGCTGCGGGAACTGGGCGCCTTCGGTCTGGTGTACGGAAGTGGTGCCAGAGCCGAGGAGATCAGTGGGCCTGACCTCAAGGGCGTGATCCTGTCCGGTGGTCCGAACTCGGTGCTGGAGCCCGGCGCGCCAGATCTGGACCCGGCCATCCTCGAGCTGGGTGTGCCCATCCTGGGCATCTGCTACGGCCAGCAGCTCCTGGCCCGAAACCTGGGCGGCCAGTTGCACCGCTCCGCCAGTCGCGAATACGGCAAGGCCGAGATCCAGGCTTCGCCCGAGAGCTCCATGCTTTTCGAGGGCCTGCCCCACACGCAGCAAGTCTGGATGAGCCACGGCGACCACGTGGAGGTGGCGCCCGCGGGCTTCACGGTCACCGCAAAGACGCCCAGCGTGCCCGTGGCGGCCATGGAGGACCCGGCGCACCGCCTCTACTGCATCCAGTTCCACCCTGAGGTCACCCACACCGCCCAGGGCACGCCCCTGCTGCTGAACTTCCTGCGGCACTGCGGCATGGCCCTGGACTGGAACGCGGGCAACTTCATCGACGAAAAGGTGAAGGTCATCCGCCGGCAGGTCGGGCAGGGCACCGTGGTGCTGGGCCTCAGCGGCGGTGTGGATTCCAGCGTGGCGGCCTTGCTGCTGCATAAGGCCATCGGGAAGCAGCTCACCTGCGTCTTCGTGGACCACGGCCTCATGCGCAAGGACGAGATGCAGCAGGTGCAGGCCTACTTCGCGCCCTTCGAGCTGCAGGTGGTCTGGGTGGACGCCGCGGACGAGTTCCTGGGGGCTCTGGCGGGTGTTACGGATCCCGAACAGAAGCGGAAGATCATCGGCGGCAAGTTCATCGAGGTCTTCGAGCGGGAGGCCGGTAAAGTGCAGGCCGACTTCCTGGGCCAGGGCACCACCTATCCGGATGTGATCGAATCCAGCGGCATCGGCGGCGCCATCCTGGTGAAGTCCCACCACAATGTGGGCGGCCTGCCGGACCGCATGAAGCTGCAGTTGGTGGAGCCCCTGCGCGAGCTGTTCAAGGACGAGGTGCGGGCCACGGGCCTGGCCCTGGGCCTGCCCGAGGAGATGAACCAGCGGCACCCTTTCCCGGGCCCAGGCCTGGCCGTGCGCCTGCCCGGTGCCATCACCCGGGAACGGGTGACCATCCTGCAGAACGCCGATGCCATCTTCCTCCAGGCGTTGCGCGGAAGCGGCTGGTACGGCCGCACCAGCCAGGCCTTCGCCGTGCTGCTGCCCGTGCAGACCGTGGGTATCATGGGCGACGAGCGCACCTTCGAGTGGATGTGTGCGCTGCGGGCGGTGACCTCGGAAGATTTCATGACTGCAGATTGGGCCCGCCTGCCCCACGAGCTGCTGGACCGCATCGCCCAGCGCATCGTCCGCGAAGTCAAGGGCATCAACCGCGTGGTCTACGACATCACCTCCAAGCCGCCGGCCACCATCGAATACGAATAAAAGCAATCATCCACAGATTGCACAGATTGCACAGATTCACACAGATTCAAGGGCACAGTGTTCAGCACAGATTCGGGCCCTGGCGCCCTGGTTTTTTAATCTGTGAAATCTGTGGAATCTGTGGACCCAAGTTTTTCGATAGGACCCCATGGCCAAGCGCAACGAACCCGTCCGCAAGTCGGTGAAGGACACCCTGGAGGATCTGCTGGCGGGCCATCGCGAGGCGGCCTTCAGTGGGCCTGAGGCCGCCTTGAAGTACCTGCGCCGCACCTTCGAGAGCCAGGCCAGCCTGCCCAACGCCGTGAAGGCTGTGGCCTATGACTTGTCCGCCGACGCCCAGGCCCAAGCCGGGCAGTGGGAGGCCTGTGTGGAATCCGTGGAACAGGTGCTCGGCTACCTGCCGGAACTGGAGGCCGCCTTTCCCCACGAGTACCGCCGCATGCTGGAGGGGCTGACCTCTTTTGAACGGGGCATCCAGGCCCACAGCGAGCTGGGGGACTTCCACGGGGCCCTCGAACTCTGCGAGCGGGCCATCAGCCTGGACCTGGGTGCCCATTACACCGCCAAGCGGGATTCACTGGAGTGGGCCCGGTAGCAGCCTTGCCCCGGGTACTTTCTGCCTGTGCCATCATTCCGTACTACAGCAATCCATCCTGGCGACCGTTCTAGAGAAGCAGGGGAGGAGCATGGGCGGGGAGAGTCAGGTGGCGGCGCAGCAGGCGAGCATCCTCATCGTGGATGACCTGCCCATCGTCCGGCTATCCCTCCAGCGGATCCTCGGCAAGGCTGGCTACCGCTGCCGCGAGGCGGAGGACGTGCCCCGGGCCCTGGCGGTGCTGGAGGAGGACAGCATCGAGCTTATTCTCTGCGACATCCAGATGCCCGGGGCTTCGGGACTGGATCTGGTAAAGGCCATCCACCCGCGCATTCCGGAGACCTCTGTGGTGATGGTGAGTTCCCTGGAGGACGCGGAAACGGCCATTGAATGCCTGCAGCAGGGGGCCTTTGGCTACGTGCTGAAGCCCTTCCAGCCCCGGGAGATCCTGGTGCAGGTGAACGGGGCCCTGCGCCGGAGGATGCTGGAGATCGCCTTCCGTGATCGCGAAGCCCAGTTGGCCCAAAAGGTCCGCGAGCAGACCGTGGAACTCCGCGATTCCCGCGAGGAGATCGCCCTGCGCCTCATCACGGCCAGCGAGCACCGGGACAATGAGACCGGGATGCACGTGCGCCGCATCGGCCTCTATGCTGCGGAAATGGCGCGCCTGCTGGGTTGGGATTTCGAGCGCGTGGAGACCATCCAATCCGCGGCGCCCATGCACGACATTGGCAAGATCGGCGTTCCGGACGCCATCCTCCAGAAGCCCAGCGCCCTCACGGACGAGGAGTGGGTGACCATGAAGCGCCATACGACCATGGGCGCCACCATCCTCAAGGGTTCCACCGTACCCTTCATCCAGATGGGCGCGCGCATCGCCATCGGTCACCACGAGAAATGGGACGGCAGTGGCTATCCCAAGGGACTGAAGGGCGAGGCCATCAACCTGGAGGCCCGTATCACCGCGTTGGTGGACGTCTATGACGCCGTCAGCAACCGCCGCCACTACAAGGAACCCTGGCCAGAGGATCGGGTCATGGCGCTGATCGCGAAGGGCAGTGGCACCCATTTTGATCCGCAGCTGTTGGACCTCTTCCTGGCAAACCTCGACAGTTTCCGCGCCATCCTCCTGGCCCATCCCGATGAGCCCCATGACGAGGACCCAGGCATCTGATCCGGTGTAGGCTGGGGGCTCCCGAGCTTCTGGAGGCCCCATGCCCCTCGACGACTACCGCACCCTTGGCCGCTCCGGTCTGCGCGTCAGCCCCTTCTGCCTCGGCACCATGACCTTCGGCACCGACTGGGGCTGGGGTGCCGACGTGGCCGCCAGCCGGGCCATGCTGGACCGCTATCTGGGGGCCGGCGGCAACTTCATCGACACGGCCAACATCTACACCAAGGGCCACAGCGAAGCCATCCTGGGCGACTACTTCGCCGAGCGGGGCGGCCGGGACCGGGTGGTGCTGGCCACCAAGTTCGGCGGGAGCCTCCACCGGGGCGATCCCAATGCTGGCGGGGCCGGGCGCAAGGCCATCCAGCAGCAGCTGGAGCAGAGCCTGCGCCGCCTGCGGACGGACTGCGTGGACCTCTACTGGATGCACTTCGCGGATCCCCATACGCCGCTCGAGGAAACCCTGCGCGCCCTGGACGACCTGGTGCAGGCCGGCAAAATCCGGTACCTCGGCGTCTCCGACACACCCGCCTGGCAGGTGGCGCAGGGCCAGGTGACGGCTGCCTTCCGGGGCTGGTCGCCCTTCATCGCATTGCAGATCGAGTACTCCCTCATCGAGCGCACGGTGGAGCATGACCTACTGCCCATGGCCCGGGCCATGAACCTGGGCGTGACGCCCTGGTCGCCCCTGCGCGGGGGCCTGCTGAGCGGCAAGTATGGCCGGAACAAGCAGCCCCTCGGAGAAGGCCGCCACGTGCCGGGTGTATCAAAGAGCCTCAACGATCGCAATTACGGAATCATCGAGGCCACCGAAGCCGTGGCCGCGGAGCTGGGCACCGGGATGGCCCAGGTGGCCCTGGCCTGGGTGCTGGCGCGCCCCGGGGTGGCCAGTCCCATCCTGGGCGCCCGCACCCTGGCCCAGCTCGACGGGAACCTCGCGGCCCTGGACCTCCGCCTGCCACCGGAACAGTTGGCGAAGCTGGACGCTGCCAGCGCCCCCACGCCCACCTTCCCCCACAGCTTCCTGGCCAACACCCGGCACGTGATGCAGAGCGGTGCCACCATCAACAGCCTGAGCTCCGATCCCTGGGCCCTGGCGCCGGCCGCAGATGAGGAACGCTGGTGAACAGGGCTGGTCGATAAACGAAACGAGACAACCAGGAAGGCCCTGGTGGTCTCGTCACGGCCCTGGAGTGGGGGGTGCTCCGGAGCGCGTCGGATCAGACTCGGTCAGCCTCTGGCTGGCCCACGCCCTGCCGTCCCTTGGTGATGGTGAACTCGCCCAGCATCATGGGCACGGCGGCCTTCAGCATGATCGTGAACACCAGGGCGCCCAGGGAGAAGATGCCGGCGGCCACCGCGATTTCCGTGAAGGAGGGCCGGTAGACGTAGATCTCGCCGAGGGCATCGGGCGTGAGCCCGGGGATGATGAGGCCCATGCCCTTCTCGATGTAGACGCTGGCGTAGATGAGCACGCAGCCGATGTTCAGGGTCGTCCAGTTCATCCTCGTCCTGGGGATGAGGAAGAGCAGGAAGGCCACGAAACCCGTGATGATCGAAGCCCAGGCGAAGGGCACCAGGGTGTTGTAGTGGACCCCGTTCTTCTCGATGCCGAACAGCAGGTACTGGAAATAGACCATGTGCTCGGTGCCGGAATAGAGCTCCTTGAAGGCCTCGGCCGCCGTGAGGAAGAGGTTGAAGCCCATGGTGTAGGCCATCAGTTCGGCGATTTTGAAGATGGCCGCATCGGTGATCTTCAGCCGGGTGGTCTTGCGCAGTACTTGCAGGAGGATGAGCAGCACCGCCGGGCCCGAGCAGAAGGCCGAGGCCAGGAAGCGGGGTGCGAGGATGGCCGAGTTCCAGTAGGGGCGGGCGGCCAGGCCGTTGTAGAGGTAGGCGGTGACGGTGTGGATGCTCACGGCCATGGGGATGGACAGCAGCACCAGCGGCAG
>JBBRZL010000090.1:0-14087 GCA_038236735.1 Holophagales bacterium | reverse complement strand
GCTCGCCGACGAGCTGAAGCTGCGGCCGGAGCTGGGGCCGCTCAAGCTGGGGTCGCTCTCCGAGACCGTGCTGGAAGTCCGCGGCGACGGCAATGCCCAAGCCCTGCTCAAGCAGGCGGGCTTCATGCCCAAGCCGGGCCGCTTCCTGGCCCTCAGCGTGGATTCGGACGAGAAGTTGTACCTGTGGGCCCTGGCGGCCCTGGCCTTCGTCGACGAGAAGGGCATGAACCACCACCTGGAGCCCGTTCAGCAGATGGTGCGCTCGGCCCTCCAGCGCCTGCACGACGAGGACCCCGCGCTCTACCAGGAAGTCCAACGCCGCATCCCCATGCTGCACCTGGGCGGCGAGGACCAGCTGGCCGAAGAGGTGCAGCGCATCCTCGAATACGCCGCGGGCCACACGCTCATGGTGGAACTCACCTACCTGCCGCCGGCGGCCCACCGCACGCAGCTCCGCCGCGTCTCGCCCCGCACCATCCAGGACGACCACCTGCTGGCCTTCTGCCACCTGCACCAGGAGGAGATGGCCTTCCGCCTCACCCGCATCCAGGGCGTGAAGCTGCTCAATGAGCGCGGCTGGACGCCAGCGAACCACAGCCAGGCTGGATGATGTTCTCCGGGGGTTCTGCGCTTGCGCCTCCAGGTATCGCAACGCCTTGCGTTGCTCCCACACGCCTACTGCGCGTGGACCTGACCATAGATCTAGGGCAACGCATGCGTTGCCCTAGGGAGCCTCCCCCCAAACCCCCGCGCAAAAGCCCGGCCAAGCCGGGCTTCGCTTTTTCACTTTCGGAGTTCCGCCAAGTTTAGCCGACCAGATCCTTCATGCGCTTGTCGAGGACTTCGGCCAGCTTCTCAACCACTTCGCGGTTGTCGGTCCGGGCGAGCTGAATCTCTTTCTCCAGCTTGCGTTCGGTCTGCAGGACGGACTTCTGGATCTGGGACAACATGCCCTTGATGTCATCCAAGTCGTTGAGCAGGGAATTCAGCCTCGCATCGGGTGGCCGGCTGTTGCCGAAGACACCCAGCCCCGCCAGCACGGTGGCGAGGGCGGAGAGTAGAAGGATGAGGAGGAGCAGGGGATTGCTGGCCATGGGCACACCTTACCCCTAGCTTGCCAGGACCGTGCCGAAGGAATGGATAATCCTAGGGTGTCTGTTTCACCCGCTGATAGTCCTCACCCATGACCTTGAGGGGCTTCTCGATGGGCACCACCAGGTAGGGGGACTCGGTCTTGCGGCTGCCCTTTCGAGAGGCCAACTGAAGCTTTTGCATGACTTCTTCCTTGGCTTGCCGTTCCCTGGCCACCTCGGAGGCGTGGGTGGAGGCGAGCTGGGTCAGTTCCTGTTGCTGGCGCTGGGCCTGGGCGACCAGTCCGTCGGCGCGATGTTTCTGCTGGAAACCCCAGGAGCCGAGGCCCACCAGGGTGGCGAGCAGGGGCAGGGCCGCGGCAGCCAGCAGGCCCCAGGTGGGCCGTTTTCGCTCAGTGCGGCTACGGCGCTGGGCCTCCTGACGGAGATTCTCGGCCAAGTTCACCAGTTCGGCGGAGGCTGCCACCACCTGCGTGGACACCACGGGCCCCAAGCCCAGCAGATCGCGGAGCTCGGCCCGCAACTGGACATCCTCGATGGGTTCAAAGCGCCGGGCGGGATCAGACCAGGACATGCACGCCTCCTGAAGGGTTCAGTTGATCTTTGAGCTGGGCCTTGGCCCGGTGGATGCGGGTCTTCACGGTGGCCTCAGGGATGGCGAGGATGTCCGAGATCTCACGAATGGAAAGGCCCTCGACCACAAAGAGCCACAGGGCCTCGCGGAAGGTGGGCGAGAGCAGACGCATGCGTTCGCGCACTTCCTGGTTCAGCACCTGGTCGTCGGCCCCCCCGGCCCCGCCGGGTTCGGCCACGGCCTCCAGGCTGATGTTCTGATTCTTCATGGGGCGGCGCTCAGTGAGGGAAAGGGTCCGGACGGTGCCATAGAGGAAGGCGGTGGGATGTTCCACCCGCTCCTCCCGCTGCATGAGGATCACGAAGGCTTCCTGCGCGATGTCCTCCGGGAAGGTCGCCCCGTAACGCCGGCTGTAGCTCACCAGCCTTGGATAAAGCTCGGCAAAGGCCGAGTGGAAGGCCTCTTGGGTGCCGAACGGGGTTTCGATGGGGGACTGCGCCATGCATGGGCTCCGACGCCTTAGGATGCCAGGAACCGCCGGTAGGTTCCGGCTACGCTGGAACCAATGGAACATCCCCTGCAAGCCTGGCGCGACACCCTGGAGGATCTGGGCGTGATGGGACTGGTCCGCGAGCCCGTGGCGCCGGCCCTGGCGCCTGCAGCAGCCCTGCCGGTCGTGGCGCCCCCGACGCGCCTGCCCGCCGCCCGCCCTGCGCAGGAGCCCCTGGCGGCTCGCCGGGCCTACGTGCCCCCGGCCGATCCCGTGGGCTGCCCGGCCCCCGAGGTCGTGGCGGCCGCGGCAACTCTGGCGGAGTTGCAGCAGGCCATCCAGGGCTGTCTGGCCTGCCCCCTGGGGCCGGGCCGCATGAAGTTCGTCTTCGGTGAAGGGGATCCCAGGGCCCGGCTCCTGTTCGTGGGCGAGGGCCCGGGCCGGGACGAGGATCTGCAGGGGCGCCCCTTCGTGGGCAAGGCCGGTGAACTGCTGGACAAGATGATCGGCGCCCTCGGCCTGCGGCGGGAGGACACCTATATCACCAACGTGGTCAAGTGCCGCCCCCCGGACAACCGCACGCCGACGCCCGAGGAGGCCCGGGTCTGTCTGGGCTACCTGAGCCGCCAGATCGAACTGATCCAGCCCGCCGTGATCGTGACCCTGGGCGCCACGCCCCTCCGGGAATTCGTGGGCGTCAGCGCGGGCATCACCCGGGTGCGCGGCCAGTGGCAGCGCGTGCGGGTGGGTGACCGGGAGATCCCCGTCATGCCCACCTTCCATCCGGCCTACGTGCTGCGCCAGTACACCCAGGAGGTGCGCCGCGCGGTGTGGGAGGACCTGCGGGCCGCCAAGGCCTGGATGGACCAACCGACCACGGGGGCCTGAAGACTGAGAGCTCTCATGTCATGCTAGGCAGAGCTTTCGAGGTCTGCCCATGCGTCTCGTGAACGTATTCTTCTTCGTGCTCCTGGCCTTCGTCCTGTTCGTGCTGGGCAACCTCTACTTGACCAACCACGACCTGTTGATCCGCGAAGTGGTGATCTTCGGCGAGAGCATCAAGATCCAGAGCGTCATCCTTTTGGCCTTCCTGTTGGGCTTCCTCCTGAACGTGCTCTACACCGGCATCATGGAACTGGTCCGGCTGGTACGGGGCCTCAACGACTCTGCGGACACGCGGCTGGTCAAGCGCATCTCCGAGCGCATGCAGGACGCGCGGGACCTGATCGCCCACGGCCTGCCCCGCGAGGCGAAGGAGATCCTCGAGACCGTGCTGGAACAGCGGAAGTCGCACATCCCCGCCCGCATCCTCCTGGGCGACATCCTCATGAAGACCGGCAGTCCCGAAGAGGCGGTGAAGGTCTTCGAGTCGATCTGCCACGACGATCCGGACCAGGTGGAAGCCCGCTACCAGTTGGCCGAAGCCCTGCTGGGCGTGCGCAATCCCGAGGCCTCCGCCGCCGTGCTGAAGAAACTCGCCTCGGACCACCCCAAGAAGGCTCTGCGGGCCTTGCGGCGGCTCCGGGCGCTGCACATGGAGGCCCAGCGCTGGGAGGAGGCCGTGGAGGCCCACAAGAAGCTGCTGGCGAATTTTGCGGGCGAGCTTACCCAGGGCGAGCGGGCCCAGGGCACCGCCCTCACCTACCAGGTCGGCTTGGCCAAGGTGGACGCGGACCAGTTCAAGGACGCCGCCCAGGTCTTCCAGCAGGTCATCAAGGACGAGCCCGACTTCGTGCCGGCCTACCTCAGCCTGGGTCGCTGCATGATCCTCCAGGACCAGGAGGCCCAGGGTCTGGAGATCTGGATCGAGGGCTTCCGCAAGACTGGCGAAGGCACCTTCCTCCAGGAGCTGGAGGACTACTTCATCCAGCTAGGGCGCCCCGAGGACGGGCTGGCCCTCATGCGTCGGGTGGCCGCCACCTCCAAGCACGCCACCACCGCCAAGTTCTTCCTGGGCAAGATGCTCTACCGCCTGGAAATCCTGGACGAGGCCCTGGACCTGTTCCAGGAGGTGCGCAGCCAGGTGGTCTACAGCCCGATCCTGTTCTTCTTCATGGCCAAGATCCACAGCCGCCGGGCGCGCCTGGACGCCGCCCTCAACGAGTACCGGCAACTGCTCCGCAACCTGGGCGTCCTGAAGATGCGCTTCGAATGCGCCGTCTGCACTCACCGAACGCAGGACTATTCCGACCGCTGCGACAGCTGCGGCAGCTGGAACAGCAGCCACTTCCTCTTCAAGGAAAGCGATCTGCCGGAAGGGCCCGTCCGGAATGAGAGTGGCAGTTGGATGGCCATGCTTTGAGCTTTGCGCTGCGTCGTGCCGGCGCAGCGATATCAATAAGGGCGCCAAGGGCGCCCTTATTGCAGTTATGGCTAAATTAACAATAGAAGCGAAGGGTTATGCAATGGCCTGTCGAATATCGAACAGGAGGCGCTTGAGCTCCAGTTCGGAGAGCTGGAGGGGCACCTGCTGCTTCACTTCTTCCTTCCGGTAGAAGGCGATCCGCTTCACGACGATCTTGTTCTTGCCGATGCTGATCTCATTGAACTGGATCTGAGTATCGTCCTTGTAGGGCGGCAGGCTGCGCAGCTGGATGTACATGCCCCGCCGGTCGTGGTCCACGATCTCCAGGCGCTCCTTCAGGTAGTTCACCTGCTCGGAGAGCTTCTCCGCCTTGGTCTTCAGCTTGGCGAAGCTGAGCTTCTTCGGCATGTTCCGCTCCAGCACCATCTCGCCCAGCTGAACGCCATCCCCCCCGCGACGCAGGAAGCCGTCCAGGGTGCCATCCAGCTCGATATCGGTGTGGTGGAAGGTCTCGAAGCCCTGGAATTCCCCGGGAAGCACAGAATCATCGTAGCGTTTGGCTTTGCGGGACAGCTTCATGAAGCACCTCAAATGGTTGGACACCTTCACAGAGCCAGAGCCGTGCCAGGAATTTTCTACCGCGGCAAAACAGGCACATGCCTTGAATTATTGGCACTTCCACTCGAAAGATGCCCAGCGCGACCTGCCTAGGGCAAGCCCCCACAGGGCAAGTTCCGTCCACATCTGGTCGGGCAAGACGTTACCTGTTCAGTTTTCGACAATGCCCGCTTCGGGCCATCTCGTCCGGTAGATCATCCGGTCCAGAGCCCGGCTGAAGGGGCTCCAGGAACCGCCGCCCGCCTCATCCTTCACGGCCCTGAACATCACTTCCAGCTTCCCGTCGAGGTCATCCAGATAGTGGATCAGCAGCGCCTCGGGCGTCTTGGGCAGCACCGGCGAACCGAATTCCAGGCGGCCGTGATGACTGAGCACGATGTGCAGGATCTGCATGCGCAGCTCCTCGGGGAACCCGGGGATTTTGCCCACCGCCCGGCTGATCCACTCGCTTTCGATGGCGATGTGGCCCAGCAGATTGCCCACATCGGTGTAGCCGATGCTGCGCTGGTAGCTCAGCTCGGCCGTCTTGCCCACGTCGTGCAGGAAGACGCCCGCCACCACCAGATCGCGGTTCAGCCCGCGGTAGTGCCCGCAGGCCCGGTCCGCCATGCCCAGGATGGACAGGGTGTGCTCCAGCAGCCCACCCAGATAGGCATGGTGCATGGACTTGGCGGCTGGCGCCTGGGCGAAGGCGGCCCTCAGGGCCGAGTCCTCGACGAAGAGGGCCGACAGCAGCTGACGGATCCAGGGATCCCGCACCGAACCGATGAATCCATCCAGCTCCGCCAGCATGTCCGGCACACGGCGCGCACTCACGGGGAAGAAGGCCGAGAAGTCGCCCACCTCGGCGTCCGCGGCGAACCTGGCCTTGTCCAGCTTGAGCTGGAGGCGGCCGTTGTAGCTGGACACCGCGCCTTTCACGCGCACGAAGGCATCCGCCCGGATGGCGTCCATGTCCCCTTCCACGGCCCGCACGTCCCACAGGAAGGCTTTCAGATCCCCGGAAGCGTCGCCCAGCTTCAGTTCCAGGTACTCGCTGCCCTTGGCGCTGGTCTTGTAGGCGGCCTCCTGGGCCAGCAGGAAGCCCTGGAAGAGATCCCCTTCCTTCAGGGTGCGGATGAGGGGCTGCTCGGGCATGGGCACTCCGGGTCTCGCATCAGGGTGGCGCCCCGGATGCGACAGTAATTGTCAATGATTACGGGGAGCCTTGGGCGGTGCCGTGAAGGGATCCTCGTCCCCATAGCCCAGTTCCAGTGGAATCCGCTTGTCCTCGAGCACTTCGAAGAGCGACCACTGGTCGGCCTTCTTCACGTTGCCCTCGGGCAGCGCCAGGACCCGGACCTTCAGCACCCGGTTGTAGAGCGGGAACTCCAGCTCGTCCTGGGCCTTCACGTCCTGGCTGGACTTGCGGGGAATGCCGTTCACGCGGACCATCCCCTCGTCACAGAGCTGGTTAGCCAGCTCACGCCGCTTGATGAGCAAGCTCTTCTTCAGGTAGGCATCGAGGCGCATGGGTCACCCCTTGAGGATTTCTTCCTTGGGGACCATGTACCGGATGTTGGCCCGCATCCGCAGGCCCGCCAGGTACTGCTCGATGGCATTCTGGGCCTTGGGCTCCTGCAGCTTCTCCAGGATCTTCGCCTTCACCTCGGCAAAGGCCGTCACGGGGGCGTCCTCCAGGGCGATGAGCTGGATCAGGTACAGATCCTTGTCGGTTTCGATGGGCGCGGAGACCTGCTCAGGCTTGAGCTTCACGGCCGCACCCTCGATGCTGGCACGGAGGAAACCCATGTTCATCCAGCCGAGATCCCCGCCGATCGCCTTGCTGGGGCTGGTGGAGAACTGCCGGGCCAGGGCCTCGAAGCTCTTGCCGCCCTTCAGCTCGGCCTGGATCTCCTCCAGTTTCTTGCGGGCTTCGGCCTGCTCCTCAGCGGTGGCTCCCTTGGCGAGCACCAGTTCGCGAATGCGGAACCGGCTGGGCATACGGTACTCGTCCTTGTGGTCCTCGTAGTAGGCCCGGAGTTCGTTGTCCTCCACGGCCACCTTGGAGAACACTTCGCGCTGCAGCACGAACTGCTGGGTGGCCTGCTGCTTCTGCCGCTTGATGAACTCGGGCAGCCCAATACCCAGGCTGCCCTTGAGGGCCCGTTCCAGATCCGCGTCCGTGGCGAAATTGTTCTCCTTCTTGATCCCGTCGATGGAGGCGCGAACGTAATCATCCGACACCGGGGAACCCAGTTCCGAACCCTTGTCCTCCAGGAGGAAGGCATCCATGAGCCCCTGCAGCGTCTTCTCACGGGCGCCCTGCAACTTCTCGTCCAGTTCCTTGCCCGAGAACTGCCGGTAGAGCGCGGCATGCTGCTGCTCCACAGCCTGGCTGAGGTTCCGGCGCGTGATGATGTGTTTGTTGACGACCACGAGGATCTCCTCGCGGACATCGGCCTTGGACTTGCTCTCTGTCGATGGGGAGTCAGTCTTGCTGGGCACCACAGTGGCCGTGGTGTTGGCCTGAGGCTTGGCAACAGGCTTCTTGCAGGCCATGGGCAGGGCCAGGGCCAGCAAGGGCAGAAGGAGGCGCCACCTCACTGGGCACCACCCTTGACCGGCTCAGGGGCCTTGACCGGCTCGGGGGCCTTGACCGGCTCGGTCGCCTTGGCAGGTTCGGCCTTGGGCGCCTCCGACACTGGCGCTGGAACCCGCGTCGGCGCTGGTGCTTGAACCAGGGCGGGCGCAGTGGCGGGCATCAGCATCTTGAAGGGAATCTCCTTGCGGAGGCCATCCATCAGTTCATTCCAGATCTTGGCCTGGCGATCTTGCTGCGCCATCTTCTCGGCGGGCCCCTTGGCCTCCTCGAAGGGCACCTGCCGCGCGGGCTTGCGGCCTTCCACCTTGATGAGGTGATAGCCATACATCGTCTTCACCGGAGAACCCACTTCCCCGATGGGTTGGGTGCGGGCTGCGGCGCCGAACTCCGGCACCCAGCTGGTGGTGTCGGCGTCCGCGTACAGCCCGCCGTTCTCTTTGCTGCCGGGATCATCCGTGTACTTCTTCGCCAGGTCTTCAAACTTGGCCCCGGCCTTCAAGTCCGCCTGGATGGTGGCGATCAGCGCCTTGGCTTCGTCATCCGTGTGGCCCACCTCTGCCTTGGGATCCTGCTTCACTGCCACCAGGATGTGGCGAACCGAAGCCAGCTCCGGCTGCTTGAACCGTTCCGGGTGGCTGGTGTAGAAGGCCTTCACATCCGCCTCGTTCACGGTCAGCTTTTTCTTGAGGGCGTCGCCCTCCTTGACCAGGAACTCGCGCGCCAGCAGGTCGTCCTTGGCGCGCTGCAGCGCAATCTGGAACCCGGGCGACTTGTCCAGCCCCAGGCGCTTGGCCTTCACGGAAAGCAGCTTGCTCTCGGCCATGCGCTTGACGAACTCCTCCTTGCCGCCCTGGACCATGAGCACCTGCATCTGCTCCTGCTGGCCCAGCAGACGGAAGGCGGATTGGAAATCCGCCTCGGTGATCTGCTCAGTGCCCACCCGGGCCAGCACCACGGGCTTGACCTCGGCGGCGGGCTTGACGGCCGTGGCGGCGCGCTTGGCTGGTTTGGACGAGGTCTTGGCCGGTTCCTGGGCGACGAGGCCAAGGGCGAGCAGGGAGATCAGGGCGACACGGAACATGGAGATCCTTTAAAAGGTCGGGACTAGCGGCGCCGGCCGCCGAGTAGGTTCATCAGGGCTAGATCCAAGGGAGATCCGGACGCGGATCCCTCTCAGATCCTAACATTCCCCCACCCTTCCCTGCCGTGAACGGCCCTGAGGTTCCGGGAGCCTCAGGCTGGACCGCCCCGTAGCAAGCCGATCCGAGGAGGCCCTGGGGCAGGTCTCCGCGCACCTCCTCGCGCGCCTTGGGATGAAATCGGGTCCCGCCTTTCTTGACCCCGGGGGTGACGGCTCGTACTCTCGGCCGGGGAGCCTTGCTTTGAAACTGAAACAGGAAGAGAAGTCCGAACGCAGCCAAGGCCTGATTCTGGAAGCAGCACTCCAGCTTTTCTCCAAGCAGGGGTACCGGGGCACCAGCATTCGCGAGATCGCTGAACTGGCCGGCATCTCCACAGGCAACGTGTACCACCACTTTCCGGACAAGGAGTCACTGTTCAGGACCCTGCTGGACCAGTACTGGACCGCCATCGATTCACCGGATTTCCCCTTCAACAGAGCCCTCGCGGCGGGCGCCTTCCCGAACGACCTGGAGGCCCTCGCCGAGGCGGCCAGGGAAAGCGTCACCGCCTACCGCCGCCACATCGCCTTGATCTACGTGGATGTGGTCGAGATGGACGGCACCCACATCCGGAAGTTCTATTCGGGGATGTCGGGCCGGTTCGAGTCCTTCCTGAGCCATCGCTTTCCCGACGGGAGCCTGAAGGACAAGTTGGCTCCAGGCGTCGACCCGACGACCGGGCTCATGCTCGCAAGCCGCATCTTCCTTCACTATTTCGCAGTGGAGATCCTCTTCGGGGTTCCCGAGCAGTTTGGCGAGGATTCGCCCGCCGCCGTGAAGCAGATTTCCGACATCCTCCGCCACGGTCTCCTGAGGCTTGCGGCAGCCGGGAAATAAGCGGCATTCTGCTCCCGCCGGGCCCGATTCGAACACCCTGCCCCCGCTTCCGTGGAGGTCTCCACCCAGGGCGCGCCGGGGCTCCATGGAGGGCAGGTGTGACAGGAATCAACAGAAGATGACGCTCACCTATTTTTTCGTTGACAGGGTCTAACCGGTGGTGCCAGATTGCTGAAAACCGACCGACTGTTCGTTTTTGGAACTTCCCCCCCTTCATCATCCCTCCGACCGCTTCCCCTCCGCCCTCATGTCTTGATGCACCCGAGGAACCATGAACCGCTTCGCGACGATCGCATCGACGGGTTGTTACCTGCCCGAGCTCAAGGTGGACAACGACGAGCTGCGGCGCCGCTTCGTCCAGTTTCCCGAGTTCGTGAACAAGATGGAGGAATCCTCGGGCATCCGCTGCCGGTGGCACGCGCCCGAGGACTGGGCCACCTCCGATCTGGCCCTTCCGGCGGCGCAGCAGGCGCTGGAACGCGCGGGGCTCAAACCGGAAGATGTGGACCTGATCATCCTGGGCACCGACTCGCCGGATTACATCACCCCCGCCACCTCGGTGGTGCTGCAGTACAAGCTGGGCGCCAAGAACGCCGGCACCTTCGACGTGGGCTGCGCCTGCGCCTCGTTCCCCACCGCTCTGGCCTGCGGGGCCGGCTGGATCACCACCAATGCCTCCATCAAGGTCGTGCTGGTGGTCGGCGTCTACCTGATGCACAAGCTGGCCGATCCTGCGGATCCGGTCTCCTTCTTCTATGGTGATGGGGCTGGCGCCGCGGTACTGGTCGCCTCGGACAAGCCCGGTTTCCTGGGCGCGGCCGTCCAGGCTGACGGGGCCTACCACCATCACTGGGGTATCTACTCGGGGGGCACCTTCGAACCTGCCACCGTGGCCTCGGTGGAGGCGGGCCGCACCAAGGTGAAGATGCTCGACCGCTACCCGCCGGAGATCAACCACGAAGGTTGGCCCCGGCTGACGCGCAAGCTGGCCGCAGACTGTGGCTTCACGATCGCCGACATCGATTTCATCATCTTCACCCAGGTCCGGAAACCCTCTATCGAACTGATCATGGACGGCCTCGGCCTGCCCATGGAAAAGACCCACTGCATCATGGAAGAGTGGGGCTACACCGGCTCGGCCTGCCTGCCCATGGCCCTGGACAATGCCCTCGCCAAGCAGAAGATCCACTCCGGGGACCGGCTCGTGCTGGTCGGCTCTGGCGTGGGCTACAACCAGGCCGCCACCGCCTTCATCATGCCCTGATTGCCACCCCCTGAAAGCGCCTCCAAGCAACCACCCCCTGAAAGGAACCCCCATGAGCAAAGCCAGCATCATCGGTGCCTACAACACGGAATTCGGTGCCTTCATCAAGAAGGACAAGGCCACCGGCCTCATCACCGACACCAAGACCTACTACGACCTGCTCATCGAAGCCGGCCGCGGCGCCATCGCTGACGCCGGCCTGGAGGCCAAGGACATCGACGCCATCTGGGTCGGCTCCTGTTCGCCTGGAACTTTCATCAACCAGGAGCACGTGGCCCCCATCGCGGCCGAGATCCACCCGGACTTGCGCTTCAAGCCCATGACCCGCTGCGAATGCGCCTGCGCCTCGGGCTCGGTGGCCATTTACAACGCGCTCTACGCCATCGAGTCCGGCCGCTACAAGAACGTGCTGGCCATCGGCGTGGAGAAGATGAATCTGCTGCCCACGCCGCAGATGACGCATGTGCTGGCCTGCTCCTCCCACTGGCCCACCGAAGGCTCGCGGGGCATGTCGTTCCCCATGCTCTTCGCCGAATACGCCAAGGGCTACCAGGCCCACTACAAGATCCCCACCGAGGAACTCGAGAAGATGCTGTGGACGGCTGGCGCGCTCTGCTACAAGAACGGCGCCGAGAACCCGCTGGCCCACGTGAAGAACGGCCCCACCTCGCTCGAAGCCATCATGAAACTCAATGAAGTGGACGCCAAGGGCAAGTGCAAGAACATGATGATCGCCGCCCCCCTGCGTCTGCACGACTGCTCCCTGGTCACGGACGGTGCCGCCGCCGTGGTCATCACGGCGACCGCGAACGTCCCCAACAAGCAGCGCGCCGTGGAAATCGCCGGCATCGGCCACTCCACTGAGCGCCTGCCGGAGAACGTGCGCCCCAACATGTACGACTTGATGGCCGGCAAGGACGCCATCGCCAAGGCCTACAAGGAGGCCGGCATCACCGCCGCCGACGTGGACATGGCTGAAGTGCACGACTGCTTCACCATCAACCAGATCATCTCCACCGAGGCCCTGGGCTTCTCCCAGGATGGCCGCGGCGGCTACGACTACCTCGACGGCCGGTTCACGCGCGACGACAAGGTCGCCATCAACCTCTCCGGCGGCCTGAAGTCCAAGGGCCATCCCGTGGGCGCCACCGGCGCCTCCATGCACGCCCTCATCTACAAGCAGCTCATCGGCGAACCCATCGGCGTGAAGGCCAAGAAGGCCGACATCGGCGTCGTGTTCAACGTGGGCGGTTCCGCCGTCACCAACTGCGTCACCGTCCTGAGAAAACTGTAAGCGCGGCCTTCGGCCTGAAAGGACGACTATGAAAAGCATCCTCTACAACGACATGCAGTTCTCGGTCGAGCAGCGGGGCACTGGCTGGGACATCACCTACCAGCTGCCCAACGGTTCCACCGCCCTCGCCGGCGCCGGCCTCTTCGTGGGCCTGCCGGAAAGTGAAGCGGAGACCAGGGCCCTGGCGCTGATCAAGACGGTCTTCCCCGTCGGCATCAAGGCCGTGGGTCCCGATGTCACCCATCCGAACACCATCGGCGACCTGAAGATCGTCGGCCCCGACGTCACGCACCCCAACTTCATCTACTGGAACAAGGACAGCGTCTCCTGCCCTAAGCAGCTCTGATCGGCCCGATCAGGGTTCACAACCTCCATCCGATCCACGATTCATACCAGAGGAACCCATATGGAAATCAAAGGAAGCGTTGCCCTAGTGACCGGCGGCGGCAATGGCATCGGTGAAGCCGTCGTCAAGCACCTCGTCAAGCACGGCGCCAAGGTGGCCGTGGTCGACATGGTGCAGAAGAACATCGACCGGGTGGTCAAGGACGTGAAGGACATGGGTGGCGAGGCCGTTGGCATCCAGGCCAACGTCACCAGCGAAGCCGACACCGCCCGCTACATCCAGGGGACGCTCTCGGCCTTCGGCCAGCTCAACATCGCCGTCTCCTGCGCCGGCATCATCCGGGACGGCACGATGCTGAGCCTGGACAAGGAGACCGGCAAGGTCTCCAAGAAGCTGGGCCTCGACAAGTGGCAGGCGGTGATCGACACCAACCTCACCGGCACCTTCCTCACCATGCGGGATGCCGCCGAAGCCATGGTGAATGGCGGTTGGGAAGGTCTGCTGGTGCCGATCTCCTCCGTGAACAAGGTCGGCCAGGTGGGACAGATCAACTACTCCTCAGCCAAAGTCGCCGACGCCCTCATGCCGAAGATCATCGTCGGCGAGTTCCTCATGCGCGGCATCCGCAATATCCGCTGTGTCGCCATCGCACCAGGCTACACCGCCACGCCCATGCTCACCGGCATGAACCAGGAGGCCCTGAAGTCGATCCTCGAGGACGTGCACCTCGGCCGCCTGGTGGCGCCGGAAGAGATCGCCTCCCTGATCGGCTACATCGCCCAGAACGAAGCCCTTAACGCCACCACCATCGAGATCACCGGTGGCCTTTGCTATCCCAAGGGCATCGCCAAGTAGAGTCTTGCCTACGCGGAGGTCGGGAAAGCTTCGCCAACCCTTCGAATCCGGTGTAGCATCATCGCAAAACCGACCAACCATCCAGTTTTCCCTCCCCCCCAACCCGTTGGCCCCCGGGCTCACACAACCCGCCCAACACTCACCTAAAGGAACGACCATGAAGATTCGTTTCGCAGTCGTCGCCGCCGCTTCGACCCTTGTGGCTCTGCCCAGCTACGGCCAGGGCATCCCGGTCACCGGTGCCACCAACATCACCATCTCCGGCCTCCTTTCCGTCGGCGTGAAGAACTCCCAGATCAGCCAGGGCGACTCCCTCGCCACCCAGTGGGCCAACCGCAGTGCCATGCCGAGCGAGACCCACATCGACGACAACACGTCCCGCCTGATCATCGCCAGCGTCTCCAAGATCACCGACGGCTGGAACGTCATCTTCCGCCTGGAGAACCGCTTCACCCCCAACACCCGCCCTGGTGATGCGCTCCTGCCGACCGTCGGCACCCCTCCGCTCAATTATTCTGTCTCCCAGGCCACCGGCTGGGCGGATGGCGACACCTATGGCGGCGTGTCCTCCCCCTACGGCACCCTCGTGGTCGGCAAATCGACCTTCTACTACACCGACACCATCTCCGCCGGCTACCTGGCCCCCAG
>JBBRZL010000089.1:0-14282 GCA_038236735.1 Holophagales bacterium | reverse complement strand
GCCAGGCCCTTCATCTCGCTCACCAGGGCCGCCGACGTGACGTGGGCCATCATGAAGCCCGATTCCAGGCCGCCGTTCTGGGTGAGAAAGGCCGGCAGATCGGAATAGGCCGGGTTCACCAGGCGCTCCTGGCGGCGCTCGGAGATGCTGGCGAGGTCGGCGGCGGCGATGGCCAGCACGTCGCAGGCGAAGGCCGGGTACTGGCCGTGGAAGTTGCCGCCGGAGCGGGATTCCTGGGTGTCCGTGAAGATCATCGGATTGTCAGTCGCCGCGTTTAATTCGCGTTCGAGGATGGTGCCCGCGAAAGCAAGGGCTTCCCGCGTCACGCCGTGCACCTGCGGGATGCAGCGCAGGCTGTAGGCGTCCTGCACGCGGTGGCAGTCACGGTGGCTGTCGGAGATGGCACTGCGTTCGCCCAGCAGCTCGCGCATGTGGGCGGCCACGGCAATCTGGCCGGGATGGGGCCGGGCGGCGTGGATGCGCGGATCGAAGGCGGACCGGGTGCCGCGCAGGGCCTCCAGGCTGAGGCCGGCGATGGCGTCTGCCAGCTGCGCCAGGCGGTTGAACTTCTCCAGGGCCAGGTTGCCCAGGGCGGTGATGAGTTGGGTGCCGTTGATGAGGGCGAGGCCCTCCTTGGCCTGGAGAGTCACCGGAGAGAGGCCGGTTTCAGCCAGGGCCTGGCCACCCGGAATGGGCTGTCCGGACGACCAGGCCAGTCCTTCGCCCACCAGCAGCAGGGCCATGTGGGCCAGGGGTGCCAGGTCGCCGCTGGCGCCCACGCTGCCCTGGCAGGGCACCACCGGCAGCACGTCGCGGTTCAGGCACTGGGCGAGCAGGTGGATGGGCTCAGGCCGGATGCCGCTGTGGGCCTTCAGCAGGCAATTGATGCGGGCGGCCATGAGGGCGCGGGTCTGGTCCTGGGGCAGGGGTTCACCCACACCCGCCGCGTGGCTGCGGATGAGGTTGAGCTGGAGCTGCTGCAGCTGGTCCGGGGCGATGACCACGGTGGCGAACTGGCCGAAGCCGGTGTTGATGCCGTAGACCGTGCGGCCTTCGGCCACGATGCGATCCACCACCTTCCGGTTCTCCGCCACCAGGGCGAGGGCTCCTGCATCCAGTTCCACGCCTTCGCCAGCGGCGATGCGCGCCAGGAGCTTGGCGGTAAGGGATTGTCCATCCAGGCGGATCATTTGGGAGCCTTTCGGGGCAGTGTGAAGGCCAGCAGCAGGGCCAGGGCTGTGACGCCCGCTGCCGTCACGTAGGTGGCCTGGCCGCCCCAGCGGGCAAAGATGTAGGTTCCGCCCAGGGGGCCGACAATGCGGCCGATGCCCGACATGGCATTCATAGAGCCGAAGAGGCCCCCCTGGTCTTCCGCGGGGGTGAG
This sequence comes from Holophagales bacterium, assembly GCA_038236735.1. Taxonomy (GTDB): domain Bacteria; phylum Acidobacteriota; class Holophagae; order Holophagales; family Holophagaceae; genus Geothrix. The sequence continues at coordinate 12,898 of JBBRZL010000089.1, read as the reverse complement.
CCGACTGGCCAGGGCACTGGTGGCGGTGGTGTTCATGCCGCTGCCCCAGGCCATGGGGATGAGGATGAGCAGGAAGGGCCATTTCCAGGACAGAATTGGAAGCAGCGGCAGGGACAGGCACACGAGCAGCAGGCCCATCCAGAGCGCCGCCCGCTCAGGAATCCGCTTGGCGATCATGCGGACGAGGCCGCCCTGATAGAGGACGATGAGAATACCGAGGTAGAAGAAGAGCCAGCCCACCTCCCGCTGGCCAAAGGCGAACCGGGCGTTGGCCAGTAGGGCGAAGGTGCCTTCCATCATGGCGAACCCCGCCATGGCGAGGAGCGAAATGCCCATGATCTGGGGCATGCCGGGCCGCTTCAGGGCTTCGACGATGGCATGTCCCCGGCTCTCCTGCCGCCTGGCTCTGGCCCGCACTTCGGGGGTCAGCGTCTCCGGCATCCACACCACCACCAGGAGGGAGGCGACCAGGGAGAGACCAGCGGCCACGAAGAAGGGCAGGTGCCAGCCACGGGTGGCCAGCAGGTGCTGGCCGAAGGCACTGCCACTCAACAGCCCGGCCATGGCGGGGCCGATGACGAAGCCAAGGCCGAAGGCTGCGCCGATCATACCCATGACCTTGGAGCGTTCCTCCGGGAGGGAACTGTCGGCCATGGCTGCCTGGGCCACGGAGATGTTGCCGCCGGTGATGCCATCCAGGATGCGGGCCAGCAGCACCCATTCAAAGCGGCTCGTGACGGCCATCATGAGGTAGCCAAGGGCGGTGCCCACGAGGCTGATCCATAGCACTGGCTTGCGTCCCACCAGGTCCGACACCCGGCCAAGGATGGGAGTGGCGATGAATTGCATGATGCTGTATGCGAAAAACGCCACGCCGGCCCACAAGGCTCCAGGCGAGGTGCCGGCGCCCAGGCCCAGGAAATGGTTGGCCGTGGCCATCCAGGCGCTGGGATGATCGGCGATGGCCTTGGCGTAGAGCGGCAGAATGGGAATGACGATGCCGAAGCCCAAAAGGTCGACGAAGACCGTGAGGAAGATAGCCAACCGGGCGCGTTTGGAAGACTGCATGAGGGTTCTCCAGCCTCCCAGTGTAGCCCGTGAAGTGGTTCAGCCCCGCCCACACCGGGGTCGCAGTTTTAGCTTCACCGCCCCGTCCAAGGATCTGGTGAGCGCGTCAAGCCCAGCGGAAGCGCCGGACGGCCAGCAGGAAGGCTGCGAGGCCCCAGGCGGCCACGATGATCATGCCCAGGCCGTGGCCAGCAAGGGTGCCGCCATCGTTGAACACCGCCCGCAGGGCCCGGATGAAGGGCGCCAGGGGCATGAGGGCCACGGCATGCTGCAGCCAGGCCGGTGCAGCGTCCAGGGTGAAGTAGACGCCGCTGAGCATCATGAGGGGGAAGAACACCAGGTTGGACATGGCGGCGTAGCCTTCGGAGGTCTCTGCGAAGCCGCTGAGGGCGAAGCCGAAGGCCATGAAACAGCCCGTGCCCAGTACCATCAGTAGAGTCAGGTCGAGGTACGAGCCCTGATTCTGGATGCCGAAGAGCAGGCGCCCCACCAGCAGCAGAATGGCGGCCTGGACCACTGTGACCGTGAGGCGGTGGAGCACCTGGCCCAGCAGGAAGATCCACTTGGGCAGAGGCGTCACGGCCAGGCGCCGGAACTTGCCCTTCTCCCGGTAGGACACGTTCACCATTCCCACGCTGAAGAGCCCCATGCTGACCAGGTTCAGGCCCAGCAGGCCCGGCAGGAGGAAGGCGGCGTAGTTGGCGGAGCGCTTGCCGCCGGGGCTCTCCACTGAAATGGGGATGCGCTGCGGTTCGGGGGAACCGCTGAGACGCGCCTGGGCCATGAGCCAGGCCTGGTTCACCAGGCCGGCTGTGGCCCCGGCCTGGGCCATGAGATAGCTGTTCAGGCGCAGCCGGTAGCCAGTGTCTGTAGATTCAAGTTGGGTGGCAGTCTCCCCCCTGGCCCAGCGGGCCTCGGCCTCGGCCTTCGATAGGGACTGGACCTTCACCTGGAGATCCGCCAGGGCCTGGTCCAGGGCGGCATCGTTGGGTGTGGGGGCCGGGGCCTGCACGCGGACCACGGAGAGCTTCGGCCCGCCACCATCCCGGAAGATCGTGCCGAACCCCATGAGTAGGACCACCGGGAAGGCGAAGGTCCAGAACATGGCCACCCGGTCGCGGCTGTAGAGCCGCCACTCCATGACGAACTGGCGCCAGAGCATCATGGTCACTCCCTCAGGCTGCGGCCGGTGCGCTGGAGGAACACATCCTCCAAGGTGGCCCGACGGATGTGGACCTGCTGGAAGGGGATGGCAGCGGCGTCGGCGGCTTCCAGCAATCTGGGCAGCAGGGCCTTGGGATCTGGCGTGGGGATCTCCCAGAGGTCCACCCGTCGCTCCACGCCTTGGCCCAGCCGCGCGGCGAAGGCCGCAGGATCGGGGGCCGCACCGTCGAAGGTGAGCTCCACCACGCTGGGGATAGCCAGCTCCGCGATGAGCGAGGCCGGCGTGCCCGTGGCGATCACCTGTCCGTGGTCCATGATGGCCAGGCGGTCGCAGAGGGCCTCGGCCTCGTCCATGTAGTGCGTGGTCAGCACCACCGTCCTGCCTTCGCCTTTCATCCGCCGCACCACATCCCAGAGCCCGCGGCGGGCCTGCGGGTCCAGGCCCGTGGTGGGCTCGTCCAGGAACACCAGCTCCGGGTCATTGACCAGGGCGAGGGCCAGGGCCAGCCGCTGTTGCTGGCCTCCGCTGAGGGTGATGTGGTAGGCATCAGCCTTGTCCTGGAGCTGGACCAGCGCCAGCAGGTCCTCGCTGCTGCGGCATCTTGGGTAGTAGCTGCCGTAAAGATCCAGGGCCTCCCGTGGGGTGATCTTGTTAAACAGGCTCGTGCTCTGCAACTGGACGCCGATGCGGGAGCGGATCTCCTGGCCTTGGCGTTCCCAGGTCAGGCCCAGGATCTCGATGTCGCCCGCATCCGCGGTGGTGAGGCCCTCGATGATCTCCAGAGTCGTGGTCTTGCCTGCGCCGTTGGGCCCCAGCAGCCCGAAGACCTCGCCGCGGGCCACCTCCAGATCCACGCCGGCCACGGCGATCACCTTGGGGAAGGCCTTGCGCAGACCGCGAATGCGGAGGGCTGGGGTGGACATGGGGACCTCAGGCGGTTTCTGGTTTGGGATGCCGGTGGGTGGCGCGGAGTTCTTGAGTTGCCAGATTCTTTGTGTTCTTTGGGGCCAATTCTACTTTTCCAACACATGTTGCAATGAATGGCGCAAAAAGGATTGGCCACAAAGGGCACAGAGAGAAAAAAAAATCTGTGGAGGCTAGACTGACCAGATCCGCCACTCGCCATGCTCTGCGGAAAGCTGGTTCGCGGCGGCATCGCGCGCTGCGGTGGAAACATAGCGAGCGGCCCAGCAGCTGCCGGAGCCACAGAGCAGGGGTTCGCCGCCGCTGTCGCTCAGGGCGTCACGCACCTCGGCCAGCCGTGGGCAAACCCACAAGGCTGCGTCAATCAGATCGTTGCGCCAGGGGGGCCTGGCGTCCTCGGGCAGGGAGGCCAGCGGCTCGGGTAGGGGGTAGCCCACCTCAAGCAGGGCCCCATACACGCTGGGCGTGCCCACGAACAGGCCGGGATGGACCAGAAGGATGGGTTCCAGGGGCACGGGGCGCAGGGGGAACACGCGTTCCCCGCGGCCAAGGCCCAGCACCGTGCCACCCAGCAGGAAGAGCGGCACGTCGCTACCGAGGCGGGCGGCCAGTTGGAGCAGGACTGCATCTTCCAGGCCCAGGTCGAAGAGGCCATTGCCTAGCCGCAGGGCCGCGGCGGCATCGCTGCTGCCGCCCCCCAGGCCGGCGCCGTGGGGGATGCGCTTGTAGAGCTTCAGGGCGGCGGGCAGCGTACGCCTGGCTGCATCCTCCAGTAGCCGCCAGGCCCGGAGGACGAGGTTGGAGTCATCGGCCACCAGGCCTGCGCCCGTGGGCCCTGAAATGGAGAGGGACAGTTCCGCAGCGGGTTCACCCTCGAGCGTGTCGGTCAGTTCCGCCACGCCCTCCAGGACCGTGGTGACCAGCTCCAGGTCATGGAAGCCGTCCGGTCGCCGTCCCAGGATGGCGAGAAAGCGATTCAGCTTGGCGGGTGCCAGGAGGGCGAGAACCATGGCTCCTAAAGCCCGTCTTCGAGTTCGTACTCGGCGTCTGGGATGCTCAGGATTTCCGGGTCCGTGCGGGTGATGGAGATGTCGTGCTCGAATTGGGCGGAAAGGCCGCCATCCTTGGTGCGGACGGTCCAACCATCGGCTTCCACCAGGCACCGGTGGCTGCCGGTATTCAGGATGGGTTCGATGGTGATGACCATCCCCGGTTCCATGCGAAAGCCGGTGCCCGGCTTCTGTTCGGCGTATACCACCTGGGGATCCTCGTGCAGGTCGCGGCCCAGACCATGGCCGATGTACTCGCGCACGATGGAGTAGCCGCGCTCTTCGGCGAAGCTCTGCACGGCCGTGGCCATGTCGCCCAGCCGGTAGCCGGGTCGGCAGTACTCGATGCCCACGAACATGGCCAGTTGCGCAGTCTGGATGAGCATCCGGGCCTGCTCGCTGATCTGCCCCACGCCCACGGTCAGGCAAGTGTCGCCGTGGTAGCCATCCAGCTTGGCGCCGCAGTCGATGGCGATGACATCCCCCTCCTGCAGAACGTATTTCGTGGGAATGCCGTGCACCACCTTGTCGTTCACCGAGGTGCAAAGGGTGCCGGGAAAGCCGTGATAGCCCTTGAAGCTGGGGGTGGCGCCCTGCTGGCGGATGTAGGTCTCGGCGATGCGGTCCAGGTCCAGCAGGCTCACGCCGGGCCGGGCGGCCCGGGCGGCGATGCGCAGCGCATTGGCGGCCACCCGGCCGGCTTCGCGCAGCTTGTCGATCTCCTTGCGGCTCTTGTAGCGGATCTGTTCGCGGATCAGGACCGGTCCCTCCCTTGCCATTCAGTCTACCGGGTAGAATGCTGGAGTTCCTAGCTGGGCCCGACGATACCGCGATAAAGCCAGGCAGGATGCACCGGAAGGAAGGGCCCGCAGGGCAACGTGGTTCGTTGTTCAAGGGACCTGACACCGCGGGGCGCCTGCCTGGCTTTATCCCTCCGGGCGAGGGGTGGCGGGCGTCGCGATGCAGCGTCAGGCTTGTCGCGCGTAGTACCTGCTACGCTTTGACTCGCCTTCCTCGCCTCGCTCGCCCGGCACCCCTCGCGCGGCGTCGTGGGGCCCAGCTAGGAACTCCTTCATGGCGCGACCTTCGATGATTCCAGTGATGACAGCAGTCGTGGCGGGGCTCACCGCTGGATGTGGGGGCGCGCCTTCCCGTCCCGCCTCCGTTCCCGCAGAGGCCGTGTGGGGCGGTGACACCAGGCAGGGGGTCTTCCTCAAGGTCGGCGGGCACCAGGGCACCCTTTGGCAACTGGAAGTCTGGGACCGCCAGGGACAGCGGCTGGGTTCAGGCTCCTTCCGCCTCCGCGGCTTTGCCAAGGCCCAGATCGTGCCGGAAGAAATCCTGGCCTGGGAGCAGGGCGCCCTTCACCTGAAGGACGGCACCTGGCTGGTGCCGGAGCCCTCAACCCCAGCGGGGACGACCCGCTGATGCCCTATACGAGGGAGGAGAAGGACTGGCTGGAGCGCGAGTGGGCCTTCCGGGCCTGGGGCCGCTCGGGGCTGCTGTCCACGGACGACTACCGGCAGGTGCTGGCCTGGGAAGCGGCCAACCTGCCCATGGATCTGGTGGTCGCGGCCCTCAACGCCTTCTTCGATCGCCGGGAGAAACGCGAGAAACCCCGCACTTTCGTGGCCCTCAAGCACCTGGACCGGGACGTGGCCAAGGCCGTGAAGCTGCGGGAGGCCCTGCTGCGGGCGGGGCCTGAACTGGACACGGGCAAGGACTGGGACCAGGTGAAAGCGCCCTTCCGGGACGATCCCTCTGCCAAGGTCGCCTTCGAGGTCTGGCAGCGCCTCCGGGCCTCGGCGCCCTCGCCGGAAGCCACAGGCTACCTCGCCCATCATGACCAGGAGCGCGAGGCCCGCGCGGCCCTGCTGGCCCTGGCCGAAGCGGCCCTGGGGCCAACGGTCGCGACCCTGCGCGCCGACCTGCGCCAGCGCCTGGCAGCCGCCGACATGAAGGAGGACGGCCTGGTCTGGAAGCGCGCCTGGTCGCATCACTGGGCTCGCCTCGTGGCCGCCGCTTGGGCCTTGCCTCTGGAGGGTGCGTGATGGGCACCAAGAGCCAAAAAAGCGGAACGCAGAGAGCCGCAGAGGACACAGAGAAAGACGCTGGTCGCGGAAGGTTTGGAAGATCGGCCCATTCAGCCTCCTTGATTCTCTGTGGCCTCTGTGTTCCAGCTTTTCCTGGGTTGATTCGCCATGACGGTTGACGCTCGCTGGCAGCAGGAACTGGAGACGCCCACGGCGGGCTTCTTCGGGGCCTTCGCGGAATGTGTGGCGGAGCCGGATGGGGTGCAGGACACACTCAGGGCGACGTTGAAAACGCTCATCCCGCGCATCGACTGGGAGGCCTACCAGCCCCACTTCCCGCATGGCCTGCTGGGCCTGAGGTCGGTGCTGCGGCTGCAGCCGTTGCTGAGCCAGCGCAGCTTCCTCCGGGCCCTGGCTACCCAGGTGCACATGGCCGCCCACGAAGGGCGGCGCCCGCCCCAGGCGCTGGCCCAGTCGCAGTCGGCCAAGGGCAGCGGCACCTGGCGCAATCTCGAAGGCTTCATCCAGTCCCGCCGGCCGGGTCTGGCCTACGCAGAGGCCCAGGGTTTCGAGCAGCTCACCCGGGAAGACTTCCAGCGCCTGGGCCGACTCACTGAACTGGATATGGCCAACGTGGGCCACAAGGCGGTGGTGGCCGGTGATCTGGGGGATCTGCAACTGCGGCTGGACCAGCCCAAGGCGACGGGCCGCCGCCTCTTCGGCCTCGCGGCCTGGCTGGCGGCCACCCCCGAAGACACCTTCTGGGCCCGCCGGGCGGCGAAGCGCCTGGTGGGTTCAGAGGTCGCTGTTCGGTGGAGCGATGCCACGCTGGATGAGGAGGCACTTGCAGTCCAGGTGCGCGACCTCTGCGACCTGGGCCTGGTGGGCCTGCTGGACCGCTTCACCGAGCGGCTGAAGGCCGGGCAGGGCGCCGGTGACACCCTGGCGGCCCTGGTGCTGGCGGCTGCCGAGAAACAGCTGGATGCCCGGCGCGACCTGGAGGGCAAGACCGCCTGGACCTTCGCCTACCTGGCCAGCCTCGCCCGCACGCGACCCACCGACCCGCGCATCTGGTGCCAGGCCGCGGCCCTGGTGAACCTGTTTCCCACGGATGAACCCGAGGAGCGCGTGCAACCCGCCGAGGTCTCGGAACCCAGCACCGAGGCGCTGCTGGACGCGGTGCTGGACCTGGAGCCCGCCCTCGCCATGGGCCATGCACGGGAGTTGGTACGCGCTGGACGTGGCGAGGCCGCCCTGGCGGCCCTGGCGGAAGCCGCCACCAAGAACGACCCCACCTTCAACCACGCCCACCAGGTGCTCGCTCTGGCCGCCGCCGCCGACCTGCTGCCCCATCTGCCACCCGCTGCCCAGGAGGCGCTGCTGGTGGCCCTGGCCAAGCACCTCGCCCACAGCCAGGGCAGCGGGGACCTGGGCCGCCAGGCGGCGCGGGCCTTGGCTGCCCTGGAGCAGTCATGAGTCGCACTTTCGCCTTCCTGCGGGCCATCAACGTCGGCGGCCACACCGTGACCATGGCGCGGCTGAAGGAGCACTTCGAAGCACTCGGGCTGCGCCATGTGGAGACCTTCCTTGCCAGTGGCAACATCGTCTTTGATGGGGGGAAGGCGAAGGAAGCGCTGCTCCAGAAGAGAATCGAAGGGAACCTGCACACGGCCCTGGGCTATGAGGTGGCCACTTTCCTGCGCACAGAACCAGAGTTGGCAGCCCTGGTGCGGGGCTGTCCCTTCAGCGCGGCCGAGCGGGCGGGGGCCGTGGCCCTCAATGTGGCGTTGCTGCAAGGGCCGTTGTCGGCCGAGGCCGGGGCCCACCTGCATGGCCTGCGCACGGAGGTGGACGCCTTCCGCGCGGTCGGCCGTGAAGTCTGGTGGCTCTGCTTTGTGAAGCAGAGCGAATCCACCTTCTCCAACGCCGTCTTCGAGAAGACGGTACAGGTCAAGGCCACCTTACGGGGTTTCAACACGCTGCAACGCCTGGCGGCGAAATATCTGGAGGCTTGACCGCCGCACCGGTCGCCGTGGAGCAATCGCGGATCACCTTCGAGATTCTGACGCCGTTGGAAATTCAGACGAGTGAACGCCGCGCACCATCGCTGGTCTGCAAATTCTCGGCATTCCTGTCTCCTTGGCTGGATCTCCCGAGCATGGTCACCAAGGCCCAGATTTCAGAGCACCGCCGGCAAGGTGGGCTCGGCAGTCCTGATAGGCTGTGTACAACCAATTCTTTTCACTTTCCTCTTCGTTTTTTCTGGTGCCCAATGCCGTCTTCCATCAATGAGAGCACCTGGAGAAGAGTCCTGTGGCTCGCTGGATTCTGTTTAGTCAACTCGGCCCAGGCCCAGGTTCTGCATACGGAGGGGGCCAAGTCCATCACTTCGATGCAGACCCCAACCATTCAACCGATCACTGCGGGAAAGAGCCAGATGGTGGCGGTTCGAGAGGAAGTCCGCCTGATCGAGGAAGAGGGTCTGCCCATGGACCCCTCCCTCCAATCCACCACCCGGCCCGCGGAGAACACCACGACTGGGGGGCGTACTGCGGCCGCGATGACCGAAGACATCAATGCGAAGGACAATGGCCTCAAGCTGTACCGATTCACGCTGGCACCAGGTGAGACATTGATCACGAACATCCTCTGTGATCCCACCGATGAAGTGACTCAACGGTTTGGGCTCCTGAGCGGCCCATCCTTCACCCCCACGTCGGCCTCGACGATCCAGCTTGCCCGCATCAATAGGTTGAGTCGTCAGCAGAGGACTTCGAGAATCGAATTCAGGAACATGGAGAGGCGCCCTTTCCCACTGCTTCTGGTTGTGTATGGAAGCGCGGGGTATCCGTACAAGGTCCAGATCACAAGAGATGTGGCCAAATAGGACAGAGCCCGAGGCTGGTTCGTTCGCGACGCCTCGCTGCCGCTCCACTCAGCAAACGAGCCGGGAGGACTTGGGGCGTCTACAGATGGATCGGGATTCAGCGGGTTGGTTGCCGGTAGTTCGGCATCAGCTTGCCCTTGGCGCATTCGAAGATGAGGCTGGTTTGGATGTGGGCCACTTCGGGGCGGGTGGTGAAGGCGTCCAGGGCCAGGTCGCGCAGGTGGTGGGCATCGCGGACGGCCACATGCACCTGGAAGTCGTGGGTGCCGGCCACGTGAAAGACCATGAGTACCTCGGGCAGGCCCAACACGTGCTTCCAGAAGGCTTTCACCTGGGCGCGACTGTGCTGGCGCAGCTGCACGGCGATGAGGGCCTGAAGACTCACGCCCAGGGCCTCCGGGTCCACCTCGGCGTGGGTGCCTTTGATCACACCTTCGCTGCGCAGGCGCTGCACCCGGGCCAGGCAAGACGAAGGTGCCAGACCCACGCTGGTGGCGAGCTCCTTGTTAGAGAGCCGAGCATCCTTCTGTAAATGCTCGATCAGGGCGCAGTCAATTCGGTCCAGTTCCATGAAACCCATCATTTCACGAAATCAATTCGGCAGAATACCAAATTGATCGAATCTACATTGGAAAGACAGGAGCCCCACCATGGTTCATCCCATCGCCAAACAGTCCCTGGAAACCCAGGCCGTGCACGCCGGCCGCGAGGTTCTGCACGAACAGGGCATCCACGCCCTGCCCATCGACCTCAGCAGCACCTACCCGGTGCCCGATCTTGATGAGGGCGGCCGCAGCCTGGAGGCCATGGCCATGGGCGGCCTGCCCATCGGTAGCCCCGTCTACTCCCGGCTCTACAACCCCACAGTGGCCCGCTACGAGCAGGCCCTGGCCCAGCTGGAGGGCGCCGAGGCCTGCGTGGCCTTCGGTTCGGGCATGGCGGCGGTGACCGCCAGCCTCATGGCAGCCAAATCACGCGGGAACCACATCGTGGCCGTGCGCCCCCTCTACGGCGGGTCTGATCATCTGCTGGCCTCGGGCATGCTGGGCCTCGAAGTGACCTGGGCCGATGCCGATGGCATCGCCGCCGCCCTCCGCCCCGACACGGCCATGGTGATGGTGGAGACGCCCGCCAACCCGACCATGGCGCTGCTGGATCTGGAGGACGTGGTCCGCCAGGCTGGCCAGGTGCCCGTGCTGGTGGATAACACTTTCGCCACCCCCATTCTGCAGAACCCCATCCAGCAGGGAGTCACGCTGGTGCTCCACAGCGCTACCAAGTTCCTGGGCGGCCACGGCGATGTGCTGGCGGGACTGGTGGCCACCAACCATGATTGGGCCACGGAGCTGCGCAAGGTTCGCGTCATCACCGGCAACGTGTTGCACCCGCTGGCCGCCTACCTGCTACACCGCAGCCTGCCCACCCTGCCTCTGCGCGTGCGCGCCCAGCAGGCCGGCGCCCAGGTGCTGGCCGAGCGTCTCGCCAAGCACCCCGCCGTTTCCGCCGTGCATTTCCCCGGGCTTGCGGGCCAGGATCCCAAGGGCCTGCTGGGCCGCCAGATGAAGGGCCCCGGTTCCTTGATCGCCTTCGAACTGGTGGGTGGCTTTGAAGCCGCCTCGATCGTCATGGCCGAGGTGAAGCTCATGACCCCCGCCGTGTCCCTGGGCAGCGTGGACACCCTCATCCAGCATCCCGCCGCCCTCACTCACCGGGTGGTGAACGCCGAGGCCCGCGAACACAGTGGCGTGTCCCAGTCCCTCATGCGGCTGTCCGTGGGCCTCGAAGGCCCCGACGATCTCTGGGCCGACCTGGAGCAGGCGCTGGTCAAAGCCATGGCCCGCACCGTCGCCCACGCCTGAAACCGGGACTGATCCATTTCGAAGTGGGGCCGTCCTCGGCAGGGGCGGCCCCGTTTGTTCCAGGGGATGACGCTGCGGGACCAGTTAGGCTGAAGGGTCCACCATGACTCTCGCTCCCCTCCCGCTCGCTTCCAAGGTCACGGTCCTCCGGGGCCTGGGGCCTGCGCGGGCGGCGGCGCTGCAGGAGGCGGGCATTGACAGCCTGCGGGATCTCCTCTGGAGCCTGCCCTTCCGCTACGTGGACCGGGGCAGCCTGCGGCCCCTGGGCAGCCTGGAACTGCAGGGCCTCGAGGTTCAGGATGCGGGCATCGTTACGGTGCTGGGCACCATCCAGGACCTGCGCCAGAGCACCACCCACGTGCAGCGCATGGCCCTTACCGAAGTGCTGCTGGCAGACGGCACCGGCACCCTGCGTCTGGTCTGGTTCAACCAGCCCTACCTGGGCCGCAGCCTGAAGGTGGGCGACCGCCTGCTGGTCTTCGGGTCGCTGGTGGTGGGGCGGCATGGCCTGGAAATGCGGGGACCACAGTTCGAACTCATGGCGCGAGAGGGAGAAGCTGGTTGGGTGCGGCGCTACCTGCCGCTCTACCGTCGATTGGGCGCATTGCCAGGCCGGGCGCGGCAGAAACTGGTGGCGGAGGCCCTCACGCGCGCTCACCTCATCGAGGACTGGTTGCCCTTGGAACTGTCGAAGGACCTGCCGGACACCATGACGGCCCTGCGCTTGCTGCACGACCCTCCAGATGACAGCGACGCCCAGGCCCTGGAGGCCGGGACCACGCCCGCCCACCGTCGGCTGGCTTCGGAAGAACTCTTCGCCTTTGCCCTGGGCGTGGCCCTGCGCCGGGCCGGCCGCATGCGGCGCAAAGGCCAGCTGGTGCCCACGTCGCCGCAACTGCGCGAACGCCTGAAATCCTTTCTGCCTTTTTCCCTCACCGGCGCGCAGCGGCGATCCTTCAAGGAGATCGTGGCCGACCTGACCTCCGGTCGCGTCATGCACCGCCTCCTGCAGGGCGATGTGGGCAGCGGCAAGACTCTCGTGGCGCTGCTGGCCATGGCCATGGTGGCGGAGACCGGCGGGCAGGGGGCCCTGCTGGTGCCCACGGAGGTGCTGGCCCGCCAGCACGCAGACAGTTTCCGGCGCTATCTGGGTGACCAGCGTGATGCCATGCAGCTGCTTTTGGGCGGCATGAAGGTGGCCGAAAAACGGGCGGCCCTGGCCCGCATCGCCAGTGGCGAGGCACGGTACGTCATCGGCACCCACGCCCTGTTCCAGGAGGCAGTGGCCTTCCACAAACTGCAGCTGGTGGTGGTGGACGAACAGCACCGCTTTGGGGTCAAGCAGCGCGAGGCCCTGAAGGAGAAGGGCGGGGACCCCCACTGGCTGGTCATGAGCGCCACGCCCATCCCGAGGTCCCTGGCCCTGGCCGTGTTCGGCGACCTGGACCAGAGCGTGCTCGACGAACTGCCCCCGGGCCGCCAGTCCATAGCCACCAGGCTGTACAAACCCGAGTTCGCCGGACGCGCCTGGGAACTGGTGCGACGCGAGCTGGCCGCGGGCCACCAGGCCTTCGTGGTGAGCCCCAGCATCGACCCTTCGGAGGAAGGCAAGGTGCCGTTGCGCGACATCCAGGCCATGGAGGCGCTGCTGCGAGGCATCTTCCCGGAGGCATTCATCGAGGTGGTCCATGGCCGCTTGAAGGCCGACGAGATGGCGGCCCGCATGGCGCGTTTCGCGTCGGGCGAGGCGCAGCTCCTGCTGGCCACCACGGTGATCGAAGTGGGGGTGGACGTGCCCAACGCCACCGTGATGGTGGTGGATCACGCCGAGCGCTTCGGCCTCAGCCAGCTCCACCAGCTGCGGGGCCGGGTGGGTCGGGGTGCCCATCGCAGCCACTTCCTCATGATCAGCG
>JBBRZL010000088.1:0-14423 GCA_038236735.1 Holophagales bacterium | reverse complement strand
TGCCCCTGGTGCTGGTGGCGCTCTTCGCCTTGAAGGGCATCCTCATCTACAGCGGCACCCTGCTGATGGTGCGCAGTGGCATCCTGGCCACCCAGGCCCTGCGGGAGCGGCTCTTCGCCCATTTCATGCGGCAGGAGCCGGCCTTCTTCCAGAAGCATCCCGTGGGCGAGTTGCTCACCCGCAGCATCAGCGATGTGGGCGCCGTGCAGGGCATTGCCAGCAACCAGCTGGCCGAGGCCGTCCGGGAGGTCTGCGTGGCCTTGACCATGCTGGCCACGGTCCTCTACATGGACTGGAAGCTGAGCCTCACCCTCTTCCTGGCCGGGCCCCTGGTGGTCCTCCCGGTGAAGAAGCTCAGCCAGCGCATCCGCAAGGTGAACCACCGCAACCAGGAAGCCTCCAGCCGCCTGCTCCAGCGGCTCAAGGAAGTGTTCAGCAACATCCGGGTGGTGCAGGCCTTCGCCCGGGAAACCTACGAGGTGGAGCGCTTCCAGGTCCAGAACCAGGAGCTCTACCGGCTGGGCATGAAGAGCGCCCGGGCCTCGGCCCTGTCCACGCCGATCATGGAGCTGGTGGGTGGCCTGCTGCTGGCTGGCCTCGCCGCCTACGCGGCGGGGCGCTTCAAGAACGGCACCCTCACCACCGAGAACTTCCTCACCTACATCCTGGCCATCTACGCACTCTACGATCCTCTGCGCCGGCTCACCAAGCTCAACAACGAGATCCAGGTGGCCTCCGCCAGCCTCGACCGCGTTTACTCCATGCTCGACCGGCAGCCGGAACTGCCCGTCAGCGCAAACCCCCAGCCGATGCCCGCGCGACCCGCCCTGCTGCGCTTTGAGGGGGTCGCGTTCACCTATGACGCCAAGCATCCGGTGCTGCGCGGCATCGACCTGGAAGTGCGCTCCGGCGAGACCGTGGCCCTGGTGGGCGGCAGCGGCGGCGGCAAGACCACCCTCGTGAACCTGGTGCCGCGCTTCTTCGATCCCACGGCGGGCCGCATTACCCTCGATGGCATCGACCTCCGCGACTTCGATCCCCGGGAATTACGCAAGCGCATCGGCATCGTCACCCAGGAGACCCTGCTGTTCATGGACACGGTGCACGACAACATCGCCTACGGCCTTCAAGCCGACCGCGCGGCCGTCATCGAGGCCGCCAAGAAGGCCCATGCCCACGAGTTCATCCTGGCCCTGCCCAAGGGCTACGACACGCCCCTGGCGGAGACCGGCTCCAGCCTCAGTGGCGGCCAACGCCAGCGCCTGGCCATCGCCCGGGCCCTGCTCCAGGATCCGCCCATCCTCATCCTGGACGAGGCCACCAGCGCCCTCGACACCGAAAGCGAGCGGGCGGTGCAGGCCGCCCTCGAGGCCCTCATGGAGAACCGCACGACCCTGGTGATCGCCCACCGCCTCAGCACCATCCAGCGCGCCACCCGCATCTGCACCATGAAGCAGGGCCGCATCGTCGAACAAGGCACTCACGAGGCGCTGCTGGCCCAGGCGGGTGAGTATTCGCGCCTGCACAGCCTGCAGTTTGCCCAGGGGTGATGATCACCTGATGCGGCGCTCTGACTTCCACTTCGACCTGCCGCCGGAACTCATCGCCCAGCATCCCGCACCCGACAGGGATGGGGCGCGCCTCCTGGTGGTGGACGCGCAGACGGGCACCTGGTCCCACCGCTGCATCCGCGACCTGCCCGAACTCGTTCCAGGGGGCAGCCTTTGCGTACCCAACGACGTCCGCGTCCGCCACGCGCGGCTCTTTCTGCGCCGGGCCGGGGGCGGGACCGGCGAGGCCCTGCTGCTGCGTAGCCTGGGCGAGGGGTGCTTCGAAGCCCTGGTGCGGCCCGGCGCGCGCCTGAAGCCGGGTGCGTCAGCGGCGGTGGTGGATCCCGACACCAGCGCGGAACTGGCCCGGCTTGAGGTGCTCGAGACCCTGCCCGAAGGTCTGCGCAGGGTGCGGGTGCAATCTGACCACGGCCTGGCTTGGGATGAGATCGACCGCATCGGCCGCCTGCCCCTGCCGCCCTACATCACCCACCTGGCCAGGACCGAAGACGAGACCCGCTACCAGACCGTGTTCGCCGCCCGGGAGGGCGAGGCCGTGGCCGCGCCCACCGCGGGCCTGCACTTCACGCCCGACCTCATCGCGGCGCTGCAGGGCCGCGGCTGTGGCTGGCATCCGATCCGCCTCCACGTAGGCCTCGGCACCTTCCGCCCCATGACCGCGGAGCGCCTGGAAGAGCACGCCATGCACGAAGAGCGCTTCGAGATCCCCGAGGCCACCGCCGCTGCGCTGGAACCCGTCCTCCGCCACCGCGCCCGGCCCATCCTCTGCGTGGGAACAACCTCACTGCGCACCCTCGAAGGTGCCTGGGACGGCGTTCACCTGGCCCGACAAGGCGCCACCCGCATCTTCATCACACCGGGGCATCGGCTCCAAACCGCGGATCACCTGCTCACCAACTTCCACCTGCCCGAAAGCACCCTCTTCGTGCTGGTCTCCGCCCTGCTGGGGCTGGACCTGGCGCAGGCCGTGTATGCCGAAGCTGTGCAGGCGAGGTACCGGTTCTTCAGTTATGGGGACGCGATGCTCATCTTGAATGCCCGACCCACCCCGGCCTGATTCGCTCCCTGTGGGTCGCAACAGTTACGGCGACGCGATGCTGGTCCTCAATGCTCGACGCTGAATTACAGATATTCAATGAACTGATGAACCACCGGAATCCGGTGCCGCTTGCCCTTGGTGGCCTGCAGGATGCTCGTGATGGACATGCCCAGGCACCAAAGCAGCCACAGGGGCAGGAAGAAACGCACGGAGATGGAGCCGAAGATGGGGAAGAGGCCCGCGATCATCATGGCAAGGGTCATGGCGCATTCCGCAAAGGCCAGGATGACACCCTGCCGCGCATGCCAAAGCAGCTCGGTGTCCTCACGGTTCTTGATGTAGGGCAGGAAGGCCCAGGGCCCCGCATAGCAGAGGATGAGATCTCGCAGGCGCTCCCCCATGTAGAGGGGGGTCGGGGCATCCAGGGGCACAGCAACCTCCGTGTCGAGGATAACGCATGGAAGCCTAAACCCTGTGGTGTCTGTTTGTGTCCGCAGCCTACACCTAAAGGACTAACTGTCATGACCTTGACTTGGTGGGCAACCTGCCCATTCTGGACTCTTCCCACCCTGGAGTTGCATGCGTCTTACCTTGGCCCTGGCTTTGCTGCCTCTGCTCTGCGCCTGCGGAGGTGGCGGTGGGACTTCTGCACCAGCCACACCGCCCCCGCCCGCCACCACCTGTCCCATTCCTGTGGCCAAGGCCAGCCCGACCTGGAAGCTGGACATCTATCCCGCCCTCCAGAGCAGTTGCGGCTCTGCGGCCATCAGCTGCCACCAGGGCCCCTCCCCCACGGGCCACGTGATCTATTCAGGAACCTCTGACCAGGTCTATGCCCAGCTCGTGAGTGTGGTGCCCGCCAGTGCACCCACGGGCCAGGGCTGGCTTCGGGTGGCACCCGGGGACACGGCCCATTCCTGGATCATCGAAAAAGTCACCAAGGACAACCCCGGCGGGGGCTATGGCGCGCGCATGCCCTACGCGGCGCCCAATCTCTGCCAACCCACCGTGGACACCCTCTCGGCCTGGATCAGCGCCGGGGCCCATAACAACTAGGAGTCCGCCATGGCCGTCCTCACCGCCATCACCAGCTGGACCGTCGCCGATGTCCAGCATTTCGCCCGCCGGGCCGGCTTCGGGCTCACCCCTGCTGACGCGGCAGCCCTTCAGGCCCAGGCCCCGGGGGCAGCCATCGATGCCTGGGTGGATGGCACGGGTCCCAGCCATGACCTCACAGCCTTCACGGCGGCCCTCGCCACCGCCGACATGGTCACCGAACCCAAGGTCACCGCCAGCACGACCGACCCGGGCAGTGTGGACGTGGCGCTCGTGGCCGCGCCCCACGCCTTCCTCGTGGACGCATCGAACGCCTGGCGCAACAACCTCAACACGGCGCAGGCCTACCTCGCCTGGCGGATGCACCACAATCCCTACGCCTTCCAGGAGCGCATGGCACTCTTCTGGCACAACCTCTTCGCCACGGGTTATCACAAGGTCGGCAAAGCCGCCCTCATGCTCAAGCAGATCCAGCTCTTCCGGACCGACGGCCTGGATAAGTTCGACGACCTGCTGGTGACGGTGAGCAAGGATCCGGCCATGTGCATCTGGCTGGACTCGATCCTCAACAACGCCTCGGGCACCAGCATCCCCAACGAGAACTACGCCCGCGAATCCATGGAGCTCTACAGCCTGGGCGCCGACAACGGCTACAACCAGGCCGACATCACCCAGCTGGCCCTGGCCCTCAGCGGCTGGAGCTTTACGCTGGGCGATGCCGACTACGTCCCCAATCCGGCCAGCCCAAGCCAGAGGACCGTGGCGGACGGCCATTTCAAGGTCTACGACGGCAGCTCCAACGCCCCGGATACACGAATCTACTCCGGCGGCCTCCGTGCCTCCTCGTACAACATGCACCGCACCGGCACCGTCTCCCTCTTCGGACAGACCCTGGACATCACCACCACCGCCGGTGGCTGGGCCAAGGGCGAGAACGCCCTCCGCAGCATCGTCACCGTCAAGGGAACCAACTGCTCCATGTTCCTCGCCAAGCGGCTGCTCACCCACTTCGTCACCACTGGCTACACCGCCCAGGACCAGACCGATGTGGCCAACATGATCCAGACCGCCGGATTCGACATGCGGGTGGTCATGAAGACCCTGCTCAAGTCAGCGTTCTTCTTCGGATCGGCGAACCGCTGGGCCCTGGCCGAAGGTCCCGTCTCCTGGATCGTGCGGGGCGCCAAGATGCTCTGTCCCCCCCTCGCGACGGCCAGTGCCCAGTCGCCCAAGGGCTACCCGGCCTGGCGGTTGTTCACCAACAACGCCAACACTTTCGATCAGATGGGCATGAAGCTGTTGGATGCCAGCGGGCCCAACGGCTGGCATGAGCACACGGCCTGGCTCAACAGCAACACCATGCGCTACCGCACCAAGGCGGCCGCGGCGCTGGCGCTCCTCGAGCTCAATTCCTCGATCCCCCTGTTCCCCACCTCGGTCACCACCGACTGGTTTCCTGTCGCCCCCGCCAATGCCCAGGCCGTGTATGACCGCCTGGTGGCGCTGCTGCAGCCCGGACCCATTGCGGCCACAGTGTCAGCCGCGTGGCTGGCGGCCCTCCTGCCCTCTCCGTTCACCTGGAATGCCGCCTCCCAGGCCAAGGCCCGGGAACTGGCCTTCCTCATCCTCTGCTCGCCCGCGGGCCAGCTCTACTGACGGGGGTTGCCATGACCACGCGACGCGAATTCATCCAGACCCTCGGAGCCACCAGCGCCGCTCTCGCCGGCCTGAGCGCCTGTGGCGGTGGCGGCCACAGTTCTGGTGGCGGCAATTCCCAGCCACCTGTCCCGGTCCCAGCCGCGCCGATCCTCGTCATCGTCAACATTGACGGCGGCTACGACTGGCTCAACGTCACGCCTCCGAATGCCGGCGCCAACCTCGCCCCATACCAGGCGAAGCGGGCCACCCTGGGCATCGACCCGGCCACCCTGATCGATCTCGGCAGCGGCATGGGACTGAACCCCGATCTCATCGGCATGAATGATCTCCATGCTGCGGGCCGCGTGGCCTGGATCCCTGGCATCGGGATGCCCAATCCGAACCTGTCCCACTTCACGGCCGGGGATCTCTGGGGCCAGGGGGCCGCGGTACCTGCTGGCACCGGCTGGCTGGGCCGCTTCGCGGACACCGCCTTCAATGCTTCCGGCGACGTGCTCCGAGGCCTCACCGTCACTTCGGATCTCGCGGTGATGCTGCGGGGCCAGACCCGCAGCTTCGTCTCCATTCCCAGCGCCGGGGGCTATGTATTCCCCGCCTACCTCTTCAGCGGCACCACCATGCCGGACGCCCCCCTCATCGAGACCGGCTGGGGCGATTCACTCAATGCCGCAAGCTCGGACCTTGGTTATCAGGCCGCGGCCCAGGCCGGCAAGCTCTTCTTCGATGCGCAGAACAACCCGGCCTTCGGCACCGGGGGTTCCCTCACGGCCCGCACCCCCACCATCCTCTATCCCGGCGACGTCACCTATCCCATCAAGCGTCTCGATGGCGGCAACCTCAACAACAGCCTCAGCAGACAATTCAAGCTCATCGCCCAGATGATCGCGGCTGGCCTGCCCACTCAGATCTTCTTCTCCCGGCTCGGTGGCTGGGATACCCACAGCAACCAGGCCGTGGACCATCCGAACCTCCAACGCGCCCTGGGAGGCTCCATCAAGGCCTTCTACGACGACCTCGCCACCATCACGACCAGTTCCGGCAACGCCCAGGATCGCGTCATGATCATCACCTACAGCGAATTCGGGCGCCGGGTCCAGGAGAACAACGGCGGCACCGACCACGGCACCATGGGCCTCTCCTTCGCGGTGGGCAAGGCCGTGAAGGGTGGCCTCTACGGTGCCTATCCCGATCTCACTGGCCTGGACCCGAACGGCAACATGAAATACAGCGCCGCGGCCGATTTCCGCGGCCTCTACGCCACGGTACTCGAGCGCTGGCTGGGCCTGGGCGCAACATCCACCAACACCCTGCTGGGCAGCAGCTACACGCGGATGAATTTCCTCTGAGCTACCTTCGCCACACCACCAGCAGCGCCATCAGCAGCATGACGCCAGCGTAGATCTGTTTCAGCTTCGTGCCCGGCATGCGCGTGGCCACGCGTGCGCCCGCCAGTCCGCCGGCCGCGAACCCCAGGGCAACGCCGCTGATCACCAGCCATGGCAGGCCACCCTGGGCCTTGGCGTAGACATAGACCCCCGGCAGGCCGATGGGCGGCAGCAGCATCATGAGGCTGGTGAGCTGCGCCTCGTGCTGGCTCATGCGGAAGCGGGAGGCCACCAGGGGGATCACCACCACGGCGCCGCCGAGGCCGGTCAGACCCGACAGGGCGCCCGCCAGGAACCCGATGGGCAGGCCCCAGGTCCATAGACCAGCGGATAGGTCCAGGGGTACGGCGAGCCGGTCCACCAAGGCCGACTCCCGTCGGTAGAAGGTCATGACGGCCAGCAACACCAGGAAGGATGCGTAGCCCCAGCGCAGGGGGGTCGAAGGGATCAAGTTGGCGACCGTGGCGCCACCGTAGATGCCAAAGAGGAAGGCCAGCACCAGCACACCGACAAGGCGCAGGCTACTTGTGATCCCCCGCCGGCGGTACTGAAGCACCGCCGGCAGCCCCGTGGGCAGCAGCATGGCTGCCAGCGTGGCACCCTGGGCCCGGTGCTGATCCAGGCCCAGGACCAGGCCCAGCAGGGGCACCATGACGACCCCGCCACCCACGCCAAACAGACCTGACAACAGGCCTCCGCAAACCCCGGTTCCGAGCCCAGCCAGCAGGTGGTTCGCGTTCGGGTTCATGCTCTCTCCTGGAAGCGAGGTCTGAGGATATCGCCACGGGGCTCGCCCAGGGAAAGCCCGCCGGACCGGCCCGCCGTGTTCCAATGGTGGCTTGGAGGCTCCAGTGCAGGTCCAGCTCAGCGAAGAAGTGGTGCTCGACAGCCGGCGGGCCATTTGGCTGCCGCGGCAAAAGACGCTGGTGTTGTCGGATCTGTTCTTCGGGCTGGGCGCCGCCCGGCGGCGGCGGCCCGATCCCATGCCCGCCACGCCCCAGATGGAGATCTGGGAGCGCGCCTTCAGCCTCATCGATGACTATGCCCCGGCCCAGCTGGCCCTGCTGGGCGACCTGAAACCCAGTCAGGGCATCGTGGAGGGGGACGAAGCCGAAGAACTGCGCACCATCTTCCGGAAACTCAAGGGCGGGGGGCGGACGGTCGTGCAGGTGGTGGGCCATCCCGATCGCAGCAGCGGCCCAGCCCTGGAAGGCACCGGCATCCAGCCCGTCGAACAGTACCGCGTGGGTCCCTTCACGCTCATGCACCGGCGGCGGATCTTCGTCTACCCCCGCCACGATCCGCCCCACGGCTTCTGGATCAACGGCGGCGTACACCCCCTCTTTGCCGTGCCCACACTGGGCCCCGCGGGCGAGCCGGACTGGCTACGCCTGCCCACCTTCCTCTACACCGGCTTCGCCCTGGTGATGCCGCCCTTCGTGAGCTATGCCCAGGGTTTCGAAGTCATCCAACCCGAGCGCCTGCCCCGCCAAGCCAAGGCCTGGAAGCTGCTGGCAGACCGGCTTGCCCCCCTGGACCTGGGCGCCCTGCCACCCACGCCGGAGCATCTGCGCACCCTCACCCGTCCGCCCCGGCGGGGAAAGGACGTCAGCAAGTCCGACGATTGAGCCGTCCCAGCTACTTCTTCTTCGCCTTTGGCACCGACGCGCCACCCCGAACGCCCCGGCCATCATCCAAGGTTAGGTCCCAGCCAACGTGGTCGCCCTTCTTGAGTCCCAGGCGCTTGAAGGTACCGGCTGGAAACTCGATGAAATACCGGGAGACCTGCATTCCCCCATAGGTGGGACAGTCGTCCCCGCGCATGGGGCTGCAGGGCGGCGCGTGCTCGACCGTCTCCACGACCTTGCCCTCGGCATCCACCCAGGCCACGTCCAGGGCGATGAGGCAGTTCTTCATCCAGATGGCGTGGTTCCCCTCTTCGCCATAGACGAAGAACATGCAGCGGTCCTTGGCCAGGCTCTGGCGGTACATCAGGCCCTTGGCCTTCTCCGACTCCGTGGCCGCCACCTCGGCCAGGAAGGACGTCTGCTTGAAGGCCACGGTGCCCCCGCCTCCCGCCAACAAGGGTAGGGACAGCAGGGCGGTGAGAATCATGCGCATATCGGCTCCAGAGCATCCAGTATCGATGAAGTGCCGCGGAACCCGAAAAGGAACCCGCCGCGTTCATGCCTCGTAAGACACAATAGAATGATTTCGGGGCGCCCAATGGCCTCATGGAGAACCATGCGCTCGGTTTCCCTGCTTGCGATCCCCCTCCTCACCGGGATGGCCATGGCCGCTCCCGGGCTGGAATTGGGCCTCCAGGCGGTACGGACCGCCACGGCCATCCAGGTGGATGGTCGCCTGGACGAGGCCGCCTGGGCCACCGCACCGCCCGCCTCCGGCTTCACCCAGGAGTGGCCCCGCCGGGGAGAACCGGCCCAACAGCGCACCGAGGTCCGCGTCCTCTACGACGACCGCTTCCTCTACATCGGCGCCCGGATGCATCACGACCTCAGCCTGGATGGGGGCCGCGCGGCCATCGTGCGCCGGCTGCACCGGCGCGACCAGGACAGCCAGAGCGACTGGTTCAGCGTCGCCGTGGATTCTACCCACGACCGCCGCACGGCCCTCGTCTTCGAGGTGAACGCCGCCGGGGTCCAGAAGGATCAGGTCATCTACAATGACAACACCTTCGACCCCAGCTGGGATGGCGTGTGGGAAAGCGCCGTGACCTGCGACGAGACCGGCTGGACGGCGGAGCTGAGGATCCCCCTGTCGCTCCTGCGCTTCAGGCCCGGCGAGGGACCCCAGACCTGGGGCGTCAATTTCGGCCGCATGGACCAGGGTGCCGTGCGGGAATTCACCCGCTGGATGGTGGTGCCCCGCGGCGACAGCGGCTTCGTGAGCCGGTTCCCCGATCTCACCGGTCTGGAGGGCTTGAAACCCCAGCCCCGGCGGGAGTTCCTGCCCTACCTCAGCACCGCCCGAAAATTCGAAACCACGCGGGGCTACGATGACCGCCGCTGGGAGACGCGTGCCGGGCTGGATGTCCGCTGGGGCCTCAATTCCCACTCCCAGATCGACCTAAGCCTCCGGCCCGACTTCGGGCAGGTCGAGGTGGATCAGGCCGTGCTCAATCTGAGCACCTTGGAGACCTTCTTTCCCGAGAAGCGCCCCTTCTTCCTGGAGGGCATGGACGCCTTCCGCGTGGCGGGGCCGGACCTCTTCTACAGTCGTCGCATCGGCCAGGGCCTGTCCGATCCCGCGTTGAATGCCGGCGAGACCCTGCTGGCCCACCCCAACGCCACCGACATCAGCGGCGCGGCCAAATACACAGCCAAGTTTCCCGGTGGTACCCAGGTGGGTCTGCTGGGGGCCAGCGTCGAGCCCGCCCAGGCCACCATCCAGGAGCCCTCGGGCAACCAGGTTCGCCGGGAGATCTCGCCCCTCACCAACTACGGCGTCCTGCGCGTGCAGCAGCTAATGGATGACCGCGGCAGCTACCTGGGCGGCTTTGCCTCGGCGATGCATGCGGCTGGTGCTAACGGGCGGGAGGCTCAGGTGCAGGCCGTGGATGGCGTCTATAAGACCACCGACCGCGCCGGCCTCCTCGAGGGCACTATCAGCCACAGCGCAGCGGGCCCGAGAGACGCCCAAGACCAGGGCTGGCGGGGCCGCCTGCGGGCGCGCGAGGATTGGCGCACGGGCTGGAGCGTCGAGGTGCAGGCCATCAACACCAGCCGCCTCTACAACCCCAACGACGTCGGCTACCTGGCGCGGGCGGACGAGCAGCGGCTGTACGCCCAGGTCGTCCGGCATTGGGATCAGGGCTGGGGCGTCATGCGTGACCTGGAAGTGGGCTTGGATCACACGATCGCAAAGGATCGGGCCGGCCATGAATTCCTGAGCAACTTCAACGGCTATGCCAAGACCGACTTCACCAATTTCGTTTCGCTGTGGGGCGGAGGCGGCGTGGATGCCGCGGTCGAAGATGACCGGGAATTGCGCACCTACGCCGATCCGCAGAAGAAGTATCTCGCCCGCACTTCCTACCCTTACGTCAACCTGGGCGTCGACACCCCCGGCAACCGTCCATGGTACCTGCGCCTCAACACCAGCAAGTCCTGGCAGGAAGGCGGGGCCTCGACGGATGCCAACCTCTACCAGGTCATCAAGCCAACTTCAGCCCTGGAATTCCAGTTGTCCACCTCGGTGACCCGCGACGAGGGTGAACTGAAGTGGCTGGAAACGGCCGTCGCCACCCCCGTGGTGGGCCTGCGCCGCCTCAGCCAGTTTGACCAGACAATCCGGGTGGCCTACGCCCTGTCCCCCACCTTCACTGTGCAACTCTTCAGCCAGTGGCTCGCCGCCAATTGGACCTTCCGGGACCTGCAGCACTACGTGAACGACCGGACCCTGGCGCCGGGCCTCCCCCAGGATCAGCCCGCCGGCACCACACCTCAGATTGCCTTCAGCTACCGCACCTGGAATCTGAACCTCATCACCCGCTGGGAGTTCAGGCCTGGCTCCACCTTCTTCCTGGTCTACACCCACGGGACCAGCACCGACGCCGTGATCAACGATCACGCCAGCCTGTCGCCCCGCACGGATCTCTCCGTGCTGCGCCACCTGCCTGCGGACGACGTGGTGCAGGTCAAGCTCAGTTGGCTGTTCAGGTAGTGGATAGCAGCCACTCGGCCACCCGGTCCACGTCCTTCTCCGTGTGGAAGCCGTGGAAGGCCACCCGCAGGTAGCCCTCGCGGACGGAGGCGAAGATGCCGTGCTTGTAGCCGCTGCGGAGCAGGCACTGCAAGTGCTCTTCTCCGCGGCCGCCATGATGGAAGGCGAGGAAGGAGCCCAGCCGACCTGTGCTCAGGAGCCCGCGGAGGCGGGCGCATTCCAGTCGCCAGGGCGAGTCTTCGAGGGCAGCCAACAGCCGCGCCTGGAGATGCGCCACATGGCCGGCGATGACCGGAACGCCCGTCTGGTTGAGAAGCTGCAGGGACCCCAGCAGGACGGAGGCGTGCAGCAGGTTCGGACCGCCCGCCTCAAGGGCGCGGCCATCCGGCAGCCAGGCGCGGTTGAGGTCCGTCGAGGGCCGCGAGAAATCCGTGGCCTGCTCCACGGACAGCCAGCTCCCGCAAGGCGACAGTGATTGTCGAAAAGCCTCGTCTGTCCAGAGGAAACCCAGGCCCTCGGGCGCCAGCAGGCCCTTGTAGCCGCCCGTGGCGAAGGCCGACAACCCGGCCATATCCGCGGGAACGGTGCCGGCGGCCTGGATGCCGTCCACCACCAGGTGAACGCCCCGCTCGCGGCAGGCGACCCCTAGTCTTGGAAGGTCCAGCTTCAACCCATCCTGGAAGCGGACCCAGGATAGGGTGAGGATCCGGGTCCTGGGGCCCAGCGCCGCGAGGAGCCGCGCCTCAGGATCGTCCTCTTGGGTTGGCGGCTGGCTGGCCCAGGCCCCGGCTCCGGCAAGGTGGCCGTCCCACAGCGGCACCTCACGGAAAACCACGCCCCGGGGCCGCAGGGCGAGCCAGGGCCAGGCATTGGACGGAAACTCGCCCAGGGGAGCCAGCACCTCGTCGCCGGGCTGCCAAGGGAAGCCCTGGGCGACCGCCACCAGGCCCGACGAGGTCGTGGGGGTCAGCGTGATGTCCTCGGGACGCCCAGCCACCAGCGCCGCCGCCTCGGCTCGCAGCGCCGCGGGGAGACCCAGGAAGTCCTCCTCCATCCCCATTTCCCAGGGCCGCAGCTCCTTTTGCATGAAGGCGCGCACGGCACGCAGGCCCGCGCGGGGTACCGGCCCCTCGGCGCAGTGCATGACCCAGAGGTGGCCCTCATCCAGATGGAACAGGGCCGGGTTGAGGGGCGGTGTGCTCATCCCTTGGCGTCGGCCAACAGGGCTCTGAGGCCCACAGGGTAGATGGGCTCCACCACCGACCGCACGGCGGCGGCGTACTGCTGGATCTCCCACTGGGCGTGGCTCTCCGACCGCAGGCGGATGAAGTGGGCCACGGCCTGCAGGCTGACGGTCCAGTAGGCCTCCGAGTACAAGGCCAGGGGCAGGACGCAGCGCGCCTGCTCGCGGCAAACGCCCAGGGCGAGCAGCTCCTTGTAGTGGGCCACGGCTCCGCGGCAGCCTTCCAGGTAGCATTCCAGGGCCCGGGCCTGTTGCGCCTCGTCGATGGCGCCCTCGCTGCCCTGCTTGTTCACCTTGGCCTGGCGACGGAACAACTCGGGCACGAAGAACTCATCTTCGGGAAACTCCACGTAGCGCCCGCTGATCTCGTTGAACTCCGAGCCGATGCGGTGCTTCATCCACTGCCGGAACACGAAGATGGGCGCCTTCACGTGCAAGGTCAGCGCGGTGTGGCGGAAGGGCGACGTGTGCTCGTGTTCGGCCAGATAGCTCACCAGCTTGGCGTCACCCACTTCGAAGGTGTCCTTCTTCTTGCCGAAGGACACCCGCGCCGCGTTCACCACGGACAAATCCGACCCCATGTGGTCGATGAGCCGGACGAAGCCCTTGTCGAGCACCTGGATCTCGGTCGAACTCATCGCGCCACCTCCAACTTCAGCCCAGTGTAGCCCCGGCCTGACCAACTCCTGGAGCCCAGGGCGAGTTCAGCTGCTCAATCCTTGTCTGACCAATCAGCCTTGAGTTATTCTGCGAAGACATCCTCGAGGTCGATAATGCCCCGCTCCGCCACCCTCCCAAGTGTTCTGCTGCTTGTCGCCAGCCTCTCCTTGATGCACTGTGGCGGCGGTTCGAGTGGCTCGTCCCCCGCCGCGCCTGCTCCGGTGGCCCAGGACGCTCCGTCCTTGTTCACGACTTCGCTTTCCGCGGGAACCTCCGTCTTCCACCTAACCTGGGTCCCCCCCACCACCGCCTTCGACGGTTACGAATTCGAGGGCCGTGTGGATGCGGGAACCTTCTCAAAACTGCACAGTGGGCTCATTCCCAACACTTGGCACGAGGCTTACTACGATGCCTCGGTTACGGGCACACTGCAGGAATTGGCCACCTATACCTTCAGGGTGAGGGTCATGCGGGGCACCATCCCTTCCGGCTACAGCAATGAATCGGGGGCTCGCACCGGTCTGAATTCGCCCTACATCTATTCGCCCTACAGCTATGGCGGGCAGATTTCGGTTTCCTGGACGAACAACAGCCTGGTGGCGGACACACTCCAACTCGAGCGGGGAACAGGAACCCCCGCCACCTGGTCAACCATTCCGAATGTGCCCTTCGGCGCCACCTCCTGGATCGACCGCGACGCCCTTGAAGGCCAGACGTGCAACTACCGCGTGACCTACAGCAAGGGGGTTGAATCCACCTCGGCGGCCACCACCTATCCCGCCAGTGTGCCGATGATCGCACCGAGCCAGTTCACAGTTACGCCGCTCGTCGAAGGGGCACGGCTGGACTGGCAGAACCTCAGCCAAGTGGCGACGGAAGTCGCCGTCATGCGGTCCACGGGTTTGGATAGTTACCCAAGCTATACCCAGGTGGCTCTCCTACCTGCGGCCACCACCTCCTATCAGGACTCCCAGCTGGCCACCGGGTACTACACCTACCGCCTGGAAAACCGGAAGTCGGGAGCGACCCCTGCCGCATCCACTCCGGTCCAAGTCGTCACCCTCCCACCCCAGAATGGAGCGTCGGTTCTGCCCGCCCTTCTCAACCTTCCCCAGGCGGGAGTTCTG
>JBBRZL010000087.1:0-14518 GCA_038236735.1 Holophagales bacterium | reverse complement strand
AGCTGGCCGGGGGTGCGGGTCTTGGCCACCAGTTCCTGGGGCATCTTCATGCCCATGACCTCGATGACATAGCTGTGGGAATCCGCCGTGCCCTGAAAGTTCATGGCCGCCGGTTCCAGGAAGGCCCGGTGCTTCGACAGATCGGCAAGGAAGGCGTAGAGCGCGTCAACACTCACGGAGAGGGTGGCGGTGGCGGTCGTGATCGTGGTCATGGTGGGTCCTCGACTAGGTGAAAAGCATTGTCCTTCGTGGGGGTCAGTTGTTGCGTTCCCCGAAGAAGGCGGTGCCGATGCGGATCTGGTCAGAGCCCGCGGCAATGGCGGCTTCCAGGTCGCCGCTCATGCCCATGCTCAGGCGCAGGGGCTGGCCGAGTTCCTGCTGCAGGCGCTCCCGCAGGCCGGCCAACCGGGCGAAGGCGCTCTCGTCCCCGGGAGGCGGGATGGCCATGAATCCCTGCAGGGGAAGCCGCGCATCGCCGCCCAGGGTCTCGATCAGGGCCGGTAACTCGACTTCGCAGCAGCCGCCCAGTTTGGTGGCTTCACCCCAAAGGTCCAGTTGGATCCAGACAGGCCTGACCAGGTTCAGTTCCCCGGCGAGGCGGCGCAGGCGCTCGACCAGGTCCGGACGATCAAGGCTCTGGAGTTCCACGAAATGCTGAAGGGCGGCCTTGACCTTGTTGCGCTGGAGGGGGCCCAGCAGAACGAAGCCGAGGCTGGTCAGGGTCAGGGCCTTGTCGGCGCCCTCCTGCACGTAGTTCTCGCCGAAGCGGGTGAAGCCCAGGGCTGAGGCTTCGCGGATGCAAGCCAGGGGCTGCTTTTTCGAGACCGGCAGCAGCTCGACGCTCGCAGGATCGCGTCCTGCAGCTTCGCAGGCCCTGTGGATGCGAGCCTGCAACTCACTGACGCGCTCAGCCAGGTTCACGGCAGGTAGAGGATCCGCAGGCAGGACTCGCAAGCCACGGCGCCTTTGCTCTCCTTGATCTGGAAAAGGAAGGGACCGCGCAGCTTCACGTGGCAGCCGGAGCAGGCACCATTCTCCACCGGCACGACTACACGGCCCTGACGGGCGGCCGCCAGGCGATGGAAACGGGCCACTTCGGGCGCGGGCAACTTGGCCTCCAGTCCGGCCTGCTTGACCTTGAGGACCTTGCGCCCCTCCACCTGATTGGCATGTTCATCGAGGAAGATGGCGTGGAGTTCATCAAACTGGGCCTGGAGGGTGAGGTGCTCGGCGGCCAGGGCGGCCAGGGCCTGTTCGAGTGCCAGGGCCTCGGTTTCCTGGATCTTCAGGGGGCGCGCGATCTGGGTCCGCATGCGCTCCTTCTCGTCCAGTTCGCGGATGGCAGAGGCGTATTGCACCTTCTGGCTGGTGGCCTTGACGGCGACGCGAGCCCGTTCTTCATCCTTCAAGGCCTGAGCCAGTTCCTTGGATTTGGCCTGAATCTGGGTTCGGGCCGAGTCCAGGGCCTTGGTCTTGTCCGCCGTCTGTTTTTCGATGGTTTTCAGCCGGGATTCCAGGGCCGCAAGATCTGGTGGCAGGGCCGACAGGTCGCGATCAATGGTTCGGAGGTAATCCAGGGTGCACTGGAGGTCGCGCAGGGTTGCCAGATGTTCCATGAAATAAAGGGTACACCTCAATCCATGAAGCGAAGGAGGATTCCAGTAATAATCCAAAAGCGAAGAAAATATGATCATGTAAGACTAATATTTTGACTCCACCTTCGAAATCAGGCTTGACCCCGGTGTCAGGGGATGCCAGACTTGGCACTCGCTGTTGGTGAGTGCTAACAGTTTCATCCGTTCTTTTCTTTTCTTTCCAAGGAGGTCCCATGGCCATCAAGCCCCTGTCCGACCGCGTGGTCCTGAAGCGCGTCGACGCAGCCGAAACCGTCAAGGGCGGCATCATCATCCCCGACACCGCCAAAGAAAAGCCCATGGAGGCTGAAGTGGTGGCCATCGGCGACGGCAAAATCAACGAGAACGGCACCCGCAACCCCATGTCCGTGAAGGCTGGCCAGAAGGTGCTGATCGGCAAGTACAGCGGGACGGAAGTGAAGATCGACGGCATCGATCACGTGATCGTGCGCGAAGACGAGATCCTCGCGATCCTCAGCTAACGACCCTAACCAGAGACCAAGGAGACATACATGGCCAAGTCCATCATCTATGCCGAAGATGCCCGCCAGGCGATCCTGCGCGGCGTGAACAAGCTCACCGACGCGGTGCAGGTCACCCTCGGCCCCAAAGGCCGCAACGTCCTCATCGAGAAGAAATTCGGCTCCCCGCTCATGACCAAGGACGGTGTCACCGTCGCCAAGGAGATCGAGCTCAAGGACCGTCACGAGAACATGGGCGCCCAGCTGGTGCGTGAGGTCGCCTCCAAGACCTCCGACATCGCTGGCGATGGCACCACCACCGCCACCGTGCTGGCGCGCGCCATCTACCGCGAGGGCATCAAGGCCGTCGTGAGCGGCGCCAACACCATGGAAATCAAGAAGGGCATTGACCTCGCCGTCGACGCTGTCGTGAAGGCCATCGACGAGATCAAGAAGCCCGTCGAAGGCAACGCCATCGCCCAGGTGGGCACCATCTCCGCCAACGGGGACGAAGAGATCGGCCGCATCATCGCGGAAGCCATGGGCAAAGTCGGCAAGGACGGCGTCATCACCGTCGAAGAAGCCAAAGGCCGCGATACCGAGCTGACCGTGGTCGAGGGCATGCAGTTCGACCGCGGCTACCTCAGCCCCTACTTCGTGACCAACCCCGACCAGATGAAGGTCGAGCTGGAGAATCCCTACATTCTCGCCTACGAGAAGAAGGTCTCCAACATGCGCGACCTCCTGCCCCTCCTGGAGCAGGTCGTCAACAGCCGCCGCCCCCTGCTGATCATCGCCGAGGACGTGGACGGCGAAGCGCTGGCCACCCTGGTGGTGAACAAGATCCGCGGCACCCTGAACGTGGCCGCCGTAAAGGCCCCTGGCTTCGGCGACCGTCGCAAGGCCATGCTGGAAGACATCGCCACCCTCACCGGCGGCAAGGCCATTAGCGAGGATCTGGGCCTCAAGCTCGAGAACCTCACGCTGGCTGATCTCGGCAGCGCCAAGAAGGTCGTCATCGACAAGGAGACCACCACCCTCGTCGAAGGCGCCGGCAGCACCGAGGCCATCCAGGGCCGCGTGAAGCAGATCCGCGCGCAGGTGGAGACTTCCACCAGTGACTACGACAAGGAAAAGCTGCAGGAGCGTCTGGCCAAGCTCGTGGGTGGCGTCGCCGTCATCAAGGTCGGCGCGGCTTCCGAGACCGAAATGAAGGAGAAGAAGGCCCGCGTGGAAGATGCCATGCATGCCACCAAGGCCGCCGTCGAGGACGGCATCGTGGCCGGTGGCGGCGTCGCGCTGCTGCGCGCCCTGGTCAAGCTCGCCGACCTGAAGGTCACCGGCGATCAGGCCACCGGTGTGGAGATCATCCGCAAGTCCCTGCAGGAACCCCTTCGCCAGATCGCCACCAACGCTGGCGTGGAAGGTTCCGTGGTCGTCAATGCCGTCCGCGAGGGCAAGGGCAACTACGGCTACAACGCAGCCACGGATGCCTATGGCGACATGGTGGCCTTCGGTGTGGTCGATCCCGCCAAGGTGGTCAAGTCCGCCCTGCGCAATGCCGCTTCCGTGGCGGCGATGATGCTGACCACCGAAGCCATCATCACCGATATCCCCGAGCCCAAGTCTGCTGCCCCTGGCGGTGGTCCCGGCATGGGTGGCATGGAAGATATGTACTAAGCAACAGTCATCGGCTTTCAGTTCCGAGAACGCCCCGCTTTTGCGGGGCGTTTTTTCATTGGCCGGAGACCTGAACCGGCCGCGGTGATCACGTGTCAATAGAAGGGTTCCGACTGAGTTCACCCTCGAACGCCCCGTCGTGACGGGGCGTTTATGTTACTAATGACAAGATGGTCGATTAAATTTGCTACCAAGGGGTTGACTATGCTCTGAATCGGGCGGATGCTTCCAGTCGAGCCCCGGGGAATCGTCCTGGGACTAGCTGGAGGGGTGTGATTCCCTCTGAAGGAATGCACAAGCGTTAAGCAATCTACGACCGGAGAAGGCGATGGTTCAGAAAAAAGCATTGTTGATCGATATCTCCCTCTGCATTGGCTGCAATGCCTGCCAGGACGCCTGCAAGGTTGAGAACAAACTGCCCGGCGGCGAAGAAAAGCGCCTGTCGCCGACTGCCTATACGGCCTTGAGCGAGCACAACGGCGTGTTCGTCCGCCACATGTGCCAGCACTGCGACGTTCCCACCTGCGTGTCGGTCTGTCCAGTGGCGGCCTTCACCAAGACCGCCGAGGGCCCCGTCCTCTATGACGCCAACAAGTGTATCGGCTGCCGGTACTGCATGCAGGCCTGTCCCTTCAAGGTGCCGCGTTACGAATGGGCGAGCACCAAACCCCGCGTCCAGAAATGCATCTTCTGCGCTCCCCGACTGGCCAAGGGCTTGCAGCCGGCCTGTGCCGAAGCCTGCCCGACCGGAGCCACCAAGTTCGGCAACCGCGATGAACTCATCATCGAGGCCACTAACAGGATCAATGCCGAACCCACGAAATTTGTGCACAAGATCTACGGTCAGAAAGACGTGGGCGGCACGTCAGTGCTCTTCATCAGTCAGGTGCCCTTCGAGCAGTTGGGTTTCGATACCCGGCTCGGAGAAACGCCCATGCCGATGCTCACGCTGAGTGCCATGTCCAAGATCCCGAACGTCGTGACCGTTGGCACCGTCATGCTCGCGGGCATCTGGTGGATCACCAACCGGCGCACCGAGGTCCAGCAGTATGAAGCCTCCCTGAAACAGGACTCCACTTCCCAGACCCAGGATAAAAAATGAAGGCCTATCCCATCTTCCGCATCACAGCGTGGCGTGTGATTGCCACTATCCTGATCACGGCCGGTGTCATCGCGGCCATAGCCCGGTTCACCCTCGGACTTGGTGCCACCACACATCTGAGTGATGTGTTTCCCTGGGGGCTCTGGATCGGTTTCGATTTCCTGGGCATCGGTCTGGCAGCCGCGGGTTTCACCATCGTCGCCGCCGTCCACCTCTTCCATGCGACGGAGTACGAGCCTATTGTCCGCCCCGCGATCCTGACGGCCTTCATCGGGTATCTGCTCGTGGTGCTGGTACTCGTCATCGACCTCGGAAGGCCTGAACATTTCTGGCATCCTCTGGTCATGTGGAACCCCCATTCGGTGATGTTCGAGATCACCTGGTGCGTGATCCTCTACACGACGGTGCTGTCTCTGGAATTCGCCCCGATTGTCCTCGAGAAGTTCCACATGCATGCCCCCATCCGGTGGATCCACACCTTCTCGCTGCCCTTCATGATTCTGGGCGTACTGCTGTCCACGCTGCACCAGTCCTCGTTCGGCTCCCTCTACCTGATCGTCCCGAACCGATTGCACGCGCTTTGGTACACGCCGCTCCTGCCGATCCTCTTCTTCGTGTCCTGCATCGCCTCCGGCATTTCGATGGTGCTAATCGAGACGCTGATTCTGTCGCGGAACGGACGGACCCTCCTTTCCACGGCGCTACGGGCGAACCTTGCCAAGATCACCGCCGTGGCCTTGGCCGTCTACATGGTGGTCCGCTTCCAGGACATGCTGACCCACGGGGCCTACCGCGCGATGACCACGCTGACCTATCACAGCATCGCCTTCTGGGCGGAAATCCTCATCGGTTTCGTCATTCCGTTCATCCTGCTGCTGTTCGACCGGATCCGCACCTCCAGGCGCGGTCTCTACGTCGCGTCCCTGATGGTGCTGGCCGGGTTTGCCCTCAACCGCATGAATACCGCCATCACGGGGCTGGAGGACTGGCCGGCCAGGACCTATTTCCCATCTGTGATTGAGGTCCTCATCACGGTTGGTATCGCTGCCATCGGCTTCACCGCCTTCACCCTGATTGCCCGCTTCCTTCCGATCTTCGATCTGGAACCTTCAGCCCCCAAGCATTGAGACTCTGTCGCCAAATTAATGACAACTACTTATTGCAGGAATCGTTTACCTTGAAGGTCGACCTGCTGGCCATTCGTCACGACCTCGAGTAATTACTACCAAGGGGTTGACTATGCTCTGGACAGGGTAGATCCTTCAACATAGAGTCCTCCCTGGAATCTTTCCCGGGACGGATCGAAAAAGCCGGAATCGATGAACATGAGCCTCTTCTCTCTGATCTTCCGCGACTTCAACCGCGCAGGGTGGCCCGTCGATATTCAGTCTCCCCAGAAGGGAGCCTGAGCCATGCCCTCTCGAATCGGCACTCGGTTGATCCTTGGCGCAGGTCTGACCACGGCCATTGTGATCGGGGGCATGGCCTTCATCGTCATCCGGTCGCACAAGGCGCAGTTGCTGGCTGAGCGCACCCGCAGCGCGGACCAGCTGAGCGAGACAATCAAGAGTTCCACGCACTTCGACATGCTCGAGAACCGGCGGGACAACCTCCACCGCCAGATCCGCTCCGTGGGCGGTCTGCGGGAGCAGGGCATCCGGAAGGTCCGGGTGTTCAACAAGGAGGGCCGGATCATGTTCTCCTCGGCCGCCGAGGAGATCGGCACCAGCCTCGACCCCAAGGGCGAGGCCTGCTATGCCTGCCATGCCGAAGGACGGCCCCTCGAGCACCTGGAGATCAATGCCCGCGCCCGCACTTTCCGTGCCGCCGATGGGACCAGGATGTTGGGGCTCATTGCCCCCATTCCCAACGAGGCTTCCTGTTCGACGGCCGATTGCCATGCCCACAGCGCGAAGCAGAGCCTGCTTGGCGTACTGGATGTGAACGTCTCCCTGGCGGAAGTCGACCGGGAAATCGCCCACAGTCGGACTGTCATTTTGGCCTCGGCGGCCCTGGCTATCCTGGCCGGCAGCCTCATGCTGTGGTGGCTCAACCGACGCCTGGTAGTCCGCCCTGTGGCTGCGCTGGTCGAGGGGACCCGGCGCGTCAGCGAGGGGGATCTGGACGTCACCATCCCGGTGAGCGGGCGCCATGAACTGGGCCAACTCGCCAAGGCCTTCAATGACATGACCCGGAATCTCGCGGATATCCATCGTCAGCTGGCCCAGGCGGACAAGCTGGCGTCTGTGGGCCGGCTGGCCGCGGGCATCGCCCACGAGATCAACAACCCGTTGACCGGCGTGCTGAGTTACGCTTCGCTCCTGCGCAAGCGCATGGAACATGATGTCCCCGCCTGCGAGGATCTTGACGTGATCGTGCGGGAGACCGTGCGCTGTCGGGGCATCATCCGCGGGCTCCTGGATTTCGCGCGACCCACCGCCCCGGCCAGGAAACCCATGGACCTCAATGACGTCGTCCGCCGGTCCGTCTCGGTGGTGATGACCCAGTTGTCCATGAACCACGTGGACCTGTCCCTCGATCTGGCTGCGGACCTCCCCTTGGTCCAGGCGGATGCCAATCAGATCCAACAGGTGGTCGTGAATCTGCTGCTGAACGCCGCCGATGCCATCGGGTCGGATGGGGGGAAGATCCGCGCTACCACCACGGTCACCGCCACCGCCATTGAACTGCTGCTGAAAGACAGCGGACACGGAATCCCGCCGGAGGATCTCCCCCGCATCTTCGAACCCTTCTTCACCACCAAGGGCAACCATGGCACGGGCCTGGGGCTTGCGGTCAGCTGGGGCATCGTCGAGGCCCATGGCGGATCGCTTGAGGTCCATAGTGAAGTTGGCGATGGCACCTCTTTCACCCTAAGCCTGCCCACGTCCGCCCAATCCGATGGTGACCCGGCAATCCTTTCCACCCTTACCTAGGAGGTCGCCATGACCGCCGTCCTGATCCTTTTCATGTTTGCGGCCTTTGTCGGCATCGACTATCTGGTGCGCACGAACCTGCGTCGCATCCAGGCGAAACGGGAGCGCCAGGCTCGCGAGGCGGTCCTCAATACCGCGATCCGCCTGGACTTTACGCACGAGGCCAAGAGCCTCAAGCGCGTCGAGGTCCCCAACCCGAAGGCGCGGATCCTCGCCGTGGACGATGAAGCGGTGGTGCTGGATTCCTTCCGCCGCATCCTCGTGCTGGAAGGCTTCAGCGTGGACACCGTGGAACACGGCCCCGAGGCCCTCGGTCTGGTGCAGCGCCACGACTACGACTTCGTCTTCACCGACCTCAAGATGCCGGACATGGACGGCGTCGAAATCGTCAAGGCCGTGAAGCACCTGCGTCCGGACGTGGACGTGGTCGTCATCACGGGCTACGGCAGCATCGAGACCGCGGTCGATACCCTCCAGCACGGCGCCTGCGAATATGTGCAGAAACCCTTCACCGCCGACGAACTGGGCGAATTCGTGAAGAAGCTCCTCATCAAGCGCGAAGCGCGGATCCAGGCCGCCCAGCGGCCCAGCGTGCGCGTCGTGTCACCCGAGATGGCCGACGTGGTGCCTGCGACGGAATTCTGCGTGCCAGGCGGCTCCTTCCTGTCCCCCGGCCATGCCTGGGTGCGCATCGAACCTGAAGGCCAGGTCCGCATCGGCATCGACGACTTCATGCGCAAGGCGCTGGGCACTGTGAAGGAAGTGGTCCTGCCGGAGCGGGGCAAGACCGTGCGCCAAGGCGAGACGCTCTTCACTCTCAAGGGTGTCGCCGGCGTGGTCCACGTGGCTTCCCCGCTCACGGGCCGCATCGAGCACGACAACGCTGGCCTCAGCAAGGATCCGGGCGAGCTGATCCTCAGCCCCTACGACCGTGGCTGGGTGTGCCTGATGACGCCCAGTGATCTGGCCTCGGAACTGGCTTCGCTGAAGATCGGCAAACCCGTGGTCGATTGGTACCAGGAGGAGATCCTGCGCCTGCGAACCGCCAATGGCCCCCAGGCCTCGGGCACACTGGATTGGACGGCCTTCGAGCAGCAGTTCCTCGGGACCACCGAGCCCGCCAAGGTCTGATCCTTCCCGCACCAGAGACGGCTTCCAGGTCAACCCTGGAAGCCGTCTCCGGCGTGGTAGCTGGAGCGGACCAGCGGTGCGGATTCCACTCGCTGGAAGCCCATCTCCAGCCCCTTCTTTTGGTACATGTCGAACTCTGAGGGATCGACATAGCGGTGCAGGGGCAGGTGCCATTCGGAAGGGGGCAGGTACTGGCCGAGGGTGGCGATGTCCACGCGGCTGCGCCGCCAATCGGCCATCAGCGTCAGCACCTGTTCGGGGGTCTCGCCCAGACCCACCATGATGCCGCTCTTCACGCGCAGGGCCGGGGCGTGGCGGTCCCGCCAGTCCGCGGTGCGGCTCAGGACCTTGAGGCTCTGGTCGTAGTCGGCATCCGGTCGCACGCGCCGGTAGAGGTGGGGCACCGTCTCCACGTTGTGG
Source organism: Holophagales bacterium (assembly GCA_038236735.1). Taxonomy (GTDB): domain Bacteria; phylum Acidobacteriota; class Holophagae; order Holophagales; family Holophagaceae; genus Geothrix. The sequence goes on along the minus strand of JBBRZL010000087.1, from coordinate 5,154 downwards.
TTCAGCACGTCGGGACGAGCCTCCAGCACCGTGAAGAGGGCCGCCTCGCTGCCCCGGAAGTCGGGGATGAGCACTTCGATGCCGCTGTGGGACGACAGGGAGCGGATCCAGGCAATGGTCTGCGCGAAGTGCGCCGAGCCGCCATCCGGCAAATCATCACGATTCACTGAAGTGACCACGGCGAATTTGAGGCCCAGGCGTGCCACCGCCTCGGCCACACGCTGGGGTTCCTCCGGGTCCAACTCGCCGGGCTTGCCCTTGCCCACGTTGCAGAAGCCGCAGTGGCGGGTGCAGATGTCCCCCATGAGCATGAAGGTGGCGGTGCGGTGCACACCCCAGCACTCGTGCAGGTTCGGGCAGCGGGCCTCCTCACAGACCGTCACCAGCCGTTGCTCCCGGATCAGGGACTCGACTTCGGCCATGACCTCTGGCGCCGGGATGCGGACCTTCAGCCAGTCGGGGCGGGGGCCGGGGAGGACAGGAGGACGGGCCATAGCCTCCCATTGTTACTTGTCGGCGAGTGTTGGCCACTGAATCAATCCATACTTGGCATGGATCTATGCGTTCCAAGGATTGCCAGGCTATGAAAAAGGCAGGATTATCCATCGATGAACACCGATGAACATCCAAAAAGATCAAGATTTGTATCAAGGCAGTTGTCGGAGTGGATCGGTGTTTATCGGTGGACAGAATGTCCTTTTCTGCGGGCCGGTGGAGGCCCCCGGTTAGAATGGAGCCATGTCCGATACCCCTCAGGAAACCCCAGTATTCGTGGCTGAGGCCCTTCCTGCGCCGGAGGTTCCGAGGACCTTCGAACCGCCCAAGGGCTTCGAAACGAAGTTCCGCGGCCTGGCCCTGCACCTGACGGCCTTCGACGGGCCCCTGGACCTGCTGATGCACCTCATCCAGGAACAGAAGCTGGACATCCTGAACCTGCCCATGGCGGAGGTCACCCAGCAGTACATGGACTACTTGCGGCTCATGGAGGAATTGAACCTCGAGATCGCCGCGGAATTCGTGGCCATGGCGGCCCAGCTGTTGCAGATCAAGTCACGGCTCATGCTGCCCCGTCCGCCGCAGGAATGCGGCGAGGAGGATCCCCGGGAGTCCTTGGTGCAGCGGCTGTTGGACTACCAGCAGGTGAAGGTCGCGGCTCTGGCCCTGTCCGACCGGGAATCCGATTGGCAGAAGATCGCCTTCGCGCCGGGCCTCGATCTCGACGACCACAAGCGTGTGGAGGAAGAACCCATCCGCGCCACCCTGTTCGACCTGTTGGGCGCCTACCGCGAAGCCTTGAAGCGCTTGATGCCGCCGCCACCCGTTGAGGTGCGCACCCAGCCCAAGACGCTGGAACAGCGAGTGCTGGAAGTGCTCGGGAGCCTCCAGGACGGCCTATGGAAGCCCTTCCAGGGCCTGCTGGGCCAGGCGCGTACCCGGGAGGACCTGGTGCTCACCTTCCTGGCTTTGCTGGAACTGGTCCGCACGGGCCGTATCGACCTGGTGCAGGGTGAGACCTTTGGCGAAATCAGGATCAAGGTGGCCGAGGCCGCATGAACGGCCTGATCGCTGAGCTGCGGGCCAGGCACCGCACCGCCTACGGATTGGGCTTGGCGCTCTGTTTCGGTACGCCGGGCCTCATTGCCATGCTCATTCTGTCGGGGGTGGTTCCACCCGGAACCCAGGCTCCCCTGGGGTTCTACCAGGATCTGGGCTACCTCTTCACGGGCGTGGTGTTCCTGTCCGCGGCCTGGGTCTGGTGGCGAAGCGGGCGGGCCTTGCGGGCCTTCAGAACCCTGCCCGAGTCGCAACGGGCCGCCTTTGTTCTGTCAGAAAGCCTGCTTTACGCTGCAGCTTTTGAGTCCAGCAGCCTTCTGGGCCTCGTCTACTGGGCCCTGGTCGGTAGCCATGCAGCACGCCATGCCTGGGGCTTCATCGTGTTGACCCCGGTGCTCTTCGCAGTCCTGGTGCCAAGGTGCGACCGTTGGGAGAAGGCCTTGGAGAGCTGAGGCATCCAGGTATGCTGGGGCATCCCATCCCCTCAGGAGGATGCATGAGCGAGCCAGAGTCTTCCAAGCCGGCCGACCGGGAGCCGTCTCCGGATGCCACCGTCCGATTGTCCCGTGGCAAACCCACTGACCCGGGCCCTGCTCCGGATGCCACCGTCCGTCTTCTCGCAGGGAATCCCACGGATCCAGGGCTTGTTCCAGAGTCCACCATGCGACTGCCCGCAGGTAACCCTGCGAAACCAGCGCCTGCCCTGGAACCCACGGTGCAGCTGGTTGCGGGCAATCCCAAGGCAACTACGCCTGCTCCGGAACCCACGGTGCAGCTGATTGTGGGCAGCCCCAAGGAACCCGCACCTGCTCTGGAACCTACGGTGCAACTGATCACAGGGCAACCCCAGGAAACTGCGTTTGCGCCAGAGGCCACTATGCGCATGGCTGCGGGCCTGCCCACCGACCCGGTAGTTGCTCCGAACGCCACGGTTCGTCTATCCGGCGGCAGGCTTCTGGACACAACGGCGCGTCCCGAGCCCACCGTGAACCTTGGCGCACTTTTACCAGGGGATCCCCGGAGCACGCAGCAACTCAACATTTCGAACATCATCTCGCAGCACCTTGACCTGGGCGGTACCTCTCATCCGACCCATCCGGAACCATCTTCGAGTTCCGAGGACACCCACAAGATGCCCCGGCCCAAGCTGGACGACCCGCCGATCCGCGTCCAGAAGGTGGATCAGCCCGCAGAGGCCGTAGGACAGACCCAGCGGCTTCCGCTTCCCGCCGAGGCACGGCAGACCTTTGGTTGGAAGCTGCCACTGGCACTGGGTGTGGGAGTGCTGGTCGTGGCCGCCACCATCCTCGTGGTCGCCCGGGGTCGCGCGCCCCAGGCCGCGATCGTCCCGGCGTCGGAGCTTTCACCGATCGCCACAGAATCGGTGCCGCCCGGTGCCCAGGCCTACTTGGATAAGGCCAAGGCCGGGGACGTCCATGCCATGCGCATGCTCGGCGTCATGTTCTACAACGGGTTGAATGTGCCGCAGAATCGAGAGAAGGGTCTCTACTGGTACCGGAAGGCCGCGGAGAATGGCAGCGAGGCCGCCCGTTCCGAGCTGAGCAAGATCGAAGGCGGGCACTAGCTATCCGGCAATGGCTCCGCGCTCCGCCAGGTCATTACCTTGCGGGTAGCCGCAGCGCCAAGGACGAGGGCAAGTTCCGGCTCCGTCGCCGCGCGCACTTGAGTGGCGCTGCCGAAGGCTTGGAGCAGCTTCTTGGCCGTGGCGGGGCCAATGCCGGGAATCTGCGTCAGCTCGGTCTGGAGCGTGCGTTTGGCACGCAGGGCCCGGTGGTAGGTGATGGCGAAACGATGGGCCTCGTCCCGGAGGCGTTGGAGCAACTGCAGCACCGGCGATGATTTCGGAATCTTCAGTGGCGCCGAAGAGCCCGGCCGAAACACCAGTTCCTCCTTCTTCGCGAGGCTGGCCAGCTCCAGATGTTCCAGCTTCAGTTCCTGCAGCGCAGCTTCGGCGGCGTGGAGTTGCCCGAGGCCACCATCGATGATCACCAGGTTGGGGAAGTCCTGGCCCTCGTCGCGCATGCGCTTGTAGCGACGGGTGACCGCCTCCTGCATGTTGGCGAAGTCGTCGTTCTGCTCGTTGGTCATCTTGAAGCGGCGGTAGCGGGCCTTGTCCGGCACGCCATCCGTGAACACCACGCAGCTGGCCACCACCTCACGGCCCTGGCCATGGCTGATATCGAAACACTCCAGGCGGCGCGGCAGATGGCTCAAGCCCAGGAAGGCCTGCAGACCTTCCAGCACGGCCTCGTTCAGACGCGCAGGCTCGAACTTGCGCTCCAGGGCCAAGCGCGCGTTCTCCTGGGCCATGGCCAGCAGGTCGACCTTTTCCCCTTTCTGGGGAACGTGGATGCGGGCCTTGGTACCCCGCAGGCCCGACAGCCACTCGCGGAGCAGGTCCCCTGCTTCGGGCTCGACTTCCACCAGGAGCTTGGCCGGCACGGGGTCGGCCGTGTAGACCCGCTGGATCACCTGGGCCAGCACGGGCCCGTCGAAGGTCTCGATGTCATCCAGCAGGTATTCCTGGCGACCCACCATGCGCCCCTCGCGCAGCATCAGGCGGTGCACACAGGCCCGGCCGTCCAGCACCGCGCTGCCATAGACGTCGGTGTCATCGAGATCGGCGCTGGCGGCCTTCTGGCGCGTGAACCAGGCATCCACCTGCTGCAGGGCATCCCGGTGCTGGGCGGCCTGTTCGAAAGCGGCGGCCTCGGCGGCCTTCCACATGGCGGCTTCGAGGCGGGCCTTCAGCTCATCGCGCTTGCCCTCGAGGAACAGCCGCGCCTCCTTGGCCTGTTCCCGGTAGTCCTCCTGGCTCACGGCGGCGATGCAAGGGGCTGTGCAGCGGTGCAGCTGGTACTTGAGGCAAGCCCGGCCCCGCTTGCCATCGATATCGATGTCGCAGTCCCGGAGCTGGAAGAAGCGGTAGACCAGTTCCGCGGTGCGATAGGCGGTGCTGGCCGGAAAGAAGGGGCCGAAGTAGAGGCTGCCGTCCTTGCGCACCTTGCGGGTGACGAAGACCTTGGGAAAGGCTTCCTTCCAGGTGAGCTTCACGTAGGGATAGCTCTTGTCGTCCTTCAACAGGATGTTGAAGGGCGGCCAGTGCTCCTTGATGAGGTTGTTCTCGAGGACGAGGGCTTCCAGCTCCGTCTCGCAGACGATGAGCTCGATGTCCCAGATCCGCGCCACCAGGCGCCTTGTTTTCGCATCCAGGCGCTTCTGCTGGAAATAGGACTTCACTCGGTTCCGCAGCACCTTGGCCTTGCCCACGTAGAGCAGGTTGCCGCCCTCGTCGCGGTAGAGGTAACAGCCCGGGCGCAGAGGGAGGTCTCCCAGCTTGCGCGTCAGGAAGGGGGACTTCTCGAGGTTGGTACGGACGGCGGCCACGTTTCTAGTCTAGCGGCCCAAGTCCGGGGCCCAAGTCCGGCCCTGGATTTGCGACACTGGATGAAGAGTTTCTAACGGGGCCCGACGATGCCGCGATGAAGCCAGCCGGGATGCACCGCAGATATCAGTTTGTCTCGGGTATCGCCCTAGGCGATACCGAGAAGGAAGGGCCCGCAGGGCAACGTGGTTCGT
>JBBRZL010000086.1:0-14660 GCA_038236735.1 Holophagales bacterium | reverse complement strand
GAGTTCAAAGGCGTCTACACGGCCAATGAGTTCCTCACCCGCATCAACCTCATGCGCGCCGACCTCTTCCCCGAGTACGGCACCCCCGTGACCATCGGCAAGCACGTCATCATCGTGGGTGCCGGCAATACGGCCATGGATGCCGCTCGCGCCGCCCGCCGCATGGGTGCCGAGCACGTGACGGTGGTCTACCGCCGCACCGTGAAGGAATCCACGGCCCGCAAGGAGGAGCTGGAGCACGCCCACGAGGAGGGTGTCGAGTTCAAGTTCCTCACCACCCCCGTGCAGCTCCACGGCAACGAGAAGGGCTGGATGACCCACGCCGAATGCGCCGTCATGGAGCTGGGCGAGCCCGGTCCCGATGGCCGCCGCAGCCCCAAGATGACCGACGAGCGGATCATGATTCCCTGCGAGACCCTGGTGGTCGCCCTGGGCTTTGACGTGAACCCCCTCCTCGCCATGACCGAAAAAGGTCTGCGGACTCTTAAGGGTGGTGTCGTTGTGGTTGACAACGAAACCGGCGAAACCTCCCTGCCGGGCGTCTACGCCGGCGGCGACGTCATCACCGGCGGGGCCACGGTCATCCTGGCCATGGGCCAGGGCCGACGGGCCGCGGCGGCCATCCACCAGCGCCTCTCCGGAGTGGCTCCGGCGGTGGTCTGACCACTGGACCTTTGTGACGAAATTGACCGTTGCATCTCGTATCATAAGTCAGGCGTGAATTCTGTCCTGAGACCCATTGCCGGAACTGCTCTTCGGGGCACCCGGAAGGAGTGAACCATGAGCAAGCGCATCGTGAAAACCCTGGATGGGAACGAGGCGACCGCCTCGGTCGCCCATCGCCTCAGCGAGGTCATCGCCATCTACCCGATCACGCCGTCCTCCAACATGGGCGAGTGGGCGGACGAGTGGAGCTCCCAGGGCAAGACCAACATCTGGAAGTCCATTCCCTCGGTCATGGAGATGCAGTCCGAGGGTGGCGCCGCGGGCGCGGTCCACGGTGCCCTCCAGGCCGGCAGCCTCACGACGACCTTCACGGCGTCCCAGGGCCTGCTCCTGATGATCCCCAACATGTACAAGATCGCGGGCGAACTGACGCCCTTCTGCATGCACGTCACCGCCCGCACCCTGGCGGCCCACGCCCTGAGCATCTTCGGCGACCACTCGGACGTGATGTCCTGCCGCATGACCGGCTTCGGCATGCTGTCCTCGGAGAGCGTCCAGCAGGCCCATGATTTCGCGGCCATCTGCCATGCCGCCACCCTGCGCAGCCGCATTCCCATCCTTCACTTCTTCGACGGCTTCCGCACCAGCCACGAAGTGGCCAAGATCGAGATTCTGAGCGACGCGGACCTGCACCACATGGTGCCCGACGACCTGGTGGCCAAGTTCCGCAAAATGGCCCTCACGCCCGATCATCCGGTGATTCGCGGCACGGCCCAGAACCCCGACACCTTCTTCCAGGCCCGCGAGGCCTGCACCCCCTACTACGAGGCCTTCCCGGCCCTCGTGCAGCAGGAGATGGACCGCTTCGGCGCCCTGGTGGGCCGCCAGTACCGCCTCTACGACTACTATGGCCACCCCGAGGCCGAGCGCGTGGTCGTCATCATGGGCTCCGGCTGCGACACCACCCACGAGTACGTGGACTGGGCCACCAAGCAGGGCGAGAAGGTGGGCGTCCTCAAGGTCCGCCTCTTCAGGCCCTTCGCCATCTCCGAGTTCGTCCGCGCCCTGCCCGCCTCGGTGAAGAAGATCGCGGTCATGGACCGCTGCAAGGAGCCCGGCTGCCCTGGCGACCCCATGCACATGGACGTCATCGCCGCCCTGCGCGAGGGCCGCGAAGAGGGTCACACCAAGCTCGATCCCATCGTCGTGGGCGGCCGCTACGGTCTCTCCTCCAAGGAATTCACCCCGGCCATGGTCCAGGCCATCTACGCCAATCTGGCCAAGGACAAGCCAAAGAACCACTTCACCGTCGGCATCATGGACGACATCAGCCACAGCTCGCTGACCTACGACCCCAGCTTCGACGTAGAGTCCGCGGACGTCACCCGCGCCCTCTTCTACGGCCTGGGCGCTGACGGCACGGTGGGCGCGAACAAGAACTCCATCAAGATCATCGCCGAGGAAACCTCCAACTACGGCCAGGGCTACTTCGTCTACGACTCCAAGAAATCCGGCGCCATCACCATCAGCCACCTGCGCTTCGGCCCCCGCCCCATCAAGAGCGCCTACCTGGTGACCAAGGCCAACTTCATCGCCTGCCACCAGACCAGCTTCCTCGACAAGTACGAGATGCTCGAGGCCGCCGGCCCCGGCGCCACCTTCCTGCTGAACACCCCCCACGGCAAGGATGCCGTGTGGGAGACGCTGCCCCAGGAAGTGCAGGAGGCCATCGTCGAGAAGCACCTCAAGTTCTTCGTGATTGATGCCTATGAAGTAGCCAAGAACACCGGCATGGGCGTACGCATCAACACCATCATGCAGACCTGCTTCTTTGCCATCAGTGGCGTCCTGCCCCGCGAGGAGGCCATCGAACACATCAAGAAGGCCATCAAGAAGACCTACGGCAAGAAGGGCGATGCTGTCGTGCAGCAGAACTTCCTGGCCGTGGACGAGACCCTGGCCAACCTCTACGAAGTGACGGTCCCCACGACCGTGAGCTCCACCCGTGTGCGGCCGCCCATGGTATCCACCGAGGCCCCGGACTTCGTCCAGCGGGTCACCGCCGTGATGATGGAGGGCAAGGGCGACCTGCTGCCCGTGAGCGCCTTCCCCATCGATGGCACCTGGCCCGTGGGCACCACCAAGTGGGAAAAGCGCAACATCGCCCTCGAGATCCCCGAGTGGGATGCCGGCATCTGCATCCAGTGCAACAAGTGCGTGATGGTCTGCCCCCACGCCGCCATCCGCGCCAAGGTTTACCAGCCCGCCGAACTGGCCGGTGCCCCCGGCACCTTCAAGGCCGTGGACTACAAGGGCGCCGAGTACAAGGGCCAGAAGTACACCATCCAGGTGGCGCCCGAGGATTGCACCGGCTGCACCCTCTGCGTCGAGGTCTGCCCCGCCAAGGACAAGAGCAACCCCAAGCACAAGGCCATCGACATGGTCGCCCAGGCCCCGCTGCGCGAAGCCGAAGTGGCCAACTTCGACTTCTTCCTCAACCTGCCCGAGGTGGATCGCACCACGGTCAAGCTGGACATGAAGGGCAGCCAGTTCCTGGAGCCCCTGTTCGAGTTCAGCGGCGCCTGCTCCGGCTGCGGCGAGACGCCCTACATCAAGCTGCTCACCCAGCTCTTCGGCGACCGCACCATGATCGCCAACGCCACGGGCTGTTCCAGCATCTATGGTGGCAACCTGCCCACTACGCCCTACACCACCAACAAGGACGGCCGCGGCCCCGCCTGGGCCAACAGCCTCTTCGAGGACAACGCCGAATTCGGCCTGGGCATGCGCCTCTCCGTGGACAAGCACCAGGAGTTCGCCCTCGAACTGATGCACCGACTGGCCGCCCAGCTTGGGGACGAACTGATCACCACCATCGCCACCGCCGACCAGACCACTGAGGCCGGCATCAAGACCCAGCGCGAGCGGGTGGAAACCCTCAAGCAGAAGCTGGCCGGCCTCAAGGAGCCCGAAGCGAAGCTGCTCCTCGACCTGGCCGACTACCTGGTCAACAAGAGCATCTGGATCGTGGGCGGCGACGGCTGGGCCTACGACATCGGCTACGGCGGCCTGGACCACGTCCTCTCCACGGGCCGCAACGTGAACGTGCTCGTGCTCGACACCGAGGTCTACTCCAACACTGGCGGCCAGGCCTCCAAGGCCACGCCCATGGGCGCGGGCGCCAAGTTCGCCATGGCCGGCAAGGCCATGCCGAAGAAGGACCTGAGCATGATCGCCATGTCCTACGGCGGCATCTACGTGGCCAAGGTCGCCTTCGGCTTCCGCGACGCGCAGACGGTCAAGGCCTTCCAGGAAGCCGAGTCCTACAACGGGCCCAGCCTCATCCTGGCCTACAGCCACTGCATCGCCCACGGCTACGATCTGGCCCACGGCTGCGAGCAGCAGAAACTGGCCGTGGACTGCGGCCACTGGCCCCTGTTCCGCTTCGATCCCCGCCGCCTGGAGAAGGGCGAGGCCCCGCTGCAGATGGATTCCGGCGCGCCGAAGATCCCCCTGCTCCAGTACGCCCGCAACGAGACCCGCTACCGCATGATCGAGCAGCAGAATCCCGAGCACTTCAAGGAGCTCATGGATAAGGCCCAGCTCGAGACCACCAACCGTTATTCCGTCTACGAACAGCTCGCCAAGCTGTCCGTCGTGGCCAAGTGAAGGGGGACGACATGAACCTCTCGACCACCTACCTCGGCCTCAAGCTCGCCCATCCCCTGATGGCGGGCGCCTCCCCCATGGTCGACGACATGGGCATGGTCAAGCGCCTGGAAGACGCCGGCGCCTCGGCCATCGTGATGCACTCGCTCTTCGAAGAACAGATCACCCGCGAAGAGCAGGGCACCATCATGGACATGGCGCTCACCTCGAACACCAGCGCCGAGGCCCTCTCCTTCTTCCCCGCCCCGGATGAATACCGCCTCGGCCCGGAGGGGTACCTCGAACAGCTTCAGCGCATCAAGAAGGCCGTGGCCGTCCCGGTCATCGCTTCGCTCAACGGCACCACGCCGGCGGGCTGGCTGCACTATGGCAAGCTTATGCAGGAAGCCGGCGCGGACGCTCTGGAGCTGAACGTCTACTACATCCCCACCGATGCCAGTGAAACCTCCACCGAAGTCGAAAAACGCACCCTCGACATCGTAAAGGCCGTGAAGGCTGAAGTGAAGATCCCCGTCGCCGTGAAGCTCTCGCCCTATTTCTCCGCCTTGGCGCACTTCGCCCTGGAACTGGAAGCCGCGGGTGCCGATGGCCTGGTGCTCTTCAACCGCTTCTTCCAGCCCGACATCAACGTCGAAGAACTGGTGGCCGAGCCCAGCCTCCAGCTCTCGGGCCCCGGCGACCTGCTGCTCCGCCTGCGCTGGCTCGCCATGCTCCATGGACGGGTCAAGGGTAGTCTCGCCGTCACCGGCGGCGTGCATGACGGCATTGGCGCCCTCAAGGCCGTCATGGCCGGTGCGGACGCCGTGCAGATGGTGTCCGCCCTCCTCATCCATGGTCCCGAGCGGCTGGCCCAAGCCCGGGCGGGCCTGGCCGAATGGCTCGAGGAGCACGAGTACGAATCCCTGGCCCAGGCCCGCGGCAGCATGAGCCTTTTGAAGAGCCCCAATCCCCAGGCCTTCACCCGGGCCAACTACATGCGCATCCTGAACGGCTGGAAACCCTAACGAAACCTTTACGGCAGAAAACCCCCGCTCCGCCGGGGGTTTTCTGTAATGTGATGAAAATCGCACTCAATGAATGTGTTTGACCAGAAGATCGTCTATCATTTCAACCACCCACCCACCCTCACCCCTCTGCGCAGGTGACCATGCTTCCATTATCCCAGTCCTCCGGTTATGCGGTCCTGGCCATGAGCTGCCTCGAAGATCCCGGCGGCAAACCCACGCTCGTGGTGGACGTTGCGGCGCGCACGGGCTTTCCCCGGCCGTACCTGTCGAAGATGATCCACAAGCTCGCGAAGGTGGGCCTGGTGATGGCGAAGCGCGGCAACAAGGGCGGCGTCGTGCTGTCCCTGCCCGCCAAGGAGATCACGCTCGATCTCATCGCCGAGGCCGTGGATGGTTCCGAATGGCGGAACCAGTGCCTGCTGGGCTTCAAGGACTGTTCGGACGAGCGGGCCTGCCCCTCCCACACCTTCTGGAAGGCCGAGCGCGATCACATCCACCGCTGCCTGAAGGAGATCTCCCTCGAAGAGATCCGCACCTTCGAAGGCCAGAGCCGCACCTGGCGCTTGGCGGACGCGCTGCCCGAGCGGAAGGCCAAGCCCCGCACGAAGAAGCCCGCCGCGAAGAAGCCTGCGGCGAAGAAGCCTGCGGCTGCCAAGAAGGCTCCTGCCAAGAAAGAGAAAGCCTGAATCCTTCTCCGACCCGTCACGAACAGGCCGCCCAGTAGGCGGCCTGTTCTTTTGCTGCTCAGGCTTTCCGGTTTCCGGCCGGTGGCTAGTTCATCTGGGCTTTCGAGAGCCCCGCCTGCAACACCACAATCCGCCGAAGGCCCTACTCGTGCGCGACCAGCTCCCGTTCCACCGGCTGCGGGTCCGCCAGGTTCGCCATCCCGTGGTGCTCGCGGAAGGCCTCCACGCCGGGATCGTGATGTCGAGCCAGGTCCGCCAGGGTGACCGAACGCAGGCGGGCCAGGATCTGCTCCAGGGTTTCGTGCCAGAAGTCGTGCAGGACGCAGGGGGCCCCCTCCGAGCAGCCCATGAGGCCCATGAGGCAGCGCTTCTGCCAAGCCACCCCGTCGATGGCCTCGGACAGTTCCTCCAGCGTGATCTCGATCGAGGGCTTCCCCAGCACCACGCCCCCGTGGTGGCCCCGGCGCGCCTTCACGAGACCCTTCTTGGCCAGCTTGTGGATCAGCTTGGAGAGGTAGGAGCGGGGGATGCCCGTGGATTCAGCCACTTCCTCCACCAGCACCGGCTGGCCGCCGGGTTCCTGAAGGCAACAGAGCGCGCGTACTGCGTAACCCGTAGTCTGGGAGAGCGGAAGCATGTGGACCTCCAGCAAAGGCAGTGTCAATACAAGCCTTAGTAATGAAGATGCTCCGGTAATCTAATGCGTCAACCACCCTTGTGACTTTCATCACACCCGCCTGGGGTCTGCCGGAAAAAAACCAGGGCCTCCGACGCCACGGGGGCCCTGGCCTATCCACTCGAACCGCGGTTGCTGGGTCTATTTGGGGCGAGGCTGGCCGGCGATGACACGGTCCTTGATGCCGAAGTACTGGGCGCCGGTGAGGCCGGCGTCCACCAGGAGGCCCGCCTTGCTCTTGTAGGGACGCTTCGCGATGATCTTGTCCGCCTCCGCGTCGAAGATGCCTGGGAGCTGTTTGAGCTCTTCCTTGGTGGCCGTGTTGACGTCGAGCCACTTTCCGGTGGGGTTCTTGGCCGTCTTCTTCCGTGGCTTGAACCGGGGCTTCGCGGGGGCCTTGGCAGTGCTCTTCGAAGAGGGCGTCTCGCCGAGCATGTAGTTCGGAGGATGAGCGGGCTTCTTGGTGGCGGCCTTGGAAGGCTTGACCGGTGCAGCGGAGTCCTTTTTCGTTTTGGCGGCGGCCTTGGCCTCCTTGGCGGCCGGCTTTGCGGCCTGGGCGGGCACCGCGGGTTTGGCCGGCACCGCCTCGGGGTTGGTGGGCGCGGGCTTGGGATCCTGGGCGCCCCAGCTGGGACTGGCCACCAGCAGCAGGGCCGCCAGCAGCAGGGTGGGCTTGAGCAGAGTACGGGACATCGTTCACCTCGTCTTCAACAGTCATGATGGTCGCATGGGCAGCGCCGGCGCCCGTCACAACGGGGTCGCCAAGCACCGAGGCCGCATTGAAAACGACCCCGGTGCAGGTGGCATCGGGGTCGTTTTGCTGCTGCCTTGAAATCGTTCCGGAGCGCGATGAGCCGCGTTCCGGATGGGGAGGCTACTTGAAGTTCATATGCACGGCCTGGACATCGGCCACCTTGCCAGCGGAGTGACAGAGGAAGCACTGTTCCTGCTTCTTGACGTCAAAGGTGCTGGTGGTGGGATCGATGACGGAGCTGCGGGTGGCGTAGAAGGAGCCGCCGTTGGTCCGCATGTGGTCGAGGGCCATGTTGCTGTCGTGGCAGCCGGTGCAGGCGCCCACATAGGGCGAGTTGACCAGCGTGGCGCCCGCAGCCTCACGGGTGGTGGCGCCGGCATTGGCCGCCAGGAAGTTCGTGCCATAACCCGCACCGTAGTTGGCGCCGGCGGCGACAAAGGGCGAAATCGCCTGGTTGCCGGTCGTGATGACTTCTGTGCCGGTGGTGATGACCAAGCTGCCCGCACCGTAACCGGTGGTGGTGGCGATGCCGAGGTAGGTCCCGGGGGTGGTGGTAGTGCCCTGGGCAGTGGCGGTGGTGGTCCAGAGCAGGTTCGGCACGGCGCCAGCATTCTTGGCATTGTCGAAGTCGTACGAGCCCTTGACGTGGCAGATCTCGCAGTTATTGAGCGGGCTGGGGTAGGTGGTCTTCCAGTAGCTGTCCCCAGCGGTGTATTCCCATGAGTACAAATTCATCCGCTTGCCGGCGCCGTGGATGGAGTGCACGGCGTCCTTGATGTTCACACCCCAGCCGCTGTTGACGCGGTCGGTGTTGTGGCACCAGACGCAGGTCTCAGCATCGTTGCGCTGGCCCGCATGGAATACGGCATTGGTGAAGACGCCCATCTTGCCATGGCAGGCGTTGCACAGGGCGTTGTCCACGATCTTGCGACGGGTGGACGCAGCGGCGAAGCCGGTCGGGACGGTGGCCTGCTTCCAGACGTTGGGGGCAGGCACGGAGAGTCCGCCCTGGCCGGTGCCCAGCGTGGCAGTCTTGGGGGTGTAGCTGTAGAGGTTCGCCATCCAGGGCGGCAGACCGGCGCTGAGGTTGCTGATCTGGGTCAGGGGTTGGGTGTTGAAGGCGGCGGCGATGGTGCCGATGCCGTAGGTGTAGCCGATGCCGCCGACGATCTGGGTGGCATTGGTGGGGATCTTGTAGGCGGTGAGGGTCAGCGTGTAGTAACCGCTGGCATCAGGCCCGGTCATGGTGCCGGTGGGCACATTGGCCGTAGAGCCGCTAGGAGCGGAATTCGTCACCGCGGTCTTGTTCCAGATGTTGCGGACATAGCCGCTGACGGTGGCATTGGGATCGGCCGGAACAGCGATGCCGTCCTGGGGAACCGCGAAGGCCAGGTAGACGCTGGGGCCACCCACGAAGTTGGTACCATCGGGCAGGGTGACCAGTTCGACGGTGCCATCAGCAGCGGCAGGCGCGGCATTGAAGACGACGGGCACGGCGGGGCTGGTGGTGCTGTTCAGGAACCGGAAGACAAAGACCGGCTGCTGGGTGGCGTTCACGGCCACGCTCTTGAGGTCCCAGGTGATGACCTTGGCGGGCGCGGGCAGGTTGTTGGTGAAGGCGGCTACGAAGGAGGCGTTGGTGTTGGAGTTGCCGCCAGCCACGAGCCAGGCATTGTTGGAATTGGGAGCCACCACGGGGACGTGATCGGCCTTGATGTAGGCGGTGGTGTGGCAGCCGATGCAGTTGGTATCGTCCAGTTGAGGGGCGGCGGCGCCGGCGGTGCCGGCCCAGTGGCCGTAGCCGGTGACGAAGTCGATCTTGTCGTGGCAGCCGCCGCAAGCCAGACGGCTGGGCTTGGTGTTCCAGTTGTCACCCTGGGGGGTGGCAGTGGAGGCGGTGTGGCACTTGATGCAGTTGCGCTGATCCTGGGGGTAGGTGGCGTCAAAGCCGAGGCCCGCGTAGGCGTAGCCCGAGACAGTCAGCTCTTCACCGCGGTGGAGCCGGTGGATGAAGCTGGTGAAATCGCCCGTGGCCAGACCGCGGAACTTGCCGCTTTCGCCAGTGACGGCGATGGTGTCCTGGGAGTGGTCGGCGGCAGCACCGGGAGTGACGGTGACGGTGGCATCCTTGACGCCGTACTTGCGCTGGTCGGTGTGGCAGACCACGCAGTACCGGGTGTCCTGCCGGCCGCCAGCGTGGAACTCGAACTTGGCGTGGCAAGTGAAGCACTTGTCGACGGAGGTGATCTCCTTGCCGGAGGCCACTTTGGTGCCGGTGCTGGGCACGAAGTCGTAGACGTCGTTGGCGGGGTTCAGGATGTAGACGCCCTTGACGCCACTATCGGAGCCATCGGGCGTGTTGAAGGAACGGTCGCCGGCGGCGGCCGAACCGGTGCCGCGGGCGATGCCGCCCACGTAGAGGGTGAGGCGGTGGGTGAGCGTGGGCTGGTAACTCACGTCGTCCAGGTCGGTCTTGATCTGATTCTTGGTGGCGTCATAAGTGTAGGCGGCCAGCTGGGCGGCGGCCTGGGTGATGTCGTGGCGGAAGGTGTAGACGTAGGTGCCGTCGCCGTTATCCACCAGGGTGCCGGTGTTGTCGGTGCTGGGCTTGCCAGGGGTCCAGACGGTGGGCAGCGCGGCGGTGGGGTTGCCGGTCACCATGTAGCTGACCCAGCGGTCGGGGCTGTTGGCGGCGCCGGGCACCAGCTTGGCCAGGGCGAAGCCGAGGTTCGGGTAGCCCGCGAAGCCGGCCGTGGCGGTCTTGGAGGTGAACTGGCCGAAGCCCTTGACAGGCACGTTGTGGCCGTCGGCGACCGTGAAGTTCACGACCGTCGAGGCACCGGTGGTGACCTTGGTGACGGTGCCCTTGAGGGTGAGGGCAGCCCAGTCGTCCGGCGAGTAGGTGGTGATATCGGCGGCGTAGACGGGGCCAGGGGTGCCCGGGGTGCCGGGGGTGCCGTTCGTGCCGTTGGTGCCATTCTGGCCGGCCTTCCCGTTACAACCGATCAGCACGAGGGCGATCGCTGCGGAGGCGAGCAGGCCGCAGAGCTGTTTCAGAGGACGATGCTTCATATTCCATTCTCCGTGTTAGTTGGTGAAGCGTGGTTGGACTGTGGAGGGTGAGGGTGTTCGGTCAGCCAGATATCCACCTCCTGCGTGATGTCATGGCCAGCATGGTCCGTCTGGATGCAAACGGCACATGACGAGGAGCTAGGATGCGTGGCACATGGTGGTGTTGAAGCAGCCGGGCAGAGCGCCGGCAGCGGGGGGCGCCAGGGGCTTGAAGGTCGAGTTGGCCCCGTCCTTGTGGCACTTGAAGCACTCGGGTGCGTTGTTGAAGTTGGTGGCGGTGTGGTTGGTACGGGTACCGGTGGTCCCGTGCCAGGGCTTGTCGGGGTGCGGGGCCTTGGTGTGGCAGGCCTTGCAGGAAATGGTGGAGATGCCGCCGCTGTAATCATCCCCGTGGCACTTGGTGCAGTGGGCGAAGCCCACCATGGCCTTGGGGTCTGCGCTGGGCGGCAGCTGGGCACCGAGCCGGCCATGCTGGCCGGGAGCGGCCCAGTTGGCGGGGTGGTTCACTGCCGTGTGGCAGTCGAAGCAGCTCACCTTGGAGATGCCACCCGCCTGGGCGGGATCCGAGGTGGACCCGTGGCAGGTACGGCATTGCTCGGGCGATTTCGTGTACTGGGCCCAGTGATCCTGGATCCAGGTGGTCGGATGCTGGCCCGTTTCCGGAGCGAGCGGGACTGCGTTTCCGGCGGTCCCGGCACAGCCCCACGCGAGGAGCGTGAGGGCCAGCGCAAAACAGCTTCCCAACATGAATTTCGTTCTGCTCATGGTCTTCCCCTTCGACTCAGCGGATGACTACTTGTGACAAGCTCGGCACTTATCGTTGTTGGCCCGACCGTGGCAGGTGTAGCAGCTGGAGGGATCCAGCTTGCCTTCGATCTTGTGCATGGTGAGGAAATCGCCGCGGTGCGGGGCCATGCGGTCAGGACGGTCGCCCAGCATGGTCGCGGGCTTCAGGGCCACCTTGCCGCCGTGGCAGTCCACACAGAAGGACGGGGCGTGGCAGGAGGCGCAGGTACCGGAATCCTGGGTCGCCTGGAACCGGTGGTCCTTCACGAAGGTGGGCGTGTGATCGAAGGACGCGTAGGGCTTGAGGGCGCCCTTGGCGACATCGTTGGTGTGGCATTCGGAGCAGATGGGGCGGCCGGAGCCGACGCCATCGGGGTGGGTGCGGGCGAAGCTGGTCTCAGGCGAGACGAGGCTGCAGGCCATGAGCACGCCGAGTCCCAGCACGATGCCGAGCACCTGGAGAACAGTTTTACGGGCCATTACTGACCTCCCTTCTTGCTCTTACTAAAGCCAAATCGGTATTCGGCCTTCAGCAGCCCGCGGGTCTCGTTCTTGGCGGCGGGGGTGCTGCCGTGGCTGAGGTCGCCGGAGACCTTGATGCTCGAGGTCGCCTGGTAGCCGAGCGAAGCGACGGCTTCGTGGACGGTCTTGAGGCCTGCCATGTACGGATTGTCCGCCTTGAACTTCTGGACGATGATATCGAGGCTGCCGGTGAACTTGTCCTTGGTGACCATGCCCCAGGCGCGGGCCTCGGCGTTGGAGAGGCTGCGGGAAGGATTACTGGCGTCCACCAGGAGGGTCTTGGCGGCGTTGGTGTAGTGGGCGCCGGCGCCCATCGCAACCTGCTTGTCGCTGTTGAACCAGCGCAGCTCGCCGCCGCCGCGGTTCACGTCACCGTAGGTCTCGCGGTGCATGTGCCGCCAGTCAGCCACGGCCTGGAGGCCCACGAAGGGGGTGTTCCAGGTGACGCTGAGGCCATGGCCCGCAAACTTGTCCTTCTCGTCCTGGCGGAAGAGGGAGGGCAGGTTGGTGCCGGCGAAGTAGGCGAAGAAGTTCCGTTCCGCGAAGTTGGCGGACACGGTGAACTGGCCGCCGAGCCGCACCGTGGCGGTGTAGTCGTGCTCGGCGATGCGGGAGCGGTCCACGCCGGGGGCGGGATCAGTGTGGGTGGCGACATCGAAGACCGTGCGGCCGCGGAGGTCGAACATGGTCACCGGGGCGACCAGGAGGTCGACGCCCAGCTGCTTGCGGGTGTAGTCGACGGCAGAGGGGCCAGCGAGGCTGCTGGGGTTCTTGGATCCGTCCTGCAGGTAGGAGACGCCGATTTCACCGATCTTCTGCATGCGCCAGCCGAGGCGGGTGCCAAAGATGACGTCGCGCTGGCGGTCGTACTCGGTCTGGCTGGCGAGGTCCACGGTCCTGAAGAGGACGGGCATGCCGGCGAAGGCGGACACCGTGAAGCCGCCACGGAGATCGGTGCGGGCGCTGACGCCGTCGATCTGCTCGAAGCCAGTGCTCTGGTACGCGGTGAACCGGCCCGCCTTGATCTCGGCATTGGCCTGGTTGAACTGGTACTGAAGGTAGGCGTGGTTCAGGTAGCTGCCGCCCTTGGTCCCCTCGAAGTTGTCGGACTGGGCGAAGTCGGTCTTGCCCCAGCCGAAGATGTGCAGCGACAGGTTGTCGGAGCCCAGCTTCGTGGCGTCGATGCCCAGGTACTGGAAGAACTGGGTGCCTGGCGTGTTGAAGTTCTTGTCGAGGCCGGGAGTCTCCGCCTTCGACAGTTCAGCCATGGTGGTGCCATAAAGGCTCACCTCCTGGCCCCATGCCGTGGCTGACAATAAGGTGGCAAGCAGGGCCACGTAGGTGTGTCGTTTCATGATTCGCCTCATCTCGCAATGCGCGGTGCGCGGGCCGTTCTAGAAGACGAATGGGGAGTGGGTGACATTCCCCTGGAGCCGGTTGACGGTGATTGATGTCATGCGGAACCTCCTGGATTTCGCGGGGCAACCGGCGCCTCGAAAGTCGGGAACTGATGCACAGGTCAGCATCGAGACTAGGCACAGAGTTAGTCGACCACAAGCGGATCAATGCATGGTTGTGACATACCTTCATGGTTGTATGGAATGCATGATGGACACATTCGTGACAATGCAATAAAACATGTAAAATCTGATAATAATTGTATTATTTGTTTGTTGATAAGTATAAAAACGATCGCAATCTTGAATGTTGAAGCAACAAAAGCTGTCGGGTCCGACAATGTTGTGACGGGGCGCACAGAAAAAGGTTCCGGGGTTCCTTTGCTTTTTTTGGAACCGGGTCGGTCGCGACGAATCACCCTTCCCGGGACTGCGCCCAGGCCCTCCGTGTGACCCCTGGCACTGGCCGTGCTCCACATACTGCTTGCTTGAGAAGGCTGGAGGTCGACATGGCTCAGAGCACCCTCGCACTGGGGGTCGAAGCGGTGGGTTGCGCCGCCTTCGATGCCGGCATCATGGGCGCGTTCGGATACCCGGGCACGCCCTCCACCGAAGGGTTCGAGTTCGTCGAGGCCATGATCCACGCCGAGGCCAAGGCTGGCACCGGGGCCCGGGTGGCCCACTGGGCGGCCAACGAGAAGGTGGCCTACGACCTGGCCCTGGGCATGAGCTACGCCGGACACCGCAGCCTGGTCACCATGAAGCACGTGGGCCTCAACGTGGCCATGGACGCCTACGCCAATTCGGCGCTCACCGGCGTGAACGGCGGCCTGGTGCTGCTGGTGGCTGACGATCCCGGCATGCACAGCAGCCAGAATGAGCAGGACAGCCGGCGCCTGGCCAAGTTCGCCTGGCTGCCCGTGCTGGAGCCCAGCACGGTGCAGGAGTGCTATGACTTCACCGGCCGCGCCTTCGAGCTGTCCGAGGCCCTGCAGGTGCCGGTCATGGTGCGCCTGGTCACCCGTCTGGCCCACTGCCGCGCCGCCCTGCTCCGCCGTGCGACGCTGCCCCCCACGGGCCTGGGCGTCGCCCCCAAGGACACCATCCAGAACTGGGTGCTCATCCCCTCCAATGCCCGGCGCCGCTACCTGGACCTGCTGGCCAAGCATCCGGCCATGGTCGAACAGCTGGCGCCCCTGAACCGGCTGGTGCCGGGCACCCAGCGCCGGGGCGTGGCCCTGGCCGGCATGGGGCGCGCCTACTTCCTGCAGCTGGCCCTGGAATACCCCGAACTGCTCGCCCTGCCCCGGCTGGAAGTGGCCGCCTATCCCATGGACCCAGCGCTGGAGACCGACCTCCTGGCCCTGGTGGACGAGGTTTTCGTCTTCGAAGAGGCCTACCCCGTGCTGGAGGAGCGTCTCACCT
>JBBRZL010000085.1:0-14968 GCA_038236735.1 Holophagales bacterium | reverse complement strand
CACCACGCCACCAGCTCGGCTTCCCCCGCGCGCCACCCCATCCGCGCCCTCATCCTCACCCCCACCCGCGAACTGGCCATGCAGGTGGAGGAGAGCGTCCGCACCTACGGCAAGCACATCCCCCTGCGCAGCACCACCATCTTCGGTGGCGTGAACATCAATCCCCAGACCAAGGCGTTGCGCGCCGGCGTCGAGATCGTCGTGGCCACGCCGGGCCGCCTGCTGGACCACCAGGGCCAGGGCAACCTCAACTTCAGCCAGCTCGAGATCCTGGTGCTGGACGAGGCCGACCGCATGCTCGACATGGGCTTCATCCGGGACATCCAGAAGATCCTCGCGCTGCTGCCCGCCAAGAAGCAGACCCTGCTCTTCTCGGCCACCTTCACGGACGAGATCAAGGAGCTGGCGTCCAAGTTCCTGCGGACGCCCGCCACAGTCCAGATCACGCCCCAGAACACCGCCGCCGAGCTGGTCCGCCAGATCGTCCACCCCGTGGACCGCGAGCGCAAGCGCGCCCTGCTCTCCCACCTGATCACCAGCCGGAAGCTCCAGCAGGTGCTGGTGTTCACCCGCACCAAGCACGGCGCCAACCGCCTCTCCGAGCAGCTCGACAAGGACGGCATCAGCTCCCTGGCCATCCACGGCAACAAGAGCCAGCCCCAGCGCATCAAGGCCCTGGAGGATTTCAAGAAGGGCGCGGTCCGCGTCCTGGTGGCCACGGACATCGCCGCGCGCGGCCTGGACATCGACACCCTGCCCCACGTGGTCAACTACGAGCTGCCCCAGGTGCCCGAGGACTACATCCACCGCATCGGCCGCACGGGCCGCGCGGGCGCCGAAGGCGAAGCCCTTTCGCTGGTCTGCGTGGATGAGCAGGGTCTGCTGAAGGACATCGAGAAGCTGCTCCGCAAGACCCTCACCAAGGACGTCATCTCGGGCTACGCCCCGGATCCCAGCATCCCCGCCGAGCCCATCCAGACCGGTCGGCAGGGCGGTGGCGGCAGTCGCAGCCGCGGGCCCGCCCGCGGGCCCCGCCCAAGTTCCAGCTCGGCCCCCCGGGGCGTGAGCAGTGGACGCCACCCCTCCCGGCCCGGCGCGCGCGGGAAGTAACCCCGCCCCACCAGGGCCCCGTACATAGAAGGCCTATTCATACCCATTGACACGAGGCTTGTGCGGGCTGAAGCTTCTTGCTTATGCAAGAACCCATGCCCGACAACCTTGTGGACGCCGGCCTCGGCACCCTGGCCGCCGCGGTGCGCCGCCGTCTGAAGTACGTTGTGGCTGCCCGGCTTGTGTCCCACAACCTGACGCTCCAGCAGTTCTGGGTCATGCTCGTGCTCCTGGAGCAGGGGCCCATGTCCCTGCATCCCCTGGGGCAGAAGGTCTGGATGGACGATCCCACGGCCAGCCGCGTGGTAAAGGCCATGGTGGGCCGGGGGCTGCTGCTGGCCAAGGCGGATCCCAGCCATGGCCGCCGCATCCTCATCAGCCTGGCACCCGACGCCCTGCCCCTGGCCCTGGAACTGCAGCTCCTGGCCAGTGAACTCAAGGCCGGCCTGGTGGCAGGGCTCGACGCCGGCCAGCAGGCAATCCTCCGCCAGGGGATGCTCGCCATGATCGCCAACCTGGACGAGATGTTCATGAGACTTCCCGGTTCTGGTGATGCGACCGCCGCCTCGGCCAAGGTTCAATCCGTGGCCTCCTGATCCCTGCCGTTCCCGCTGTGACCCCACAGCCGGCCCCGATCCGCCTTCCTGGACCAGCCCGCCCCTTGCCCCGCTGAAGCCATCCCGTCCCACGTCTTCCAACGGATCCGATCCCAAAGGCCTCCCCTCCCATGATTGCTGCCGATACCATCCCCACTGAATCCTCCCGGCCTGCCTTCCTGCGGGGCTGGCGCCTCTGGGCCATCCTCGGCGGAGCCTTCTTGCTGGTGCTGTTCTTCTACTTCCGCAGTGGGAAGAAGCCCGCGGCGAACGCCGTCCGGGCCGTACCTGTGGCCGTGGCTCAGGCCCGGAAGGGCGACATGGCCGTGCGCCTCACAGGGCTGGGCACCGTCACCGCCCTGAACAGTGTCACCTTGAAGAGCCGCGTGGACGGCCAGCTGGTGCACGTGGACTTCACCGAGGGCCAGATGGTCAAGGCGGGCGCGCTCCTGGCGGAGATCGATCCCCGTCCCTTCAAGGTCCAGCTCATGCAGGCCGAGGGCCAGTTCGCCAAGGACCAGGCCGCCTATCTGAATGCGAAGGCCGACCTGAACCGCTTCCAGTCGCTGGTCAAGCAGGGCATCATTTCCAGCCAGCAGCTGGACACGCAGGTTTCTTCCGTGGCCCAGTTCGAGGCGGCCCTCAAGGCGGATCAGGCCACCGTCGAGAGCGCGAAGCTGAATCTGGTGTACAGCCGCATCACGGCCCCCATCTCGGGCCGGGTGGGCCTGCGCCTGGTGGACGTCGGCAACATGGTGCACGCCTCCGATGCCAACGGACTGGTCACCATCGCCCCCATCCAGCCCATCAACGTGGTCTTCGCGGTGCCGGCCGACAACATCCAGCAGGTGCTGACCCAGAACGCCAAGACCACCCGTTTGAAGGTGGAGGCTTGGGACCGGGATCTCAAATCACGGCTCGGCAGCGGCACCCTCGCCGCCATCGACAACCAGGTGGATCCCACCACGGGCACCGTGCGCCTGAAGGCCCTCTTCGCCAATGAAGACAAGGCCCTCTTCCCCAATCAATTCGTGAACGCGCAGCTGCTGGTGGATACCTTGCGCGGTGTCGTGATCATCCCCACGGCCGCCATCCAGCGCGGGCCGCAGGGGTCCTTTGTCTACCTGGTCAAGGCCGATGGCACCGTGGACCTGCGGAACATCGAAGTACGGGGCACCGATGGGGACGACTCCGCCGTGAGTAAAGGTCTGGCCGGCGGCGAGACCGTCGTCACCGATGGCCTCGAAAAGCTGCGCCCCGGCAGCAAGGTGGCCCTCCCCAAGCCCCCCGGCGCGAAGGGTTGAGCGATGGCTCATTCCTGGATCTCAAAAAGAGTGGGAACGCAGAGGACACAGAAGGCCACAGAAGACACAGAGAACGGCCGCAGAGTGGTTTCAGTGCATCTTCTCACCGTGTTCACCAACTTGATGGTTGTGGATGGAGCAGAGACCCCCGCCCCCTGCAGGGATTCTCTTTCGTCCTCCATGCCTTCCGTAACCAGTGCTTTCCTCTGTGGCCCTCTGTACTCCTCTGTGTCCTCTGTGTCTTCTGTGTTCCGCTTTTTCAGTCCGGTTGTTTCGCAGGGGATTGGTAGATGAATCCCTCCAAGCCCTTCATCCTCCGGCCCATTGCGACTTCGCTGCTGATGTTTGGCCTGCTGCTGGTGGGCGTGCTGGCCTTCTTCCAGCTGCCAGTATCAGCCTTGCCCCAGGTGGACTACCCCACCATCCAGGTGGTCACCTTCTACCCCGGCGCCAGCCCCGACGTGATGGCCTCGGCCATCACGGCCCCCCTGGAGCGTCAGTTCGGCCAGCTGCCCGGCCTGAACCGCATGTCCTCCACCAGCTCCGGTGGCAGTTCGGTCATCACGCTGCAGTTCGTGCTGGACCTGAACATCGACGTGGCCGAACAGCAGGTGCAGGCGGCCGTGAACGCCGCGGGTACCTACCTGCCCGCCAACCTCCCGAATCCCCCCATCTACAGCAAGATCAACCCCGCCGATTCACCCATCCTCACCCTGGCCCTGACCTCGAAGACCTTGCCCCTGTCCAAGGTGGAGGATTTCGCGGACACGCGCCTGGCCCAGAAGATCTCCCAGCTCCCGGGCGTGGGTCTGGTCAGCATCAGCGGTGGCCAGAAGCCCGCCGTGCGTATCCAGGCGAACCCAGCAGCCCTGGCTGCCAATGGACTCACCTTGGGTGACGTGCGAACCGCCGTGGGCCTCAGCAACGTGAACCAGGCCAAAGGCAGCTTCGATGGCCTGCGCCAGGCCTACGCCATCGGCGCCAATGACCAGCTGCTCACCAGCGACGACTACCGCCCGCTCATCGTGGCCTACAAGAACGGCGCCCCGGTCACCCTCTCCGAGGTCGCCTTCGTGACTGACGGCGTGGAGAACTCCCGCCTGGCCGCCTGGAAGGGGCAATCTCATCAGGGGGGGGCACCTGGTGCAACTGAGCCCCAGATGCCCCCCCCTGGCCCCCTGAGCCCGGCCCAGGCAAAGCCTGGTCCGGATCTCGCGCCCGCCGTCATCCTCAACATCCAGCGGCAACCCGGTGCCAACATCATCGCCGTGGTCAACCGGGTCAAGGCCCTGCTGCCGCAGCTCCGCGGCTCCCTGCCGGCCGCCGTGGAACTCACCGTCCTCACGGACCGCACCGTCACCATCCGGGCCTCGGTGGAAGATGTGGAATTCGAGCTGATGCTCACCATCGCCCTGGTGGTCATGGTGATCTTCCTGTTCCTGCGCACCCTGGCCGCCACCGTCATCCCCAGCGTGGCCGTGCCACTCTCGCTGGTGGGGACCTTCGCGGTGATGTACGTGCTGGGCTACAGCCTC
This sequence comes from Holophagales bacterium, assembly GCA_038236735.1. Taxonomy (GTDB): domain Bacteria; phylum Acidobacteriota; class Holophagae; order Holophagales; family Holophagaceae; genus Geothrix. The sequence goes on along the minus strand of JBBRZL010000085.1, from coordinate 10,423 downwards.
AACAACCTCACCCTCATGGCCTTGACGATCTCGACGGGCTTCGTGGTGGATGACGCCATCGTGATGATCGAGAACATCATGCGCTACATCGAGGAAGGGGAATCCCCCCTCCAGGCGGCGCTGAAGGGCTCGGAGCAGATCGGCTTCACCATCTTGTCGTTGACCGTCTCCCTCATCGCGGTGCTCATTCCGCTGCTCTTCATGGGCGACATCGTGGGCCGCCTCTTCCGGGAGTTCGCGGTCACCCTCAGCGTGACCATCCTGGTGTCCGCCGTCGTGTCCCTGACGCTCACGCCCATGATGTGCGCCAAGCTGCTGAAGCACACACCGCCCGAGGAACAGGGGCGTTTCTACCAGTCCTCTGAGCGCGTCTTCCAGCGGGTCATCGCCTTCTATGGCCGCACCCTCACCTGGGTACTCCAACACCAGACCGGCACCCTGATCGTTGCCTTGGCCACCCTGGTTTCCACGGTGCTGCTCTACATCGCCATTCCCAAGGGCTTCTTCCCCGTGCAGGACACGGGGGTGATCCTGGGCATCTCCGAAGCGCCGCAGACCATCTCCTTCGCCGCCATGGCCGAACGCCAGCAGGTGCTTTCGACGGAAATCCTCAAGGACCCCGCCGTGGAGAGCCTGTCCTCCTTCATCGGCATCGATGGCACCAACACCACCCTCAACAGCGGCCGCATCCAGATCAACCTCAAGCCCCTCGATGAGCGCGGACTGAGCGCCAGCGAGGTCATCCACCGACTGCGTCCGGTGCTGGCGAAGGTCGAGGGCATCCGTCTCTACCTGCAGCCCATCCAGGATCTCACGGTGGAAGATCGCGTCAGCCGCACCCAGTACCAGTACACCTTGGAGGATGCTGATGCCAAAGAGCTGGGCGAGTGGGTGCCCCGGATCGTGGAGCGGCTCTCGGCCATCCCGGAACTGCGCGACGTGGCCAGCGACCAGCAGAACGCCGGTCTCCAGGTGCGCCTCACGCTCGATCGGACCAGCGCCTCGCGCCTGGGCATCACACCCCAGATGCTGGACGACGCGCTCTACGATGCCTTCGGCCAGCGGCAGATTTCGACCATGTTCACCCAGTTGAACCAGTACCGCGTCGTGCTGGAGGCCCCGCCCGGGCAGTACCAGCGCCCGGAAGATCTCCAGAACCTCTATGTCCGTTCCGGCTCCGGCGGCTCCGTCCCCATCAGCGCCTTCACCCGGATGGAGATCGTCACCGCGCCCCTGGCTGTGAACCACCAGGGCCAGTTCCCCACGGCCACGCTCTCCTTCAACCTGGCCCCCGGCGCCTCCCTCGGCGATGCCGTGAAGGCCATCAACCTGGTGCGCCAGGACCTGGACCTGCCGCCCAGCCTGAAGGCCGGCTTCCAGGGCACCGCCCAGGCCTTTGGCGCCTCGCTCACCAACACGCCTCTGTTGATCCTGGCCGCGGTCCTGACCGTCTACATCCTGCTGGGCGTGCTGTACGAAAGCTACATCCACCCCATCACAATCCTTTCGACCCTGCCCTCGGCCGGGGTGGGCGCCCTGCTCTCCCTCATGCTCTGCCGCACTGATTTCAGCGTCATTGCCCTCATCGGCATCATCCTGCTCATCGGCATCGTCGAGAAAAACGCCATCATGATGATCGACTTCGCCCTGGATGCGGAACGCAAGCAGGGCCTGCCCCCGGAGGAGGCCATCTACCAGGCCTCGCTGCTGCGCTTCCGGCCCATCATCATGACCACCCTGGCCGCCATGCTGGGCGGCGTGCCCCTGGCCCTGGGCTCGGGCGTGGGCTCGGAACTACGGCGGCCCCTGGGCATCGTCATCGTGGGTGGCCTCATCTTCAGCCAGGTGCTGACCCTCTACACGACGCCCGTCATTTATCTCGCCTTTGATCGGCTTGCGCGAAGGCTGCGCCGCTTGCGCGGCGCAGCTGCGGCTTCGCCGGAAAAACAGGGCAGCTGATGGCCCCCCGCCACCCCATCTCTTCGCGCCGCGTCAGCGGCGCCTATCTCCAGGCGGCACGCCTGGAGCCGAGACTATGAGCATCTCGACCCCCTTCATCCGTAGACCGGTGGCCACCACGCTGCTGACCGTAGCCCTGGCCCTGCTGGGCGGCATCGCCTACCAGTTCCTGCCAGTGGCGCCCCTGCCCCAGGTGGAATTCCCCACCATCCAGGTTTCCGCGGGCCTGCCTGGCGCCAGCCCCGAGACCATGGCCTCCTCGGTGGCCACGCCCCTGGAACGCCAGTTCGGACGAGTCGCCGGCATCACGGAGATGACCTCGGCCAGTTCCCTGGGCTCCACGAACATCACCCTGCAGTTCGACCTGAACCGCAACATCGACGCCGCCGCCCGCGACGTCCAGGCGGCCATCAATGCGGCTCAGGGCAACCTGCCGGCCAACCTCCCAAACAACCCCTCGTACCGCAAGGTGAATCCCGCCGATTCGCCAATCATGCTCCTGGCGCTCACCTCGAAGATCATCCCCCGGGAACGCATGTACGACATCGCCTCCTCGGTGCTGCAGCAGAAGCTGTCACAGGTCCAGGGCGTGGGCCAAGTCTTCGTGTGGGGTGGCGCCCTGCCCGCCGTGCGTGTGGACGTGAATCCGGCCCTGCTGAATGCCCAGGGCCTGGCTCTGGCTGATATCCGAACGGCCATCGGCGCAGCCAACCTGAACCAGCCCAAGGGCGACCTGTCCAACGGGAGCAATACCTGGTCCATCTCCACCACGGACCAGATGATGAAGGCCGAGGACTACCGGCCCCTCATCCTCCGCTACCGGCAGGGCAGCGCCGTGCGCCTGGCCGATGTGGCCCGGGTGACCGACTCGGTGGAGAACGTCCGCAACAGCGGCCTGTCCAACGGCATCCCCGCCATCATGGTACCGATCTTCCGGCAGCCAGACGCCAACATCATCGAGACCGTGGATCGCGTGAAGGCCATCCTGCCCCAGATGCAGGCCTCCCTGCCCCCGGCCATGGACCTGAAGGTGCTCATCGATGCCACCCGCACCATCCGGGCCTCGGTCAAGGACGTGCAGCTGGCCCTGACCATCTCCATCCTCCTGGTGATCCTCGTCGTCTTCGCGTTCCTGCGCAGCTGGAGGTCCACGCTCATCCCCAGCGTCGCCGTGCCCATCTCCCTCATCGGCACCTTCGGCGCCATGTACATGCTGGGCTACACCATCGACAACCTGTCCCTCATGGCCCTGACGGTGGCCACGGGCTTCGTGGTGGATGACGCCATCGTGGTGGTGGAAAACATCACGCGGCACCTCGAGAACGGCATGCAACCCATGGAGGCGGCCCTGCACGGCGCCAAGGAGATCGGCTTCACCGTCATCTCCATCAGCATCTCCCTCATCGCGGTCTTCATCCCCATCCTGCTCATGGGCGGCATCGTGGGCCGGCTCTTCCGGGAGTTCGCGGTCACCCTCTCGGTGGCCATCGTCATCTCCATGGTGGTCTCGCTCACCACCACGCCCATGATGTGTTCCAGGATCCTCCGCCCCCACTCCGAGGAGAGGCATGGCCGGCTCTTCCAGGCCAGCGAGCGGGTCTTCCAGTGGATCATGCACCACTACGAGACCTCCCTGACCTGGGTGCTGAAGCACCCCTTCGTCACCGCCATGACCTGGGTCGCCACCGTGGTCACCACCCTGGCGCTCTACTGGTTCATCCCCAAGGGGTTCTTCCCGCAGCAGGACACGGGGCGGGTCACGGGAAGCATCGTGGCCTCCCAGGACATCTCCTTCGCCGGCATGGAGAAGCTGATGACCGATTACGTGGCCATCGTGCAGCAGGACCCCTCCATCGAGAGCGTGACGGCCTTCGTGGGCAGCGGCAACACGGGCCGCCTCTTCACCTCGCTCAAGCCGAACAACCAGCGCAAGGATACCGTCGACCAGATCATCGCCCGGCTGCGGGGCAAGACCGCCCACATCGTGGGCGGCACGCTCTACATGCAGCCCGTCCAGGACCTCCGGCTGGGTGGTCGCCCCTCCAGCACCCAATACCAATACACCCTCCAGGGCGACGATGCCCGGGAGCTGTTCGACTGGGCACCCAGGGTACTCAACAAGCTCAAGACCTTGCGCCAGCTGGCGGACGTCAACTCGGACTTGCAGAACAAAGGGCTCGAGGCTTCCCTGACCATCGACCGGACCACGGCCGCCCGCCTGGGCATCACGCCCCAGACCATCGACGCCACCCTTTACGACGCCTTCGGCCAGCGCTTCGTGTCCACCATCTACACGAGCTTGAACCAGTACCACGTGGTCATGGAGGTGGACTCCCCCTTCATGCAGACCCCTGACGGCCTCCGGCACACCTACGTCCGCTCCAATTCCGGCAAACTGGTTCCCCTCAGCGCCTTCACGACGCTGGATCGGCGGAACACGCCCCTCTCCGTGAACCACCAGGGCCAGCTACCCTCGGTCACCCTCTCCTTCAACCTGCCCATCGGCGTGGCCCTGGGCGATGCCGTGGCGGCCATCGACAAGGCGGAGCAGGAGATCCACATGCCCGGCACCCTGCGCGGTAGCTTCATGGGCACGGCCCAGGCCTTCAAGGCCTCGCTCTCCAACCAGCCCCTGCTGCTGGTCGCAGCCCTGTTCGCCGTCTTCATCGTGCTGGGGATGCTCTACGAGAGCCTCATCCATCCCATGACCATCCTGTCCACCTTGCCCTCGGCCGGCCTGGGCGCCCTGCTGGCGCTGCTGGCCTGCCGCACCGAACTGACCGTCATCGCCTTCATCGGCATCATCCTGCTCATCGGCATCGTCAAGAAGAACGCCATCCTCATGATCGACTTCGCCATCGAGGTGGAGCGGCGGGAGGGTGTCACTCCCGAGCGGGCCATCTTCCAGGCCTGCCTCCTGCGTTTCCGCCCCATCACCATGACCACCATGGCCGCCCTGCTGGGGGGCCTGCCCCTCGCCGTCGGCATGGGCACGGGTTCCGAGCTGCGGCAGCCCCTGGGCATCGCCATCGTGGGTGGTCTGCTCTTCAGCCAGCTCCTGACCCTCTACACCACGCCGGTCATCTACCTCTACATGGATCGCTTCCGCCTCTGGCTGGGCCGGACCCGGGCCGCGTCCCGGGCCAAGGTTGTCGCGGCTCACTGAGGAATGAAACCGCGAGAAACGCGAAAGGGAAAATGCAGGGCAGGTGCTCTGCACACGTGCGCGAGGCCTGAGGGCCGGTGCGAATGCCGAGAATGAGCAGCAAAGGCAGAACTGCATTCAGCCGGTGATGCACGGTGATGCACAGCGATTGTGCCGTTCAGATGCAGCCTGGGCCCAGGCGGGAACCAGCCCTGCTTTATCACTGCCATCACCGTGAATCACCGGCAAACAGCCTTTCTGCACTAGGAATTAAGGGTTCCTGCTTATCGGTGAGACTCAGCCATCCCCTTTCAAGGCTGAGCGTGGCCGATAATCGGGCAAGGATTTTCGCAGATCTGGTTACCCAGTTCAGTGTTCATCGTGGTGGGGCAAGTGGTCATTCCGACCCCGGATGAACGGCAATAAAGCTTGTCGTCAGAGCAAGGCCGACAATCGGAGGCCTTGATTTCGCGTCTTTTCGCTCCTTTCGCGGTTCCCAGTCTTGAGCCCTGCCGCCTGGGATGCGATCCTGGAAGGCTATGAAACTCGATCGGCTCGGCGACTTCCAACGCACCCACCACAATGGCGATCTGCGCCTCGACCACGTGGGCCAGACCGTGCGCCTGCTGGGCTGGTGCCGCCGCGTCCGGAACCTCGGTTCGCTGGTCTTCCTGGATCTGCGGGACCGCTGGGGCCTGGTGCAGCTGGTGGCCAACGAGGAGACCGCCGAGCCCGAGCTGCTGGCCAAGCTCAAAGCCGTGCGCAGCGAGTTCGTGCTGGCGGCCGAAGGCGTGGTGGCCGAGCGGGAGAGCAAGAATCCCAACATGGCCACGGGCGACGTCGAGCTCCGGCTCACGGGCCTGCGCATCCTCAACACCGCCGCGCCGCTGCCCTTCCCGCTCGAGGACGAGGGCGTGGGCGAAGATCTGCGCCTGAAATACCGCTTTCTGGACCTTCGTCGGGAAGAGCTGCAGCGCAACATGATCCTTCGCAGCGAGACCACCAACATCGCCCGCCATTATTTCCGGCAGCACGATTTCGTCGAGTTCGAAACGCCCATCCTCGGCAAGTCCACGCCGGAAGGCGCCCGGGACTACCTTGTGCCCAGTCGGGTCCACGCAGGTGAGTTCTTCGCCCTGCCCCAGAGCCCCCAGCTCTACAAGCAGATGCTCCAGGTGTCGGGCTTCGAGCGCTATGTGCAGATCTGCCGCTGCTTCCGCGATGAGGACCTGCGCGCCGACCGCCAGCCTGAGTTCACCCAGATCGACATCGAGATGAGTTTCGTGCGCCAGGAGGATGTGCAGGCCATGATCGAGGGCCTGATGGTGGAGCTCTGCCCCCTGGTGGGCAAGCAGGCCGTGGCCCCCTTTCAGCGGCTGCCCTACAAGGACGCCATGGCGTGGTACGGCTCCGACAAGCCCGACCTCCGTTGCGGCCTGAAGATCCAGGACGCCACGCCGTTGTTTGCGGCCAGCGGCTTCAACCTCTTCCGCGCCGCCGCCGACAGCCAGGGGCAGCGCCGAGTCCGCGGCCTGTTCTTCCCCGGCGAGGCGGCCGGTTCCCTCAGCCGCAAGCAGCTGGACGACTTGCAGGACCAGGCCAGGCAGCTGGGCGCTGGGGGTCTGCCCTACGCCAAGTGGGGCAAGGAAGGGCTCTCCAGCAGCTTCAAGAAGTTCCTCGATGAGGGCGCGGAAGCGGCTCTGAAGGGCCACTTCGGCGTCGGCGGGGAAGGCCTGCTGGTTTTCGCTGTCGGCACCGATGCGCAAACGTCCAGGGTCCTGGGCGACCTGCGCCTGAAAATCGCCACGAATCTCGCCACCATCGAGAAGGACCCAGCTCTCTCCCTGCTACTTCATGACAAGAACGCCTATGCGTTCTTATGGGTCGTGGATTTCCCCCTCCTCGAGTGGAACGAGGACGAGCGGCGCTTCGTGGCCTGCCATCACCCCTTCACCAGCCCCCATCCGGACGATCTCGACCTCCTGCAATCCGACCCCGGTGCCTGCCGGGCCGTCGCCTACGATCTGGTGCTCAACGGCTACGAGGTGGGCGGCGGCAGCATCCGCATCCACGATGCAGAAACCCAGAGCCTCCTGTTCCGCACCATCGGCATCAGCGCAGCGGAGGCCCGGGCGAAATTCGGCTACCTGCTGGATGCCCTGGCCTTCGGCGCGCCGCCCCACGGCGGCCTGGCGCTGGGCCTGGACCGCCTCGTCATGCTGCTGGCCGGCGTGGACAACATCCGCGAGGTCATCGCCTTCCCCAAGACCGCCCAGGCCCGCTGTCTCATGACGGAGGCCCCCAGTCCCGTGGATGAGCGCCAGCTGCGTGAACTGCACCTCCTCCCAGAGGCCCGGCAGACCTATCGCGTGGGGGCCGTGTTCTTCGAGAGCGCTGAAGGCGGGAATGCGGAACTGCGCGGCCAGGCCATGCAGCAGATCAGCCAGCTGACCCCCCGCCAGGCCCAGGGCCTGGTCACCCTGGATGCCCAGGGCCAGATCCTCGATGCCCAGACCCTGAGCGGGCCCACCTTTGAATTCTGAGACGCCCTCTCCAGGAACCTTCCAGGACGAGCCTCCACCATTCATGGGATCCTCCCTGTTCGGAGCGAGACCCGATTCACCGCTAAACTAGGCTTTGCCCTTCGGGGTTTTCTTGTCTTGGAGGTTCAATGTTCCTGGAATTCCCCAGTCTGGGGGGAATGCCCAACCCAAAGCGGGCAGCGATCGCAGCGGCGGGTCGGCTCGTACCAGGGTTGCGGATCCTCTGCTTCGCCCTGCTTCCCGTCTTCCTTCTGACCCTGGGAGCGGGCTGCCACAAGAGCTCCTCGCACGCCAATGACCCCGGGCAACCCCCCGTCATCACCACGGGACCTGTGGACACGACTACCATTACGGGTCGCCCAGTCAGCCTGACGGTCGTCGCCACCGGCGCTCCCACGCTCAGGTACCAGTGGACTCAGAACGGCACCGACATCCTGGGCGCCCTGGGTTCGACTTACACCATTCCCAATCCCAAGCTGACGGACGCCGGGTCCTACACTGTCACCGTGGTCAACCCCGTAGGCACCCTCACCACTTCCCCAGCGGCCGTGTTGACCGTGCAGCAGTCGGTCTTCTTCAATTCGCCCACGGGCATCGCCGTGGATGCCTCCGGCAACCTGTTCATCGCCGATACGAGCGACCACACCATCTGGAAGGTGAGCACCACCAACCAGAAGACCCTGCTGGCCGGCAGTCCCGGATTGCCTGGTTCCACGGATGGCAATGGCAGCGGCGCCCGGTTCAACAACCCTGGTGGCCTGGCCCTGGATCCGGCCGGCAATCTGGTGGTCGCCGACACCGGCAACCACACCATCCGACGGATCGCCCCGAATGGCGATGTGACCACCCTGGCCGGCGCCCCGGGCCAGTCTGGGTCCGCCGATGGCACGGCCCTGGCCCGTTTCAACGCCCCCGGTGGCCTCGCCGTCGACGCCACCGGCGCGATCTACATCGCCGACACACAGAACCACACCATCCGGCTCCGGGCCGTGGATGGCACCGTCAGCACCTTCGCGGGCATCCCCGGGAGCCCCGGCCTGGTCAATGGTCCTGGAGCCAGTGCCAAGTTCCTCGAACCCAATGGCCTCGCCCTGGCCCCGAATGGCACCCTGTATGTCGCGGACTACGGCAACTCCTGCATCCGGGCCATCAGCCCCAGCGCCGTGGTCACGACCTTCTCGGGGCTGGGCACCAGCGCCGGCTTCCTGGATGGCAGCGCCACCACGGCCCAGTTCAACCTGCCCATGGCCATCGCCCTGGATGCCACCGGCATCTTGTGGGTCGCCGATACCCACAACCACGCCATTCGGCGCATCACGCCGGATGGCACCGTCTTCCTGATGGCCGGGTCGGGGGTTGCCGGTAACGCAGACGGCACCAGTAGCGTCGCGCGCTTCGACCTGCCCTGTGGCATCGCCGCCACACCATCGGGCAAGCTGATCGTCGTGGACACCTACAATCACCTGTTGAGAAGCCTCACCACCTCTGGGACGGTGACCTCCTTGACCACGCCATGATCGGTGCCCCTGGTTTCCATTCCAGTCTTCCAGCCGACCACCCAGGGCAGCGAGGAACCCCATGACTGATAAGCCAGCCAAAGCCCCCAAGAAGGTGAAGGAGAAGCGCCAGACCCCCGAGGAACGCCTGGAGGCCCTGCGCTACAACCACATGATGTACGGCCCCACGCCCGGCGAGGCCCGGCCCGCCGTCAAGAAGGTCAACTTCGGGGCCTCGTACCTCAGCCACCCGAAATTCCAGACACTGCTGGCGGCCTTCAAGAAGGATGGGGCCTTCAAGTTCGACGTCACGGACAAGGGGAAGGTCTACGCCATCTCCACGGAGAATTCGCACCTCTCCTTCGATGGCCGCACCATCTTCTACTCCCGCCCCCTGAACCGGCACGAGGACAACCTGATGCTGGACCGGGCCGCAGCGACCCAGTACCAGGGCATCGACGCCTTCGTCCACCTGGTCTTCGCCGTGCTCCGCAGTTTCCCAGAGCTAGGCGCGCCGCCCCTCTCCTACCTGCACCACCAGTTCTACCTGGGCGCCGAAACCCTGGAAGCCGGCATCGCTGACCAGGGCCCCAACCTCCTCATCGGCCCCTACAAACACAACCGCGCCCACGAACAGGCCAGGAAGTAGGCCCTGGCAGTGGCTGGTTCCCCGCAGGCCGGCCTCAAACCATGACCCTCACCCTCCGCCATCGAGCTCAGGCGATCCTCCGCGAGGCGGGCTGGGACCTCGTGCCACCGCCGCTGGTGTGGTCGCCGCGCATGGCGCGCTGCGCGGGGCTGTTCGTGATCGAGAAGGATTCTCGCGGCAAGTGGCACCCGGAGATCCGCCTCAGCATTCCGCTCCTCCGGCGCCGGGACTGGCCCTGGCCGCAGCAGGTGTGCGGGATGAACTGCCGTGCGCCGGAGGAAGTCCAGCAGCGCATCCTGGAACACGAACTCATCCACTACAAGCTCTGGATGGACCGGGAGAAGGACTGGGGCCACAGCGAGCGGTTCCGGCAGCTGGCCTTCGAAGTGTTCGGGCACCAGAGCATCACGCATGGTATCGGCACGGAGCCGGACTGATCCAAACATCCTGGCATGTCCGGACAGGTGATTCACCGCAGAGGACGCAGAGAGCGCAGAGGAAAACGGATGGGAACCTAGTGTAGGTCGCTCGAAATAACTGGTGCATTGAGCGAAGCTCGGGCGCGGATGACTTTGGCGAGGATATCGGTGGCCTTGGCGGTCCAGATGTAGGGTCTGGGGGATTCGTTGTG
>JBBRZL010000084.1:0-15026 GCA_038236735.1 Holophagales bacterium | reverse complement strand
CTCGATCTCCTGGATCTGCTTGGGGGAATAGCCCAGGCGGGCGAGCGCCTCGGGGATGGCGCGGTTCACCAGCTTGAAGTAGCCGCCGCCGGCCAGCTTCTTGAACTTCACCAGGGCGAAGTCCGGCTCGACGCCCGTGGTGTCGCAGTCCATGAGCAGGCCGATGGTGCCCGTGGGCGCCAGCACAGACACCTGGGCGTTGCGGAAGCCCCACTGCTCTCCGTAGGTGAGGGCCGTGTCCCAGCTTTCGCGGGCGGCCTCGGTGATGCGCTTGGGTACGCCGGCGCCGTGCAGGCCCTGGGGCCGGATGGAGAGCTGCTCGTACTCGGAGGCCGGGGCGTTGTAGGCGGCGCGGCGGTGGTTGCGGATGACCCGCAGCATGTGGGGGGCGTTCTTCTGGTAGCCGGGGAAGGGGCCCAGCTCGCGAGCCATCTCGGCGCTGGCGGCGTAGGCGTCGCCCGTGAGGATGGCGGTGAGCGCGGCGCACCACTGGGTGCCCTCGACGCTGTCGTAGGGGATGCCCATGCGCATGAGCATGGCGCCCAGGTTGGCGTAGCCCAGGCCCAGGGTGCGGAACTCATAGCTGAGCTTCGCGATGGACTCGCTGGGGAACTGCGCCATGAGTACGCTGATCTCAAGCACCACGGTCCAGAGTCGGATGCCGTGGCGGTAGCCAGCCAGATCGAAGCCGCCGTCCTCCGTGAGGAAGGTGCAGAGGTTCAGCGAGGCCAGGTTGCAGGCGGTGTCATCCAGGAACATGTACTCGGAGCAGGGGTTGCTCGCGTTGATGGGGCCATCCTCGGGGCAGGTGTGCCAGTCGTTGATGGTGGTATTGAACTGGATGCCAGGATCGGCGCAGGTCCAGGCGGCGCGGTTCACCTTCTCCCAGAGATCCTTGGCCCGCAGGGTCTTGTGGGTCTTGCCGTCGATGCGGCGCTTCAGCTCCCAGTCGCCGTCCTTCTCCAGGGCGCGCATGAAGGCATCGGGCACGCGCACGGAGTTATTGGAGTTCATGCCCCCCACGGTAAGGTAGCCCTCGCCGTCCCAGGAGGTGTCGTAGCCAGCGAGATCGCGGGCGAAATCGCCCTCGGCCAGGCGGCCCAGGCACTGGGTGAGGAAGGCGGCGGGCACGCCTTCGCGCTTGGCTTTGGCCAGGGCCTTGAGGAGGGCTTCGTTGGTCTTGGGCTCCGCATCCTTGGTGGTGGAGCCTTCCACGGCCTTGCAGAGGTTGTCCCAGTGCCGGCGCACCAGGGCGCTGCCCGCGGCCAGCATGGCCACCTTGCGTTCCTCGGTGACCTTCCAGTCGATGAAGGCCTCGATGTCGGGGTGGTCCAGGTCGAGGCAGACCATTTTCGCGGCGCGGCGTGTGGTGCCGCCGCTCTTGATGGCGCCGGCTGCCCGGTCGCCCACGGCCAGGAAGCTCATCAGGCCCGAACTGCGGCCGCCGCCGGAGAGGGGCTCTTCGGAGCCGCGCACCTTGGAGAAGTTGGTGCCGGTGCCGGAGCCGTACTTGAAGATGCGGGCCTCACGGGTCCACAAGTCCATGATGCCGCCCTCGTTGACGAGGTCGTCAGCCACGCTCTGGATGAAGCAGGCGTGGGGCTGGGGCCGCTCGTAGGCAGAGGTGGACTTCATCATCTCGCCCGTGGCGGGATCCACATAGCTGTGGCCCTGGGCGGGGCCGGCGATGCCATAGGCATAGTGCAGGCCCGTGTTGAACCACTGCGGCGAATTGGGTGCGCACATCTGGTTGGCGAGCATGTAGGTGAGCTCGTCGTAGAAGGCTTGGGCATCTTCGGTGGTGTCGAAATAGGCGTGGGTCTCGCCCCAGTGCCGCCAGCAGCCGGCCAGACGGTTGAAGACCTGCCGCGCGTCCTGCTCGCCGCCGTTCTGCTCGTCGATGCCCTTCCGGCGGAAGTACTTCTGGGCCAGGATGTCCACGGCCACCTGGGACCAGGTCTCCGGCACCAGCACGTCCTTGGCCTCGAAGACCACGGTGCCATCCAGCTTCGAAATGCGGCTGGTGCGAGGAACGAAGGGAATCCCTTCCAGGGGGTCGTGACCTGCCTTCGTGAAGTGGCGGGCGATTTTCATGTGGCTGGTCCTGGGCAGAAGGGTGGAGAGGAACTGATCACAGTCCTGGCCTCCCCCTGAGACAAGCAAAGCCCTCCCCGAAGATGGGGGACTTTTAAGGTTACCTCTAGGGGTTGTGCCGGGAGAAAAGGATCGCCCCAACATGTAGGGGTGTCAAGGGGGCATCGCCGGAATTTTCCGGGGTTTAAAAATAACCTGGAAATGGGCCACTTTGAGTGCCGGTGCCGTTCTGCCAGGGGGCCTTCTGATGGCGCACTGGCCCAAATCGCGGCTAGGCTGATTTTAAGCCGGGCCCCATGCATCGGGGTGCGATGAACCGGGTCAGATCGGAAGAAGCAGCCCTAAGTCGTTCCCCCGAGTGCCGTGGCAAGCCCGGCCCATTTGCGCCTGTGGCGCAACAGGGCCAAGCCTGCCATCGCTCAGGCTGCGCCTGAGCGAATCGGCACTGGCATACGCTCCTCGCCGGGTCCCGATTCCGCAGGCTCCCCCGGAGCCTGCTCCATCACCCGGCGGTCGCGCACATGGCAAGCCCGGCCCATTTGCGCCTGTGGCGCAACAGGGCCAAGCCTGCCATCGCTCAGGCTACGCCTGAGCGAATCGGCACTGGCATACGCTCCTCGCCGGGTGCCGATTCCGCAGGCTTCCCCGGAGCCTGCTCCTTTACCCGGCGGTCGCGCACGTGGCAAGCCCGGCCTCGGTTCCAACGATGGCGCCCGAGGGCAGGCTCGAATTCAGTTTGCCCTTTCCTATCTCGGAATCCGCGCAGCGGATTCCGAGCCGGCCCTGCACACCGTGTACAACGGACACCCCCCACAGGTGCTGCGGTTCCGGACGCCGGGGCAGTCGCCCAGGATGCCCAGGTGGCTGAGGGCGAAGTCGTAACGAAGAGGATCGGCTGGATCGAGGCGGCGCAGCGATTCGGTGATCTCGTGGGCCATCTTGCCATCGGGGGTGATACGGCGGCTGAGGCCGATGAAGCGGGACACCCGGGCCACGTGCGTGTCGAGGGGGATGATCAACCGGTCCACGGGGTACCGGGTCCAGAGGCCCAGATCGGGCCAGCCTGGCCGCACCATCCAACGCAGGAACATGCGCCACCGCTTGCAGGCGGCCCCCGCGAGGGGATCGGGCAGGGAGAACCGGGTTCCATGGGTGGCGGGCAACTCCAAGCGGAGCCTCTGAATCAGGCGGGAGAGGGCCTCGTCAGGCCCCTCTTCCACCGTAGGCAGAAGGTGGGCCTCGAGACCATGGCCACTCTCTTGATCGAGGCGCTTCCAGGCCAGGGCCCAGGCCACCAGATCGGGCCCGGTGTGGAAGCGCCAGACCCAGGATGCCAAGGCGCGGCCCAGCTCCTTTTGAATGACGGCTTCCGAGTCGCCCCGCAGCCAGGCCGTGGGCTGCGGCCCCAGGGGGGCCAAGGCGGCCCGCACGGCGCGGATCATGGGCTCCACCCGCCCATAGGCCAGGTGCGCGGCCACAAAGGCGGCGACTTCCCGATCCAGCGGCGACCCATAGGCCACGACCACCGAAATGGGGTCCTGTGCCAGGGCCCTGGCCGTGTCGTAGCGGGCGCAAAGCCCATCCAGGCGGGCCTTCATGGATGCGGTGGAGGTCCCCATGGGCTCCAGTCTCCCAGGGTGGGGAAGCACCTGGGCGGTGAAAAAGCACCTCTCGTGTCTAAAATCACTATGTGGATGAAGGATCTCTCGTTAATCTCATGAAGGTGGCCCGTGGCCCCTTTGGAGCAATAACCGCACATGATGAACCTGCGTGGCCTTGGTAACCTGGCGAAGATCCTTGAGGAAGCTGCAAAGCCCGATTCCGTGTTGCGGGAAGACCGTGAGAAGCCGAAGCCCAAGGTGCTCAAGAAGGGTGAACGGATTGGCAACACCCGGGTCATGGACCCCAAGCGGAAGATCTGGTACGAAAAGCGGTTGAAGGAGATCACCGCCAAGGCCACTGCTTCGGACAGCTCCGCCTCCGGCCCCGTGAGTGCTCCGTCCATGTCCACCGCGCCAGCTCTGACGAAGAGCGTGGCCGCCCAGATGGGTGGCTCGCTGCTGCAGACTCTGGCCGCCGCCAAGGATGCCAAGCCCAAAGTCGAGGGCACCAAGCGTTCCGAAGGCTGGCGCCGCAAGCCCGGCGAATCGATCTTCTGAACCAACCCGATCAGTTGCAAAAACGAGGCGGCCCCAGGCCGCCTCGTTTTTGTGAACGCGGGGCGGAACGCCCCGCGCATTTACGTCTGAGCGCTAATGGGCTTGAAATACTTGCGGCCGATCCAGGTGTTGGCCAGCGGACGTTCCAGCTTGCCGCCACGCAGGTCGCCGAGGGTCAGCAGGGCCAGATCAAGCATGGGCGTGGCGCCATCCAGGGTGCCGTCGGCCAGGCGCGCTTCGAGTTCCGGGCGGGGGATCGCATGGATGCCATCAGCCAGCCGGACGAGCACGGCCTGCGAATCTTCCAGCTTCAGCCCCAGCTTGGTCGCGATCTGGTGCACACCCCGCAGCATGCCGTCGATGGCGCAGCCCGAGGGCTGGGCGGCCAGGATGGGTTCGGCGATGGCGAGCAGGCGCTGCTCCAGTAGGGACCAGGCACCGCTGTACTGAACGCCCTTGTGCCGCCAGCGACCCATGAGCGCGTCCATCTCCGGTGCCAGCGCCGAGGCCTCAGTCGGCTGCGCCAGGGCCAGCAGCCATAGGCGGGCATCATCGGGCAGGGTGGCGAAAGCGGACAGGGACATGGCAACTCCGGTTTTTGTAAAGACATCTCAGGACATTCTATGGGATGCCGCTGGGCGCCGGGTCATTCATCCTGTCCAGACAGGGCCTGTCCAGGCTTCCGTGACCCAAGTGGCAGCCGCTCTCGCTAAGGTGGAGGGTGATGCGCGACACGGCCCTTCTTCTCCTCAACCTCGGCGGTCCCACGAACCTGGACCAGGTGGAGCCGTTTCTGGCTTCCCTGTTCGGCGACCGGGAACTCATCCGGCTGCCCTGTCCGGCCTGGCTGCAACCGCCCTTCGCGAGGCTCATTGCGAAGCTGCGGGCCCCCAGCGCGAAAAAGCGCTACGCGGAAATTGGTGGCGGCTCACCGCTGCTGCGCGAAAGTGCTTTCCAGGCTTCGGCGCTGCGCTCGGCCCTTCGCGCCGCCGGCCGGGACGAGGCCGTGAAGCTCTGCTTCCGCAGCGCCTCGCCCCGGGCCCATGGGCTGTTGCAGGCCCTGAAACGGGACGGTATCAGGAAGCTGATTCCCGTGACGCTCTATCCCCATGATTGCCTTGCCACTACGGGCTCCAGCCTGCGCGAACTGGCGAAGGAGGCGGCCCTGGCGGGCATGGAACTGCTGCCTGGTGTGGAACACTACGCCACGGATCCCGACTACCTCGATGCGCTGGAGGCGCCCATCCGGGCCGCTTTGGCGGAACTGCCCGGCGCGACGGTGATCTTCAGCGCCCACAGCCTGCCCGTGCGCCAGATCGAGGCCGGCGATCCCTATGAGCAGGAGATCCACGCCACCCGAGATGCCCTCATGGCGCGCCTCGGCGACATCCCGGGTGGTTACCTGCTGGCCTACCAGAGCCGCACGGGCCCCGTGCGCTGGTTGGAACCTCCGTTGAAGGCGGTGTTGGAAACCATGGGCGGCAAGGACGTCATCGTGGTGCCCATGAGCTTCGTGAGCGAGCACATCGAGACCCTGCACGAGCTGGACATCGAGTACCGCCACGTGGCCCAGCAGGCCGGCATCCGCACCTACCGCCGTGTGGCGGCGCCGGGCACCCATCCTGCGTTCATCCGCTGCCTCACGCGCCGTGTCCTGGAGATCCTCCCATGAGTACCTTGATCCTTGGCGGCGGTGTCACGGGCCTGGCGGCCGCCTGGCACCTGCAGCAGCGTGGCGAGGCCGTGGAAGTCTGGGAGGCCGGCGCCACCGTCGGCGGCTGGATGAAGACCCTGCCCTGGGAAGGGGGCCACTACGAGACCGGGCCCCAGGGCGTGCTGTGGCAGAAGGGCACCGCGGTGGACCGCCTCTTCTCCGCCATCGAGCTGCCCTTCAAGTCACCCGGTACCGGTGCCCGCTGGGTAGGGAAGGGCGGACGGCTCATTCCCGTGCCCGCCTCACCGCCGGCCCTGATGTTCTCGTCCCTCATGCCCCTGGGTGCGAAGCTGCGCATGATGCTGGAACCCTTCATCCCCGTGCGTGCCGCGGAACCCGAGGAAGGTCTGTCGGCCTTTATCGCGAGGCGCCTGGGCCGGGGCGTGGCCACGGAGCTGCTGCCTGCCATGGTGGCGGGCGTGCTGGCGGCGCCCGCGGACATTCTCTCGGTGGACGCCATTCCCAAACTGCGCCAGTGGGAAGCCACCGGCAGCCTGGTGAACGGCATTCGCAAGAGCGGCGTGAGCCACATGGTGGTGCCTGAGGGTGGCATGGGCCAATTGCCCATCCAGCTGGCGGCGAAACTCTCCCAGGTGCGTCCGGGCCTGCGGGCCGAGCGGCTGGAAGCGCTGCCGGAGGGTCGCTGGCGCGTGTGCGGTGGCGGCGAAGTGCGCGAGGCCGCGCGGGTGGTGCTGGCGCTGCCGGCCTTCGAGGCGGCGGCCCTGCTGGGCGCGGTGGCACCGCACAGCGCGGCGGCCCTGGCGGCCATTCCCTACACCTCGGTGGATCTCTGGCACAGCCGCCACACACCGCTGCCGACCCTGAAGGACAGCTTCGGCTTCCTCATCCATCCGCCTGAGGGTCGGGGCTACCTGGGCTCGCTGGTACCTTCCTGGATGGATCCCCAGAGCGCGCCGGGCGGCCAGATGCAGCTGCGCAGCTTCATCGGCGGCGCCTTCGGCAAGCCACCGGACCTGGAGACCTGGGAGGGCATCTTCGCGCGCCTGCGCCACTGGATCCCCACCCTCGGCGAGGCCGCGGCCGTGCGCCACGAGCGGGCAGACCGCGCCATCCCGCGCCCCGAACTGGGCCATCGCGCCCGGGTGCAGACCGCCCTGGCAGGCCTGCCCGCCGGCCTCGACTGGCTCAGCAACGCGCGCTTCGGGCCGGGCGTGCGCGACATCCTGGAAGGGCTCGAAGGCTGGAACTGAGGCCTGGCCCTTCGCCCCCCATCGGCACTCCCGGCACTGCGTGACAGGGGGTGAAATCCGGCCCAGAATGGGGCGAACCTTTCCCCCAGGAGCAGCCATGCGCCACGTTCTCCTCCCCCTCTTCGCTGCTGCAGCCCTCCTGGCCCAGGCGCCCGCGGCCAAAGTTGCCCCCGCTTCCAAGGCGGCCCCCAAGGCCGAGGCCAAAGCAGAAACCAAGGCCGCCGCCGAGGTGAAGGTCGGCACTGGCGTCGAGAAAATGGAATTGCAGGGCGAGGCCGCGGCCTTCAAGGTGGCCGCCAATACGAAGCTCTACGCCTGGACCAAGGTCAGCGGCGCCGCCGATAGCACCATCACCGTGGTGTTCAGCAAGGGCGACCGCACCTCGAAGCAGGAATTGAAGGTGCCGCGCTCCCCCTACCGCACCAACGCCTACCGCACCTTCCGCGCGGGCGACGAAGGCAGCTGGACGGTCAAGGTGCTGGCAGCGGATGGTGCGGAAATGGGCTTGGCCACCTTCACGGTTGAGATTCAGTAGCCTGCATCTTCAGGGTTTTCGAAACAGCTTTTCTCGGGAGGGGCCATGCTCCACCTAGCCCTGCTGGACGGCGCTCTGCCCGTGAGCGCCTCCATGTGGAAACTCACCCAGCCCTGGTGGGAATTCGTGCTCCGGGGCCTGGTGGTCTATGGCTTCCTGCTGATCACGCTGCGCCTCACGGGCAAGCGGCAGGTGGGGCAGCTGGCGCCCTTCGACCTGGTGCTGCTGCTGGTGCTCAGCAATGCCGTGCAGAACAGCATGAACGCGGGCGACAACTCCGTAGCCTCGGGCTTCCTCCTGGTGGGCACGCTCCTGGCCGTGAACGGCTTCATGGGCTGGGTGACCTGGCGCAGCAAGCGAGCTGAGATCCTGCTGGAGGGGCGCCCCCAGATCCTGGTCCACAACGGGGCCATGGACGACCGCATCCTGGCCAAGGAGCGGATCACGCAGCATGAGCTGATGGCGGCCGTGCGCCAGGCGGGCCTTTCGGACCTCGCGGAAGTGCGCGTGGCGATCCTCGAAAACAATGGCCGCATCAATGTCATTCCCATGCCCAAACCCGCCCCTTGACTTGGCGAATAAAAGGCGAAAACTGGAGACATGCCCCTCCTGTCCATGCCTTCGGATCCGCCCCCGCTGTTCCACAACCTGCTGGTGGAGCCCGAGGAGGCCCGGTCCATCCTTCGGCCCCAGAAGGATGAGCGCTATGGCTTCGGCTTCGCGCTCAGCCCCTACCGAGGCTGCGCCCACGGCTGCCGCTACTGCTACGTGCGGGAGTACCCCAATGCGCTGCACAAGCCCGAGGAGTGGGGCGGGTGGGTGACGCCCAAGCTGAATGCGCCGGAGTTGCTCTGGTCGCAACGGCACAAACTCCACGACGCCCGGGTCTTCATGGCCTCGGCCACGGATCCCTACCAGCCCCTGGAACGCCAGTACCGCCTCAGCCGCCGCTGCCTGGAAGTGCTGCTGCTCTGTCCCACCACCGAGGTGATCCTGCACACCCGCTCCCCCCTGGTGCTCCAGGATCTCGACCTGCTGAAGGCCTTTGGCGATCGGCTCTCCGTGGGCCTCTCCATCCCCACGGACGACGACACCGTGCGCCAGATCGTCGAACCCCACGCCCCGGCCATTCCCAGCCGCTGGGCCGCCGCCGAGCGCCTCAGTGCCGCGGGCATCGCCGTCACCATCGCCGTGACGCCCCTGCTGGCGGTGCATGACGCCCAGGCCTTCGCTCGCCGCGCCCGGGCCAGTGGCGCCACCAACGCCTGGGTGGGCGGCCTGCGCCTGCTCAAGCAGGATCCCTTCTACAAAGTGCTGGCCGACCACGGCTGG
Organism: Holophagales bacterium; assembly: GCA_038236735.1. Lineage (GTDB taxonomy): Bacteria > Acidobacteriota > Holophagae > Holophagales > Holophagaceae > Geothrix. The sequence goes on along the minus strand of JBBRZL010000084.1, from coordinate 5,981 downwards.
CTGAAAGTGCTGGATCCCGACTACAAGGAGGGCATCCGCGCTGCCTTCCACGAAGCCTTTCCGGCCAGGAAACCAGCACGGAAGGCCAATGCCAAGGCCAAGGCCGCGCAGCCGAATTTGACAACGACTGTCTATCCAAGGCAGCCGGGGTTGTTTGATCGCGTGGGCTGAGGGGCCTACTTGAAAGACAAAGAAAAGAAATTAGCCGGTGATGAACGGTGATGGCAATGACGGTGGCCCATATCGCCGTCCATCACTGTTCATCACTGGTTCAATTTGCATTTCGATGGCTACAGCCCGAAGCTGGCCGCAACCGATGCGGTGATGATCGTTATCGAGACGTTGAGAGTGTTCGGAAGACAATGTTGGCGGGGTTCCAGTTGAGCGATTGGTCAAGCAGGAACGGCGCATTGTCATTGGCCACACGCCTTACCGCCCCACGCGCTGTTCACGCTGAAGTTCCAATCGCTCTCTGTAATCCGAATTATTTACATAATTTATCGTCGCCGACTGTTCGGATGCCAATTTGATGCAATTGAGTTCGCTCTCAATTTTCTTCAATTGCTCAAGCACATCCCTGAGCGGCAGGATCAGGGCACCTGATTCTGGCAATTGCCTCCACACGCCATAGTTAGCTCTGGCGATGCTATTGAGCGTAATAAGAATGAATACCAGCATGAACTCAGTAAAATGGGCCGTGAAGAAATTCCAAGCTAGAACTACGAGGCTTAGTAGGGTTTCCATGGTTCCTCCTCTGAGGTACAGATCCTGAAACAATGAGAACAGTCTAGCTTGGGAGAATTGATGGGAAATGATTCCCTCGAGAAAACCTGAAGTTGCAAAATTTATAAATGAGAGCAAAAGGCAATGCAAGTCGGACATGAGATGACCGGTCGGTTACTCCGGTGGGTTGGGTTGTCAAAGTCATGAACCACCAAGGACAGTGGCGACTTGAGAAAGGTATTGCTCAAGATCAAGCAAGTCGTGGCTCGGGTAAAGTTCTTGGTGCAACAAACTGATCTCTTGAGCCAATACGACAAGCTGGAACACGTGTTGAGAGAGAATTCCAGTCAACCAATCAAGGCGGAAGGTTGGAACAACAGAAGTAACCTCCCCTGAACCCTCGGCAGCGACAAGGTCTTGAAGTAACTCCCCATTCGAAACATGAGCCAATTCGCTCAGCCTGCCGTAACTTGTTCGAAGAGCCATCGGAAGCAATGAAACATTTGCCGGTTTATTAGCAACCGATTTCAGACCTTCCCGAATTTGGCGCAAGCGCGCCAGTGATTCCATCTGTTGCCGGAGTACCGCCACCGAGGCCCAGTATTGACCAGATCGAACTAAACGCTCCGGCACTGTGGAGGCTTGTAACAAACCCGTGGTCAACGCGATTCGTTGTGAGGCATTTTCATTGACGGAATCTGGATCGTATGAACCTTGATTCACTAAGGCAATCAATAGGTTTCCAAGTAATTCATATGCCTCATAAAGAGACCCGTAATTGTTCAACGACTCAATATTGAGGTTCTCTTCTGCAAGCTCTATCGAGCGAAACAGTGAGGGCATTGGAATTGGCGGGTCTGATGGCTTTGGCAATTGAACTCCGAGTGAGGTCTAACTCGGTATTGACCCTGCCGCCACAGCCAACGGTACGAAGGGTTGGAAGTCTTGCAGGCTTTGGTCCCAATCCGCCAACAGGCTTGCGGCGGTGGCGCTGCCGGTTTCGGCGAGGTGAGCTTCGACCAGGCCGCGGAAGAGGTCTTCGTCTTGCTGTCGCCAGGGGATGGGGGCCAGGTAGTCGCCGTTCACGCAGGGCTCGAACTCGCGGCGCAGGAAGAGGCTGCCGCCGGTCATGCCGGCGCCGGCGTTGGCCATGACCTTGCCGAGGATGGCCACGGCGCCGCGGGTCATGTACTCGCAGGCGTGGTGGCCCGCGCCCTCGACGACCGCGGTGGCGCCGCTGTTGCGCACGGCGAAGCGGTCGCCGGCGAGGCCCCGGGCGTAGAAGCGGCCGCCCGTGGCGCCATAGAGGGCGCCATTGCCCAGGATGGCGTTCTCCTCGGCCGTGAAAGTGGCCGTGGGCCCGGGGCGGAGCACCAGGCTGCCGCCGGACATGGACTTGCCCACGGAGTCGTTGGCCTCGCCCAGCAGCTTCACTTCGAGGCCCTGGGTGAGGAAGGCTCCGAAGCCCTGGCCGGCGCTGCCATGGAAGCTCAACTGCAGCTGGCCCGGCACCACCGGATCGCGGCCGGTGCGGCGGCGTTCGCGGATGCCCTGGGCGATCTCGCCGGAAAGGGTGGCCAGGACGCCCCGGTCCTCGGTGCAGATGGGGAAGCTGAGCGGCTGCGACTCGCCCGCTTCCAGGAAGGGCCGGGCCGCTTCGAGGATGCGCTGGTTGAGCGGGCCCACGCCTTCGGGCTGGAAGCTAGTGGCCTCGTCGGCGGCCACAGCCTTCTGGGGCGCGAGGAAGGCGGAGAAATCCAGCTTCCGGTCGTGCACGAAGGTGGCGTGTTCCGGGGCGATCTGGAGAAGGTCGGTGCGGTCCCGCAACTCTGCCAGGCTGCCGAGGCCCAGGGCCGCCAAGTGCCGACGCACGTCCTCGGCGAGGTGGATCAGCATGCGTTGAATGGCCTCGGGACTGCCCGTGTAGCGGGCCTTGTACTTCGGATCGTGGGTGGCGATGCCGGCCGGGCAGGTGTTCTTCTCGCAGATGCGGGCCATGATGCAGCCCTCGGCCACCAGCAGCAGCTTGCCGAACTCGAAGCCCTCGGCGCCCAGGATGGCGGCGGTGACCAGGTCCTTGCCCGTGAGCAGGCCGCCGTCCACGCGCAGTTCCACCTGGTCGCGCAGGCCGTTCTCCCGGAGGGTGCGGTGGGCCTCCATGAGGCCAAATTCCCAGGGCAGGCCCGCGTGCTTCATGGACCCCAGCGTGGCGGCGCCGGTGCCGCCGTCGCCGCCGGCGATGTAGAGGATGTCCGCTCCGGCCTTGGCCACGCCCACGCAGATGGTGCCGGTGCCCGTGCCGGAGACGAGCTTGACGCTGATCTTCGCGGCGGGATGCACCTGCTTCAGCTCGTAGATGAGTTCCTTCAGGTCCTCGATGCTGTAGATGTCGTGCAGGGGCGGCGGGGAGATGAGGTCCACGCCGGGCAGGGAGAAGCGGGCCTGGGCGATGGTGGCGTCCACCTTCACCTTCATGAGCTGACCGCCTTCGCCGGGCTTGGCGCCCTGGGCCACCTTGATCTGGAGCTCCCGGCCCGAGATGAGGTACTCCGCCGTGACGCCGAAGCGCGCCGAGGCCACCTGCTTGGTGGTGGCCGAGAGGCCGTCGGTCCAGTAGAAGGGATTTTCGCCGCCCTCGCCGCTGTTGCTGCGCCCGCCCAGGGCCTCCATGGCCAGGATGAGGTCGCGCTGGCTTTCGGCGCTTACGGCGCCGAAGGACATGGCCCCAGCGCCGAAGCGGCCGAGGAGCTCGGCCCGGGGTTCGACTGCGTCCAGGGGCAGGGGCACCGGCGCTTCCCGGAAGGTCAGCAGATGGCGCGGGTTGATGGGTTCGTCGGCCTTCAGGGAGGCGAGGTACTCGCGGTAGGCTGCCACCGCCTCGGGCTGGTCGGGCTCCAGGGCCACCAGCTTGTGGACGAGGCGGGCCCGGGCGGTGGTCATGCCGTGGCGCTCGCCTTCGCCGGGCTTGCCGGATTCCCGGAACTGGTGGGTGTGGAGCAGCTTGTCCGAAAAGCCGGACTGGGCGGCCATGCTGGTCTTCAGCAGCACGTCACCGGCCAGCTCCTCGTAGCCGATGCCGCCCAGGGGGCTGGCGTGGCCGGGGAAGAAGATCTCCATGAGCTCGGGGCCCAGGCCCACGGCGGTGAAGAGCTTGGCGCTCATGTAGCTCTGCACCACGGAGATGCCGCACTTGGCCATGATCTTCAGCAGCCCGGCCTCCAGGGCGGCCACGAGGTTCTGCTCGCGCTGGTCGAGGGGCAGGTTGCCGAAGGAGGGATGCTCGTCCCGGCGCGCGATCTCCAGGGCCAGGTAGGGACAGACCGCCGAGGCGCCGAAGCTGATGAGGGCGGCCAGGTGGTGCGAAGTGCGGGCCTCCGCGGTGTGCATGATGACCGACGCATTGAGCCGCAGCCCCGATTCGTTGAGGGCATGCACCACGGCGCGCAGGGCGATGAGGCCAGGAATGGGCGGCTGCGCGACAGTGGCGTCCTGGTCGCTGAGGATGATGACGGTGGTGCCGTCCTCCACGGCCTTGCGGACATCGTCCACCAGCCGTTCGATGGCTGTGTGGAAGCCGCGGATGCCATCCTCGCGGCTGAACAGCATGGGGAAGATCCGTGTGATGATCTGGGATTCTGAGCGCCGCAGCGCCTGCATCCGCATGAGGAAGCGCATCTGGCCCAGGTCGAGGATGGGCCGCGGCAGCTCCAGGGCCTCGCCCAGGGGCAGCAGATCCTTGGGGAAGAAGATGTTCGGCGCCCGGCCCAGGAAGATGCGGAGGTCGGTGATGTTGCCCTCGCGGAGGTAATCCAGGGGCGGGTTCGTGACCTGAGCGAAGTGCTGGTAGAAATAATCGAAGAAGGGCCGGGGCTCCGACGAGAACACGTTGGGCCGGGCCGTGTCGCCCATGGAGCCGATGGCCTCCTTGCCCGTCGCGATCATGGGGTAGAGCTCCTTCTCCAGTTCCTCGCGGGAACAGGTGAAGAGCGACTTCCGGAAGGCGCTGACCGGCCCCGCCGCGGGCTGTTCCTCGGGCAGGCTGCCGATGGGCGTGGCGCGGGCGTCGAAGGCCGCGTAGCGGTTCTCGCGCGAAAGGCTGGCGTCCCGGAAATGCACCTTGCCCGTGGGCAGGTCCACCTTCACGCCAGTGCCGGCATAGACGATGCCCTTGCGGCGGATGACAGCCTCGTCCACGGGGAAGGCGCCGGCTTCGGAGGCGAGGATGAAGCGGTCGTCGGTCAGGGTCCAGCGGGCGGGCCGGAAGCCGTTGCGGTCCAGCCGCGCGCCCACGGTGTTGCCGTCGGAGAACATGATGATGGCGGGCCCGTCCCAGGGCTCCATGGCGCGGCTCCAGAAGGTGTAGAAGCCCGTCTGGCCTTCGGCGGGGGGCATCATGATGGCAAGGATGTCCTCCATATGCGGAATGCTGCTGCGGTAGAGCATGGCTTCGGCGATCTCGTTGAGGCTGCCGGAATCGCTGATGGAGCCGTGGGTCACCAGCTGGTCGGCCTTGAGGCCGATGGACATCTCGCGGGAGATGGCCCGGGAGCGGTTGCCGGCGATGGTGTTGATCTCGCCGTTGTGGGCGATGAGCCGGAAGGGCTGGGCCTTGTCCCAGGCGGTGCGGGTGTTGGTGCTGAAGCGGCGGTGGATCAGGGCGAAGCGCGTGGTGAAGCGGGGATCCCGCAGATCCAGGTAGAAGCGGTCCAGGTCCACGGCGCGGGTGAGGGCCTTGTAGACGATGGTGCGGGCCGACAGCGACGCGAAGAAGAACTCGCCCTTGATGCCCTGTTCGGTCTGCTTGGTGCGGAGCACCTGCTTGGCGTTGTAGAGCAGCTTGTCGAAGGAGGCGTCCGTGCGGCAGTGGGCGGGGCGCCGGAGGATCACCTGGCGCAGGGAGGGCAGGGTGCGGCGCGCATCCTCGCCCAGCACCGAGACGTCCACCGGGACCTCGCGGAAGCCCAGGATTTCCAGGTCGAAGAAGCCGAAGGTGGAAGCAAAGGTGTCCAGAGCCCGGGCGAGGCGCTCGGGATCCTGGGGCATGAAGAGGTTGGCCACGGCGATCTCGCCCGGCGCGTAGCCCAGCAGCTCGAAGGGGATGTCGGTCATGACGCCGGCGCCGTCGCTGGAGATCTGGTCGGCGGCGCAGCCGCCGCGATGCTCGACGCACCGCAGGGCATGGAGCGCGTCCAGCAGGATCTGATGGCAGGCCTCACCGGTGCGGCTGGCGATGAAGCCAACCCCGCACGCATCGTGCT
>JBBRZL010000083.1:0-15332 GCA_038236735.1 Holophagales bacterium | reverse complement strand
GGCGGCAGTACCTGGTTTACGGCCGGTCCCGGCCTGCGGGTGTCGATGTGCAACAAGCTCGACGTCGGTTTCTCGGCGGTCTTCGGCCTCGGCCAGGGCGGCCCGGAACAGATCTACCGGCATACCCTGAAGGTCGTGGCAGGCGCTTTCCCGCAGGTGGTGACAGACTGCCGCCCCGGCACCGACCCGAACCCGGATAAGAGAATCCGCATCGGCTACCTCTCCCCCGATTTTCGCGCCCACGCCATGGCCCACTGGATCTCACCGCTGCTGGAACACCGGAACCGGGCCGACTTCGAAGTGACCTGCTTCGCCGAAGAGCAGGCCGTGGATGCGGAGACGCAGCGTTTCAAAACCCTCGCGGATCGGTGGATCACCACCCAAGGAAGCAGCGCGGAGGCAGTCGCCCGGGAGATCAGGGCCCTCGGCATCGACCTTCTGGTGGACCTCGCGGGACATACCAAGGGCGGGCGCCTGGACGTCCTGGCCCTGAAGCCCGCGCCCGTGCAGGTCTCCATGCTCGGCTTCGACCGGACCACCGGGCTGCGGTCGGTGGACTGGCGGATCTCCAACCCCCTCACGGACCCGCCCGGCGAGGCGGACCGCTGGACCACGGAACGGCTCTGGCGACTCGACGGTCCCTTCGGTTTCCGGCCCCTGCCGGCAGCCCCTGCGGTCCAGTCCCTGCCCGCCCTCGCGAACGGGCAGGTGACCTTTGGCTTCCTGGGGAACCACGCCCGCGTGGGGCGGACCTTCCTGCAGGCAGCGGCCAGGCTTCTGGCCCGGGTGCCCGGCTCGCGCCTCATGCTGCTCTGCCAGTCGGGGGACGACGAGGCGCACAAGACCTTCAAGCGGAGGGTCTTCCAGGAGGCCGGCGGCGACCCGGAACGCCTCGTCTTCAAGCCCCGGATCAGCCCGGAAGCGCGGTTCCTGGGCTACTACCACGAGGTGGACATCAGCCTGAACAGCTTCCCGGCGGACGGCGGGACCACGATTTGTGAATCCCTGTGGATGGGCGTTCCCGTGCTGGTGCTCGACCGCGCCGAGGCGGTTCGCCACACCGGCCGGGGTCTGCTCACCCACATGGGTCTGGCCGACTGGGTGGCGGCCGATCTGGATGCCTGGCTGCACCTGGGCGAGCACTGGAGCAGCGGGATTGCCAGGTTGGCGGCCCTCCGCACGGGCCTGCGCGAGCATCTGGCCACCACGCCCGTGTTCGACGCGGCCCGGGCCCTGCCCGCGCTGGAAACGGCCTACCGCGGCATGTGGAGGGAATACTGCCGCGAGAGGGCCCTCAGGGCTTGAGGGCCAGCAGACTCCGGACTTCTGCCGGCGATGCGACCGGCCGACCGAAGGCATCGGCGATTTTCCGGACCCGCTCGAGCAGGGTGACGTTGCTCGCCAGCACGCTACGGTCTCCACTGAAGAAGATGTTGTCCTCCAACCCCACCCGCACACCATGCGCACACGTGATTCCAACGGTGTTCATGGCCAGTTGGGCCTCGCCGATCCCCCCGACGGACCAGATGGAATCGGGGGGCAGCTCCGACACGATCAGGCCCAGGTGCTGGAGCTTGGCCTGGGCAGAGGCGACGTTCCCCAGGATGATGTTGAAAAAGTAGGGGGGGGTGATCAGCCCCTTGTGGATCAGGTAGTGAGCGTAATTCGCCATGCCCAGGTCGAAGACTTCGAGTTCCGGCTTGATGCCCTTCTCCTGCATCCTCCCGGCCAGGCGCTGGATCATGTCCGGGCTGTTGACGCTGGCGGTGACAGGGAAATTGAGGGAGCTCAGGGTGAGACTCGCCATGTCAGGCCTCAGGCCATCCTCCAGGTCCAGGACTTCGGAACGTTGGCTGAACTCCGGGAAATTGCGGCCGCTGGTGGAAACCACCAGCACCAGGTCGGGATGCGCCGCCCGGATCCGGCCGAGGATGTCGCCGTAGATGGCCTTATGATAGGTGGGCACCCCAGCCTCGTCGCGGGCGTGCAGGTGGACCATGGAGACGCCGAAGGGCACGCAGGCCGTGACGTCTTTGGCGATCTCCGCCGGTGTGATGGGGACGTGGGGCGTCATGGCCCGGGTCGGGATCATGCCGGTGGGGGTGAGGTTGAGGATGAGTTTGTTCATACCGTTGATCTCCGGTCCAAGGGACGTGCAGGCACACCAGCCACGGTGGCACCAGGTGCAACATGGCGGGTGACCACGGCGCCCGCACCGACGACGGCGAAATCCCCGATCTGGATACCCGGGAGGATGGTGGCACCGGCCCCGATGAAGCAGGCGGTGCCGAGTCGGCTCTTCCCGGCCACCGTCACGCCAGGGCCCACGAGGGCGTAGTCCCCCACGGTGACATCGTGGCTCAGGACCGAGTGGAGGCGGACGGTCACGAAATCTCCGAGGACGGTCTGCGACCCGACCACGCAGCCCTCCGAAAGGAGACAGCCCTTCCCGATCTGCACATAGGCCATGTCGATGGTCGGGTGGACCAGGCTGGGGACCTGGCAGCCGTGGGCTTGCAGAAGTTCGGCGATGGCCTTGGCCTTGGACCAGTGGCTCACCACGTTGCTGAAGACCTGAACGCCCTCCTGCACCAGGTCGGGCAGCCGCTCGCGCCCCCCGATGACGGGGTAGCCGAAACAATGGCCCCCCTGCTGCTCCGGCGCATCGTCCAGAAAACCGATCAGCTCCCAGGTAGGACTGTGCCGATTGATGGCATCCAGAAGCTTCAGCACCATGACGTGGGCGGCTCCGTAGAGGACCAGCTGGCGCGTCATGGGACCTTCCTTTGGGGGACCTTCATAGGAGTGCCGCCCTCGCGCCAGCCCCAGATATACCAGGGAGCCTCGGGCCCCTGGTTGAAAAGGAGATCCACCACCGAAACGAAGTGATCGAAGGGAGGATGAGACTGGCTGTATTCGGGGTAGCCCTCGAAATCCTTGAAGAGGGCTTGAATGCCCGCCTCGGCCAGCAGGTCCACGTCCAGGTAGGAACGCGTGGTCGGCCCGGTGATGTAGGTCTGCGCTTCGCATCGCTGCAGGATTTGCAGCAGGCGCGTCGTCTTGCGCCCGTGGGTGGCCAGGGGGCGGGCGTCCAGGAATTCGGTCCGGAGGCCCAGGAACTCCCGGGCAATGCCCATCGTCAAGTACTGGTTCAGCCTGGACAGCGACTCCCAGGTGCGGCCCCGGTACACGTCCTCGAGAAAAGCCCGGTACAGGGGAAAGAAGGGCGCCCGGCCGTAGGTGTGTCGCAGGGTGGACCAGTGGCGCTCCTGCCAGGCTGGGTTGGGAATCCGCACTTCATCGATGCAGAGCTCCCGGTGCGATCCCACGGGAACCGTCAACCACACCGATCCCCTGGGCGTTTTCAAGCGGTTGCGGGTGCGCCAATCCCGCAAGGTGAACTGCACATCGTCCAGGAAAACGAAGAGATCCACATCATGCATGATGTCGAACTGGCCCTTCCAGGGCAGGTAGCCGGACTGGATGATGGCCACGCGGCGGCCTGCCCTCACCGCGGGTGAAGGCTCAAGCACCTTGCTGGTTTGGGACAGTGGGTTCACGGGAGGCACTGGTGGAATCTACACCAGAATGAGTGTGTTCCCGGGAATACACCACCACGTCCATTGAATGAGTGCATGGACGTTGCCCTGGAAACGCCCGACCAGGCCCATGCAGACCTGGCCGGGAGCCGGAGTGACCCTACTTGGACGCCAAGACGAAGGCCCTGACGAAGCTGGCATCGTACTGCGACTGGCGGGACCAGCCGTCGGTGGTGGTGGCAGCCACGTAGAGGTTCTCGCTGAACCCCGCCACGGGGCAGCCACCGGGCACGCAACCGCCCGGCAGATTGTCGTTGAGCAGGTGATCCACCGTCCGCGTGGCGCTGAAGGAGCCCCCACCGACCCCGCCACCGCTGCTGTAGACGCCGCTCACGCCGCGCACCACGCCGAAGTTGTAGGTGGCGAAACCGTGGGGATGGCTGGCCTGCCAGGCCAGGGTGACGGAAACCCCGGGGCCGTATTTGAGGACGCCGCAGCAGGGATCGGCCATGGCGCCGCCGATGGCCGGCGGCGAGATGAAGGCGCTGCAGGCCTCGTTATTCACGTGGAGCGTGATCACCATGGTGTTCCCCGCCACCAGGCCGAGGATGGAGGCCTCCACCGTGTGGATGGTGCCGCTGAGATCCGTCGAGGTGGGCACGTAGTAGTGGATGCCCTTGGCGCCGATGTTCACGGGGCTCCCCGCGACGTCGAAGAGCTCCACCCGAAGCTGCACCTTGCCCTCGAGGAGGGGTGTGCCGTCCGCCGCCACCGTATTGAACTTCCCGCTGGTGGTGTCCTCCACCACATCCGGGAGGCTCCACTGGCCCAAGGGCGGAATGGACGGAGGGATCTCGAACAGGTTGCCCTGGGAGCCCACCGTGACGGGGCCCAGGGGGTAGGCGTCCAGCACGAGGTCCGTGCCGATCATGTGCGCGTAGTGCCGACTGATCGGGCCGTTCAGGTGCTTGTAGGCCGTGTCGGGCTCAGCATCCCGCTTCCAGGACAAACGGTAGTACTTCACGCCCAGGCTGTCCCTCAGCGCGTTGTCGAATTCCAGGCGGGGCCTCAGGAAGCCCCCCCAGGGCGCCTCGCCATCCGTGAGACCCAGGTTTCCGGCGGTGGCAGGGCCCAGCGCCTGGCCCGTGCCGTGGATGCGGCTCAGGGGGAAGTTGCCGATGGCCATGAAGAGCACCCAGTCGTTGCCCGCGATGATGGGCGGGCAGGGCGAGCAGGTGATGGCCAGCGGATGCGTGGTGTAGAGGCTGACCTCGGTGCCGCAGGCATAGTCCCACCAGGTGTTGCAGGCAATGGGCGTGGGGGCGTAGATGGTGACATCGAAGAACCCGAAGAGCCGTTGGGTGGCCGTGAAGTAGAGATCCGGCTGGTCGGGGTTGAAGATGCTCTTGAAGATGGTGGTGCGGAAGTGACCGCAGTCGTCGGTCGTCGCCGTGCCGATGCGCCGGGTGGTGACCCAGCGCGGATAGAACCAGCAGAGGAGCGGGCGGATGAGGTCGGCGTGGTCCACCAGGGCCTGGCGGAAGGCCTGGTCGCTACCGCTGAGCGCCATGAACCGCAGGGTGGAGGAACCGGAGGCTTCATGCAGGGCCGAGATGGCCGTGGCATCCACCCGGTGGGTACCCGCGAAATTCAGTGCGAAGGGAGCAGGATCGGGACCCGGGCCAGGCAAGGGTCCTGGAAAGGGACCCGGGAAGGGACCAACCCCGGGGAATACCTCCGGCGGAGGATCCGGCATGGGGATGGGATTCACCAGCACGTCCCGCAGCCGGTCGATGATGTCCTTGGGCAGCTTGGGGATGAGGATCCAGACGGGATCCACTTCGTAGATCTCTACCGTGGCTTGGCATACCGGCAGGTCCACCGTGATGCCGTCACGCACCACCCGCTTCTGGAGCGTGCCCTTCACGAGGCAGCGCCCCAGCAGCCAAGGCCGCCAGACGTCGGGCGGAATGGGGAGTTCCAGCTTCAACCGGGATTCGTCTGCACTCACACGCACATGCTTCTCCTGGGCGCCCCGGCGCAAGAGATCCTCCAGATCCGGCACCTTGTTTTCGGAGGCGGGACCGACGAGCAGGCGAAGACCCGTGGCGGGTCCTCCCAGGTTGAGTTGAAGGGCGGTCTGGCCCTTGGCATCCAGACTGCCCTGGCCCAGGAAATGCCCCCCCATCGAGAAGGCATAGGCCGTGGTGGCGGGACGGGACTCGGTGCCTTGAGACTCGAGCAACGGAGCGCTGAGGGTCACGCTCAGGCTCCGGGACGATGAGGATTTGGCCATGGGGACTCCTTGGATGGGGCGGCAGGCAGCCACCACCTTGCGGCGGGCAATCCTCAGGCCAATTTGGATTGATACATCCAAGCCACGCCTGCACATCATTTAGAAAAAACAGTCGTGTTGATCGATGGGTCATGGAACGACCCAGGTCCCATCCGGAACCGATTCCCAAATTCTTGTCCATGCCGGGTTTCCCGCCTTTCACCCAGGCTGGGTCCAGTCAGCCCCGGTCCCTGCCGTCTCGCTGCTTCGGCTGGATGCGTTCCCGCCTGACAAGGATGGCCGACTCCCCGCGCCGTCTACGGGAGGTGCAGAGCGCCCGGTCTGGCAGATTCCGGGCGATTCGGCGGATCCAGGACGCCTCCGTCATACTGGCCCCTGGAGGATCCTCATGCCCTACCGGAAGCCCTGCGGCAGCGTCCTGGAGGCCATCGGCAACACGCCTTTGGTGCGGTTGCGCCGCGTCGTCGAGCACTTGCCGGTGGAGATCTTCGCCAAGCTGGAATTCCTGAACCCCATGGGCAGCAGCAAGGACCGCATCGCGAAGTACATGATCGAGGCCGCGGAGCGGGATGGTCGCCTCAAGCCCGGCGATCTCATCCTCGAGAACTCCTCGGGGAACACGGCCATGGGCTTGGCCCTCATGGCCATCCAGAAGGGCTACCGGCTCAAGGTCGTGGTGCGGGACACCATCTCCCAGGAGAAACTGAACCAGCTGCTGGCCCTGGGCGTGGACGTGCACAAGGCTGACACGAGCCTGTCGCCGGAGCATCCCGACAGCTACAACAACATCACGCCCCGCCTGGCCCGGGAGACGCCGGGCTGCTACTTTCCGGATCAGCACGGCAACCGCGAGAACAACGCCGCCCATTATCACGGCACGGGCCCGGAGATCTGGGAGCAGATGGAAGGCCGCATCGATTACCTGGTGGCCGGTGCGGGCACCGGCGGCACCATCGGCGGTGTGGGCCGCTACCTGAAGGAGAAGGACCCGACCATCAAGGTGGTGGCCGTGGATCCCGTGGGTTCGGTGTTCTCGCCACACTTCCATGGTGAGGAGAATCCGCAAGCTGGCCCCTACGCCATCGAAGGCCTGGGCGACGAGTTCCTCATCCCCACCATGGAATTCGACCTGATCGACGACATGGTCCAGGTGACGGACCGTCAGGCCTTCCACCATGCCCGCCGGCTCGTGCGGGAGGAGGGCATCCTTGGCGGCGGCTCCAGCGGTGCGGCCCTGTGGGCGGTGCTCCAAGTGGCGAAGCACCTGCCGCCCAGGGAGCATCCGGCGCGTATCGTGACCGTGTTCCCGGACGGCGCGGGCCGCTACCTCAGCAGCATCTTCAACGACGCCTGGCTGGCGGAACGCGGTCTGTTAGAGGCAGATGAGCGGGGCCTCCTGGAGCCGGGGGAATGACCGCTTTTTCCGGCACCTACCTCGAGGCCATCCGCCTGGCGCTGTTCGATGCCATGACGGCCGATGACCGCGTCTGCTGCCTAGGGGAGGACATCGGCGCCTACGGGGGCGCCTTCCGGGCCACGGAGGGGTTGCTGGAGCAGTTCGGACCGGACCGGGTCATCGACACGCCCATCTCCGAGCAGGCCATCGCGGGCGCGGCCATCGGCGCGGCGCTCATGGGCCAGCGGCCCGTGGCGGAATTCCAGTTCATGGACTTTGCGCTGCTGGCCTCGGATCTCATGATCAACTTCGCCGCCAAGGCCCACTGGCGCTGGGGCGCCACCGTGCCGGCGGTCTTCCGCGGTCCCTCGGGGGCCGGCAATGGCGGCGGGCCCTTCCACAGCGCGAATCCCGAAGGCCACTTCCTGGGCAGTCCCGGCCTCAAGGTCGTGGCCCCAGGCACCGTGCGGGACGCCTACGCCCTGCTGCGCGCCGCCATCGACGATCCCGACCCGGTGCTGTTCCTGGAGCACAAGCGCCTCTATCGCCGTTTGAAGGACCAGTGGGACGAGGCGCCCACCGCCCGGCTCGGCGAGGCCGCCCTGCGCAAAGACGGGGCCTCCGCCTGCATCCTCACCTACGGCGCGGCCCAGCAGGTGGCCCTGGAGGCCGTGGCGGACCTCGACGTGGCCGTCCTGGACCTGCGCACCCTCTGGCCCCTGGATGACACGGCCATCGAGGCCTTGGCCCGGCGCACCCACCGGGTGCTCGTGCTCACCGAGGCCAGCCTCACCTACGGCCCGGGCGCCGAGTTGGCGGCCCGCATCAACGAGACCTGCTTCCCCTGGCTGGACGCGCCGGTGCTGCGCCTGGGCGCGGCGGACACGCCCACGCCCGCCAGCCCGCCTCTGGAGGCGGCCTTCCTGCCCGGCGTCGCGCAGGTGCGCGCCGAAGTCGAGCGCCTCCTGGCCTGGTGAGCGCCAGACCTTGGCTTGACGGGTCCGATGGGCTCCTGCATCCTTGCCTTTCGGTTCTTTGGCAGTCCTAGAGCGCTATCCAGAAAGGTGGAGGGAAAGGCCCTGTGAAACCTTGGCAACCTGCTACAGCAAGGTGCCAACTCCTGCCCTTGGCGTTTCCGGGGGGAAGATACTGAACCGTCACAGACTGACCCGAACCGACCTGGATGCCGATCAAGCACTGTCCCTTTCCAGGCAGGTACATGGCCCAACCCACCTTCCAGCAGGCCCTCGACGCGGGCGAATGCTTCCTCTTCGATGGCAGCACCGCCACGGCGCTGCATGATCGCGGGATCACACTGCAGCGCAGCTTTGAGGAATGCAACCTCAAGGCGCCGGACCTGCTGCTGGCCATCCATGGCGAGTTCCTGGCGGCCGGAGCCCAGGTGCTCACCACCAATACCTGGGGCGCCAACCGCCTGAAACTGGCGGCGCGGGGCCTGGAAGCCCAGCTGGCCGACATCAACCGCGAGGGCGTCAGCCTCGCCAAGCAGGCCATCGCCCAGCAGGGCAGCCGGGCCTGGGTGGCGGGCTGCCTCGGTCCATTGGGGGTGCGCATCGAGCCCTGGGGACCCACCTCCTTCGACGAGGCCCGGGCCCTCTTCCTGGAACAGGCCACGGCCCTGCTGGCGGCGGGCGTGGACCTGATCGTGCTGGAGGCCTTCGAGGATCTCAACGAGATCCACCAGGCCCTCCTGGCCGTGCAGGCACTCAGCACCCTGCCCATTGCGGCCCTCATGACGCCCAACGAGGAGGGCCAGGCCCTCTTTGGGGCGGAACCCGACTGGTTCATCAAGCAGCTGGACACCTGGGGCGCGCAGCTGGTGGGCCTTATCGGTGGCAATGGCCCTGCCCCACAGCTGCGGCTGCTGGCGCGCCTCCAGGCCGTCACCGCCAAGCCCATCGTGCTCCTGCCGAATCCCGGATTGCCGCGCCTCGTGGATGGTCGGCTCATCTACGGGGCCAGCCCCGAGTACCTGGGGGAGTTCGCGGGCCGGGCCCTGGCTGCGGGCGCCCGCGGCGTGGGGGGCTGCAGCGGCACCACCGCCGCCCACATCCGGGCCATGCGCGGCGCCTTCCGCCAGGAGCGGGCCTTCGTGCAGGGCGGCGGCGGCTTCGAACTGAAGCCCCACGAGCAGCCCCAGCCCGAGGTACCCTTCGCCTTCCGCAGCCGCTTCAGCCTGAAGCTGGCCCAGCAGGAATTCGTCCACACCGTGGAGCTGGTGCCGCCCAAGGGCATGGAGTACGAGAAGCTCGTGGCCAAGACCCGCCAGTGCCGGGACCTGGGTGTCGACGCCATCAACGTGCCCGACGGCCCCCGGGCCATGGCCCGCATGTCCGCCCTGGCCACGGCCCTCATCATCGAGCAGCAGGTGGGGCTCGAGACCATCCTCCACTATGCCTGCCGAGACCGGAACCTGCTCGGCATGCAGAGCGACCTGCTGGGTGCCGCGGGGCTGGGTCTGCGCAACATCCTGGCCGTCACCGGCGATCCCCCGAAGCTGGGGCCCTACCCTCAGGCCACGGCGGTCTTCGACATCGATGCCATTGGCCTCGTCAACATGCTCAAGCGCCTCAACACCGGCCTCGACCTGGGCGGCGGCAGCATCGGCAAGCCCACCTCCTTCAGCGTGGGCGTGGGGGCCAATCCCGTGGCGCAGGATCTGCCGCGCGAGAAGGAGCGCTTCCGCTACAAGGTTGAGGCCGGCGCCCAGTGGGCCATCACCCAGCCGGTCTTCGATGCCGAGAGCCTCTTCCGCTTCCTGGACTTCACCGAGGCCCTGGACGGCAAGGGCGGCCTGCCCATCATTGCCGGCATCTGGCCCCTCAAGAGCCTGCGCAACGCCGAGTTCATGGCCAACGAAGTGCCCGGCGTCTTCCTGCCCCCCGCGCTCCTGATCCGCATGGCCAAGTGGCCCAGCGCTGAGGACCAGATCAAGGAGGGCCTCGCCATCGCCCAGGAAATCATCGAAACCATCCGCCCCCGCATCCGCGGCCTGCAGCTCAGCGCCCCCTTCGGCCAGGTCGAACTCGTGGCCCCGCTGCTGCCCAAGCCGGAGGCACCATGGTGAAAGTCCACTTCCTCCTGGAGGACCTGCTGGTCGAGGCGCCGGCGGGTACTCCTTTGCAGCGCATCGCCGATGCGGCCGGCGCCGACATCACCTTCGGCTGTCGCACGGGCTCCTGCGGCACCTGCCGGGTGCGCGTCACGGAGGGCCTCGCGCAGTGCAGCAAGATGGGGCCCGAGGAACGCGACTTCCTGCAGGGTCTGGACGCGCCACCCGATCAGCGCCTCGCCTGCCAGGTCACCGTGCAAGGCGACATTGCCATCGAATACCTGGGGCTCTGACATGACCACGCTCGAGAGCCTCCTCCAGGACAAGGTGCTGCTGCTGGACGGCGGCATGGGCACGCAGATTTTCGCCCGGCAACCCACGCTGGAGGACTACGGCAGCGCGGCCCTGGAAGGCTGCGTGGACCTGCTCACAGAGCGCCGTCCCCAGTGGATCCGCGAGATCCACGCAAGCTACTTCAACGCCGGGGCTGATGCGGTCGAGACCAACACCTTCGGCGCGAACCCGCTGGTGCTCGGTGATTTCGGTCTGGCCGCCAAGGCCTACGAGCTGAACGTGCAGGCCGCCGCCATCGCCCAGGAAGTGGCCCGCAGTTTCGACCGACCCTGCTTCGTCATCGGCTCCGTGGGCCCCGGCACCAAGCTCATCACCCTCGGGCATGTGAGCTACGCGGACCTGCTGGCCTCGTACCAGGTGCAGATGGAGGGCCTGTTGGACGGCGGGGCCGACGCCATCCTCATCGAGACTTGCCAGGATATGGGCCAGATCAAGGTGGCCGTGCGCGCCGCCCGAGAAGCCATGGCCGCCAAGCGGCGGAAGCTCCCCATCTGGGTGCAGGCCACGGTGGAAACCACGGGCACGCTACTGGTGGGTTCGGACATCTCCGCCGTGCTCACCAGCGTGGAACCCCTGGGCATCGACGTGCTGGGCCTCAACTGCGCCACGGGCCCCGACGAGATGCACCAGCATCTCCAGACCCTCTGCGAAGCCAGCCCCTTCCGCATCAGTTGCCTGCCCAACGCGGGCCTACCCATGAACGTGGGCGGCCAGGTGGTCTACCCACTGGATCCCGCCGCCTTCGCCCCCAAGATACTGCATGCAGCTTCGGAGTTCGGTCTTGCGATCATCGGCGGCTGCTGCGGCACCACGCCGGACCATATCCGGGCCCTGGCCCCGGGCGTGGCAAGGCTCAATCCGCCGAACCGATCGCCACGGCTGGAACGCAGTGCCGCCAGCCTCTACCAGAGCGTGGCCCTGCAGCAGGAACCCGCGCCGCTCATCGTAGGCGAGCGGACCAATGCGAATGGCTCGAAGAAATTCCGCGACCTGCTGGCCAAGGAGGATTGGGACGGCATGATCGCCCTGGCCAAGGAACAGCAGCGGGAGGGCGCCCACCTGCTGGACCTCTGCGTGGCCTACGTAGGCCGGGACGAAGTGCGGGACGCGGACGAGCTACTGAGCCGGCTCGTCACCCAGATCTCCCTGCCCCTCATGATCGACAGCACCGAGTTTCCGGTCATCGAGCGGGCCCTGCAGCGGTCTCCCGGGAAGTGCGTTATCAACTCCATCAACTTCGAAGATGGCGAGGCCAAGGCCCGGGCCATTCTGGACCTCTGCAAGACCTACGGCGCCGCCGTGGTGGCCCTCACCATCGACGAGCGCGGCATGGCCAAGACCCGGGAGCAGAAGCTGGAGGTGGCGAAGCGCCTCTATGCCCTAGCCGTGGGCGAGTACGGCATCGACCCCGGTGATCTCATCATCGATCCGCTCACCTTCACTCTGGGCAGCGGCGACGAGGAGTTCCGGGGCTCCGCCCTGGAAACCCTGGCAGCGCTCAAACTCATCAAGACAGAGTTGCCCGGCGTCATGACCATCCTCGGCGTCAGCAATGTGAGCTTCGGGCTGAATCCCGCCAGCCGCCACGTGCTCAACGCGCTGATGCTCTATCACGGCGTGAAGCACGGCCTGGACATGGCCATCTTCAACGCCTCCAAGGTCATCCCCGTGGCCAAGATCGATCCCGAGGACCGGAAGATCGTGGAGGACCTGCTCTACGATCGCCGCAGCGTGGGCTACGATCCACTCAAGGCCCTCATGGCCCGCTTCAGCGACCGCAAGGCCGCCGTGGTCGAGGATCGCCGCGAGGACCTGCCCGTGCTGGAGCGCCTCCACCGCGGCATCCTCGACGGCGAGAAGCAGGCCATCCTCACGGATGTGGACGAGGCCCTGCGGTCGCACGATCCCCTGAAGCTCATCAACGAGGTGCTGCTGGGGGCCATGAAAGTGGTGGGCGAGCGCTTCGGCGCCGGCGAGATGCAGCTGCCCTTCGTGCTGGAGAGCGCCGAGGCCATGAAGGCCGCCATCCGGCGCATCGAGCCGCACCTGCCGAAGGAGTCCAACTACCAGAAGGGCCGCATCCTGCTGGCCACGGTGAAGGGCGACGTCCACGATATCGGCAAGAACCTGGTGGACATCATCCTCAGCAACAACGGCTTCGAGGTACGGAACCTGGGCATCAAGCAGCCCATCGAAGCCATCCTGAAGGAATTCGACACCTGGCCCGCAGACGCCATCGGGCTGTCCGGCCTGCTGGTGAAATCCACCGTGATCATGAAGGAGAACCTGCACTTCATGGATTCCCTGGGCTTGAAGGTGCCCGTCATCCTCGGCGGCGCGGCCCTCACCCGGGACTACGTGGAGGGCGACTGCCGGCGGTCCTACGGTGGCGCTGTGTACTACGCTGCGGATGCGTTCGAGGGGCTGCGGCACATGCAGGCGTTGGTGGCGGGTCAGACCACGGTTCCGGCCGCAGCTCCAGCCGCTTCCGCGGCTGGAGAAATCAAGATACTCAGGCGGGGAACGGCTTCGGTGCCGCTGACGGCCAAGGGCCAGAGCAGCTGGGTTCGGCACGACGTGCCCCCGCCGCAGCCCCCCTTCTGGGGAATCCGCGAGTTGGCGGATTCCCCGGTGGAGCTCTTCGAACATCTGGACACCTTCGCGTTGACCCGCAACCGTTGGGGTTTCAGCCAGGGCAGCCAGAGCGATGAAGCCTTTGCCGCCGTGTTGCGAGACAAGGCCGAGCCCCAGCTGGCGCGCTGGCAGCAGCGGCTCGCCAGGGATCCCATCTTCCGGCCCAGGGCCCGCTACGGCTACTTTCCGGTGCGCACCGAGAGGGATGTCCTCCGCGTGTTTGATCCGGCTGACCAGGGCCGCACCCTGGCCCTGCTCAGCTTCCCCCGCCAGACCGCGGGCCGTCGCCTCTGCATCACCGACTTCTTCCGCGCGGATCAGACCGACGTCCTGGCCCTCCAGTTGGTGACCCTGGGCCAGGCCGCCGCCGACCACGCGGCCAAGCTCTATGAGAAGGACGGCTACGCGGACTACTTCGCCTTCCACGGCCTCGCCACGGAGCTCACCGAGGCCTACGCCGAACGTCTGCACGCCCGCATCCGCCTTGAGCTGAGCATCGCCGCCAAGGATCTGCCGGGCCGCGCCCTCTTCGCCCAGGGCTACCAGGGCTCGCGCTTCTCCTACGGCTACCCCGCCTGCCCCGACCTGGAAGGCAACGGCCCCATCCTCGACCTGTTGCGCGGCAGCGAGATCGGCGTGACCCTCAGCGATAGCCACCAGATGGACCCCGAATACACCACCAGCGCTCTGGTGGCCTGGCATCCGCAGGCCCGTTACTTCTCGGTGTGAGTGGCCCACTGGAGAAAAGAAAGGCTAGAGACGGAGGATAGCTGAGAGGCAGAGGAAAGCAGGGGAAGGCCCTGCTCGGGCCGACTTCTTTCTCTGCTAGCCTCCACAACTCTCCGATTATTAAGTTTTTCTGTGAAAACAACGATACGGGGTTGTCAGCCGGATCGGCTGGCGTTACCTTGCTTCACCGGCCCCTTGGGGCCGTTCTCTTACGAGATCCTTGTCAGTTCCATAGCGAGTTATCCAGAAAGGTGGAGGGACGGGCCCTGTGAAACCTTGGCAACCTGCGAAAGCAAGGTGCCAATTCCTGCCGCGATTGATTCGTCAATCACGGAGAGATGTCGAGCTGTGTCGTAACTGACAACACGCCGAATGGGCCCGAGAGATCGGGCCCATTCGGCGTTTTATCTACTACTGGACTTGCTTGGACGACGAGGCCTCGGCCTTTCCCACCCACCTTTTCCAGGAGACGCCATGAGCGCCGACACCACCCGCACCCCCCGCTTTGAAACCCTCGCCCTTCACGGCGGCCAGGTACCGGATTCGGATACCAAGAGCCGCGCCCTGCCCATCTACCAGACCACGAGCTACGTGTTCGACAACGCCGAGCACGGGGCCAACCTCTTCAACCTGTCGGTACCTGGGAACATCTACACCCGGATCATGAACCCCACCACGGCCGTGCTGGAGACGCGCGTGGCCCAGCTGGAGGGCGGCATCGCGGGGCTGGCCGTGGCCTCGGGCCAGGCTGCCATCACGCTCACGCTCACCACCCTGCTGCGGGGCGGCGATCACATCGTGGCCGGCGACAACCTCTACGGCGGCACCTACAACCTGCTGCACCACACCCTGCCCCGCACGGGCATCACCACCACCTTCGTGGACTCCAAGAACCCCGAGGCCTTCCGCGCCGCCATTCAGCCCAACACCCGCGCCATCTACCTGGAGGCCCTGGGCAACCCCAAGCTGGACGTGCCGGACTTCGAAGCCATCGCCGCCATCGCCAAGGCCGCCGGCGTCCCCCTCATCGTGGACAACACCCTGCCCAGCCCCTACCTGCTGAACCCCCTGGCCCTGGGCGCCAACATCGTCGTCCACAGCGCCACCAAGTTCCTGGGCGGCCACGGCACCTCCGTGGCAGGCGTCATCGTGGATGGCGGCACCTTCGACTGGAAGAACGGCAAGTTCCCCGAGTTCACCGAGCCCTTCGCCGCCTACCACGGCGCGGTGCTGGCGGACCTGGCGGGCCCCGCGGCCTTCATCACCAAGGCCCGCATCGAGGGCCTGCGCGACACCGGCGCCGCCCTCAGC
>JBBRZL010000082.1:0-15560 GCA_038236735.1 Holophagales bacterium | reverse complement strand
TGAGATCGGTGTCGACGTTGGCGCGCAGGAGCGGTGCCGCGATGCCGGTGAGGGTGGTGAAGGGTTCCATCTCAAGCCCCCATCAGACGGCGCACATCGGTGAAGTGGCCGGTCACCGCGGCGGCGGCGGCCATGCCGGGGCTCACCAGGTGAGTTCGGCTGCCGCGGCCCTGGCGGCCTTCGAAGTTGCGGTTGCTGGTGCTGGCGCAGCGGACGCCTTCCTCGAGCCGGTCCTCGTTCATGCCGAGGCACATGCTGCACCCGGGTTGCCGCCACTCGAAGCCGGCCTCCAGGAAGATGCGATCCAACCCTTCGGCCTCGGCCTGGGCCTTCGCCAGGCCTGAGCCGGGCACCACCAGGGCGCGGATGCTGGGAGCAACCTTGCGGCCGCGGGCCACGGCGGCAGCTTCGCGGAGATCCTCGATGCGGCCGTTGGTACAGGAACCGATGAACACTGCCTGCAGGTCGATGGCCTCCATGGCCGTGCCGGGCTTGAGATCCATGTACTCGAGGGCCCGGCGCATGGCCTGACGATCGTCCTCGGTGGCTGCCTTCTCGGGATCGGGCACGCGGCCCGCAATGTCGGTCACCCACTGGGGGCTGGTGCCCCAGGTGACCTGGGGGGCCAGGGAACTGACGTCGAGTACGACCTCCCGGTCGAAGGTCGCGCCCTCGTCGGAGCTCAGCGTGCGCCAGTGGGCGAGGGCGGCCTCCCACAGGTCGCCCTTGGGCGCCAGGGGCCGGCCCAGGAGGTAGGCGAAGGTGGTCTCGTCCGCGGCCACTAGGCCCGACCGGGCGCCGCCCTCGATGCTCATGTTGCAGAGGGTCATGCGGCCTTCCATGGAGAGGGCCCGCACTGCGGCCCCGGTGAACTCCATGACATGGCCCGTCCCGCCTGCGGTACCGATGTGGCCGATGAGGGCCAGGGCGAGATCTTTGGCGCCGAGTCCCCTGGGCAGAGTACCCTGGAAGCGCACGCGCAGGTTCTTCGACTTGCGCTGCGGCAGCGTCTGGGTGGCCATGACGTGTTCCACCTCGCTGGTGCCGATGCCGAAGGCCAGGGCCCCGAAGGCGCCGTGGGTGCTGGTGTGGCTGTCGCCGCAAACGATGGTGGTGCCGGGCAGGGTGAAGCCCTGTTCGGGCCCCACCACGTGGACGATGCCCTGGCGCTCGTCCAGCAGGGGCAGGTAGGGCACCCCGTAGGTCTTGACGTTGGCTTCGAGGGCCTCCACCTGCAGGCGGCAGGTCTCGTCGGCGATGCCCTTTTCGCGATCGAGGGTGGGCACGTTGTGGTCGGCCACGGAGAGGATGGCGTTGGGGCGCCGGAGGGGGCGGCCGGCCTCGCGCAGGCCTTCGAAGGCCTGGGGGCTGGTGACCTCATGGACCAGGTGCCGGTCGATGTACAGCAGGCTGGTGCCATCGCTGCGGGTGGCGACCAGGTGCTCGTCCCAGATCTTGTCGTAGAGGGTGCGGGAAGTCATGGCTGCTTCCTCCTGGCGGGGGCTGGCTGGCGGGTGAAGTCGGTGGCGCGGACCTGCTGCAGGAAGGCCTTGGCCGCATGCGACATCGCCTCTTCGCGGCGGGTGACGATGCGGATGAGCTTCTCCACCTGCAGCTCCTTCACGGCCACTTCCACCAGGCGGCCCTGGCGGATGCCCTCCACCACGGTCATCCGGGGCAGGATGGCCAGGCCGGCGCCGAGGGTGACGAATTCCTGGATGGTGGCGAGGGAGCCCAGTTCCATGGTGATGCGCAGAGGCGTGCCGCAGCGGGAGAAGAGGTCGATGATGGCATTGCGGGTGGGGGTGAGGGCATTGTGGGCCACGAAAGTCTCGGTGCCCAGCAGCTCGAGGGCGATCTCCCGCCGCTTGGCCAGACGGTGGCCCGGTGGGACCACCAGCACCATCTGGTCGCGGAGGATGACTTCGCTCACCAACTCGGGGTGCATGGGGTCGTAGGAGACGAAACCCAGGTCCAGGCGCCGCTCCAGTACTTCGGCCGGGATGCGCTCGGAGCTCTGGCGGTAGGCGTGGATGCGGATGGCCGGGTGGGCCTGCTGGTAGGCGAGCAGCACCTTGGGCAGCAGGAATTCCGACACGCTCTCGTTGGCGCCGATGCTCAGGCGGCCCTGCTGGAGGCCCTTCAGGGCGCCGAAGGTGTCGGTGATCTGCTTGCGCAGGTCGAGCATGCGCTGAGCCTGGGGCAGAAGAGTGGTGCCAGCGTCGGTGAGAGTGCCCCCCTTGGTGGTGCGGTCGAAGAGGGTCTCGCCCAGTTCTTCCTCGAGGCGCTTGATGGCCAGGCTGATGGCCGGCTGGGTGCGGAACAGGCAGTCCGCGGCCCGCGAGAAGCTCTTCTCCCGCGCCACCACCAGGAATGTCTCCAGCTGTCCAAGGTCCACGAGGGCTCCCGATGAGCAGTGTAAGGTTAAAAGAATTACTTATGGAATCATAAATAAAATGAATTATATTTATAACAAGAAAGACCCGATCTTCTAGTGATCCCTCCGGTCCAGGCCGGTCCAAGGAGCATCCCCAAATATGGGTACCCAGCGGATCACCATCTTCGACACCACGCTTCGCGATGGCGAGCAGTCTCCGGGCTGCAGCATGAACCTGGCTGAGAAGCTGCAGATGGCCAGGCAGCTGGAGGTGCTCGGGGTGGACGTCATCGAGGCCGGCTTCCCGGTGGCCTCCGACGATGACTTCGCGGCCGTCCAGGCCATCGCCCGGGAGTGTCGCCAGGCCACCATCGCCGCCCTGTGCCGTCCCCTCCCCCGCGACATCGAGCGCGCCTGGGAGGCCCTCCGGGAAGCTGCCCACCCGCGCATCCACACCTTCCTGGCCACCTCCGACATCCATCTGGAATACAAGCTCAAGAAGACCCGCGCTGAAGCCCTGGTGATGATCCGCGAAGGCGTGGGCCTGGCGAGGTCACTCTGCCCGGAGGTGGAATTCTCCGCGGAAGATGCCACCCGCAGCGACTGGGACTTCCTCGTGGAAGTCTTCACCGTGGCCATCGCGGCGGGCGCCACCGTGCTGAACGTGCCCGACACCGTGGGCTACACGGTGCCCGAGGAATACGGGAAGCTCATCAGCCATCTCCGCGCCAATGTGCCCGGCATCGAGGCCGTCACCATCAGCGTCCACTGCCACAACGACCTGGGGCTAGCCGTGGCCAACTCGCTGGCCGCCATTGCGGCGGGCGCCCGGCAGGTGGAATGCACCGTGAACGGCATCGGCGAAAGGGCCGGGAACGCGGCGCTGGAGGAAGTGGTCATGGCCCTGTCCGTGCGGCGGGACGTCATGCCCTTCACCACCGGCGTGAACCAGGAGGCCATCTTCCGCGCGAGCCAGACCCTGGCCAACATCACCGGCATCGAGGTCCAGCCCAACAAGGCCATCGTGGGCCGCAACGCCTTCGCCCACGAGAGCGGCATCCACCAGCACGGCATGCTGAGCCACCGCTCCACCTACGAGATCATGACGCCCGAATCCGTCGGCGTGCGCCAGACGCACCTGGTGCTCGGCAAGCATTCAGGGCGCCACGCCCTGGCCAAGCGGTTCGAAGAATTGGGCTACCCCCTGGGCCGCACGGAGTTGGACAAGGCCTACAAACTGTTCACCAAGCTCAGCGACCAGAAGAAGGAGATCTTCGACGAGGACCTGATCACCATCGTCCGCGACGGCCTCACGCACATCCCCGAGACCTTCAAGCTGCGGGCCCTCCAGGCCACGGCGGGCACCTCGATGTTCGCCACCGCCCTGGTCACACTGGCTTCCGATGCCGGCGAGGCGACGGAAACCGCCCTCGGCGATGGCCCAGTGAACGCGGTCTTCGCCGCCGTGGACAAGCTCACGGGCCTCAGCGGGCGGCTGCTGGACTACCGGGTCCACGCGGTCACCGGCGGGGCCGATGCCGTGGGCGAAGTGTTCGTCCAGGTTGAATTCGACGGTGTGACCCACCACGGCAAGGGCGCCAGCACGGACGTGGTGGAAGCCAGCGTGCGGGCCTACCTCAATGCCACGAACAAGGTCCTCTACGCGCGCCGGCACTCCGGGCCTGTCACCTTGGAAGCGAGGTCCTGAATGTTGGATACCATGCCCGAACCCAAGCCTGAAGTCCTGGAAGGGCCCACCAGTGCCGTCCTGACCTCGACGACACTCCCGGACGCTGCCGAACCCGGGGCAGATCCAGACCAGTACCTGTGGGGGGTCTGACCATGGACGCGCGCATCACCGTTCTGCCCGGCGACGGCGTGGGCCCCGAGGTCACCGCGGAGGCCGTGGCCTGCCTGGGGGCGGTGGCCGAACGCTTCGGGCACACCTTCCAGTTCCAGGAGGCCCTCATCGGCGGAGCGGCCGTGGATGCCACCGGCGATCCGCTGCCCGCGGCCACGCTGGCGGCCTGCCGCAGCAGCGACGCGGTGCTGCTGGGCGCCGTGGGCGGGCCCGCCTGGGATCGCCACCCCCGGGACCAGCGCCCGGAGTCGGGCCTGCTGCGCCTGCGCAAGGGCCTGGGCCTCTACGCCAATCTGCGCCCGGTGACCGTCCATCCGGCTCTGGAGGATGCCTCGCCCCTGAAGCCTGAAATCGTTCGCGGGACGGACTTGATGTTCGTGCGGGAACTCTCCGGCGGACTCTACTTCGGCGAGCCACGCTCCTATTCGGACGCAGCCGCCGTGAACACGCTGCCCTACACCCGGGAAGAGATCGAGCGCGTCGCCCGGGTGGCCTTTGTCCTGGCTGGCAGCCGCCGCAAGAACCTCGCTTCCGTGGACAAGGCCAACGTGCTGGAGACCTCCCGTCTCTGGCGCAAGGTGGTGGACGACCTGGCCCCGGACTATCCGACGGTCAAAGTGCAGCACCACTACGTGGACAGCTTCGCCATGGCCCTGATCACTCGGCCGAGGGACTTCGACGTGGTGCTCACGGAGAACCTCTTCGGGGACATCCTCAGCGACGAGGCCGCCGTGCTGGCGGGCTCCCTGGGGTTGCTGCCTTCGGCCAGCCTGGGTGGTTCCGTGGGCCTCTTCGAGCCCATCCACGGCTCCGCGCCGGATATCGCCGGCCAGGACAAGGCCAACCCCATCGGCACCATCCTCTCGGCCGCCATGCTCCTGCGCCATGCCCTGCATCTCAGTGCCGAGGCCCTGGCCATCGAGGCCGCCGTGGACAAGGTGCTCAAGGGCGGCCACGGCACCGGCGACCTGAAGGGCGCCCGGCATCCCCATGGCACCCGCTCCCTGGGCGCGATCATCCGGGAGGCCATCCGGCCCCCCCGGGCCAAGGCCCCCCGGCTGGTGGATTCCGCCTATGCCTGGTGCGGCTCCCCCGAAGGCCATCCGACCAAGCTCTAGTTGCCCACAGGAACCACCGATGTCCCTCTTCTGTCCCATCGCCGTGCCGCCCATCCCGTCCCCCTGGCCGGGAGTGGTGGTGATTATCCGGTCCGCGGGCCCCGGCTTCCTGCTGCGGCTGACGGACTAGGGGCTCGATCGGATCCACACCGACCTCGGCCCCGCAAGCACCCGCGGGGCCGTTTCTTATCAGAACCATGAGGACCGCCATGACGCCCAACGACCAACCCCTGAACCGCCACAGCCGGGTCATCACCCAGGGGGCCCACCGCGCCCCGGCGCGGGCCATGCTGAAGGCCATCGGCTTCACGGACGAGGATCTGGCCAAGCCCATCATCGGCATCGCGAACACCTGGACCGAGATCGGCCCCTGCAACTACCACCTGCGGGAGTTGGCGGAGCGCGTGAAGGTGGGCGTGCGTGCTGCGGGCGGCACGCCCATGGAGTTCTGCACGGTCTCCATCAGCGACGGCATCACCATGGGCACCGAAGGCATGAAGGCCTCCCTGGTGAGCCGCGAGGTCATCGCGGATTCCATCGAGCTGGTGGCCCGGGGCAACGCCTTCGATGGCCTGGTCTGCCTCTCGGGGTGCGACAAGACCAATCCCGGCGTGGCCATGGCGTTGGCGCGGCTCGACATCCCCGGCCTCATCCTCTACGGCGGCTCCACGGCACCCGGCCACTGCGACGGGAAGGACCTCACCGTGCAGGATGTCTTCGAGGCCGTGGGCGCCCACAGCTCGGGCAAGCTCGACGACGCCGGCCTCCTGCGGGTGGAAGATGCGGCCTGTCCCGGCGCCGGTGCCTGCGGCGGCCAGTTCACCGCCAACACCATGGCCGCCAGCCTGGAACTCATCGGCCTCAGCCCCATGGGTCTCAACGGCATTCCCGCCGAGGATCCCCTCAAGGGCGATGCCGCCGAGACCTGTGGCCGCCTCGTCATGGCCATGCTGCGCAGCGACCTGCGCCCCAGCGCCATCCTCACCCGCGAGGCCTTCGAGAACGCCATCGCGGCCGTGGCCGCCACGGGCGGCTCCACCAACGCGGTACTGCACTACCTGGCCCTGGCCCGCGAAGCGAATGTTCCCCTCACCCTCGACGACTTCGATCAGATCAGCGCCCGCACGCCGCTGCTGGCGGACCTCAAGCCCGGCGGACGCTTCGTGGCCACGGACCTTCACGAGGCCGGCGGCATCCGGCTGGTGGCCGCGCGGCTGCTGGAGGGTGGCAAGCTCCATGGCAGCGCCATGACGGTCACGGGCCGCACCCTCGCGGCGGAACTGGCCGTCGCCACGGAGACACCGGGCCAGCAGGTGGTGCGGCCCATGGCGAATCCCCTCAAGACCAGCGGCGGCCTCGTGATCCTAAAAGGCAGCCTGGCGCCGGAAGGCTGCGTCATCAAGGTGGCGGGCCACGAGCGGCTGCACCACACGGGACCGGCGCGGGTCTTCGAGACTGAGGACGAGGCCTTCGCGGCGGTGCAGGCGGGCTGCATCGAACAGGGTGACGTGCTGGTGATCCGCTACGAGGGACCCCGCGGCGGCCCGGGCATGCGCGAGATGCTGGGCGTCACGGCGGCCCTGGTGGGCGCGGGCCTGGGCGAGTCCGTGGCCCTGCTCACGGACGGCCGCTTCTCCGGCGCCACCCGCGGCCTCATGGCGGGCCATGTGGCCCCCGAAGCCGCCGTGGGCGGCCCCATCGCCCTGGTGCGCGAGGGCGACACGGTGGTCTTCGACATCCCCAGCCGCCGCCTGGATCTCAAGGTTGCGGAGGAGGAACTGACCCGGCGCCGCGCTCAGTGGCAGGCCCCGGCGCCGCGCTACCGGACGGGTGTGTTCGCCAAGTACGCCGCCACCGTGACCAGCGCCGCCGAAGGCGCCATCACGGTCGCCCGGTGAAGGAGGACAGCATGTCGCAAGCAGGGACCTATACCGGCGCGCAGCTCATCTGGGAAAGCCTGATCCGCGAAGGCGTGGACACAGTGTTCGGCTACCCGGGCGGCGCCATCCTGCCCACCTATGACGCCATGACCGAATATTCGGTTCGGCACGTGCTGGTGCGCCACGAGCAGAGCGCCGTCCACATGGCGGACGGCTACGCCCGGGCCAGCGGCCGCGTGGGCGTGGTGGTGGCCACCTCCGGTCCCGGTGCCACCAACCTCGTCACAGGCCTGGCCACGGCCATGCTGGACTCCACGCCCCTGGTGGCCATTACGGGCCAGGTGGGCTCGGCCCTGCTGGGCACGGACGCCTTCCAGGAAGTGGATATCACGGGCATCACCATTCCCGTCACCAAGCACAACTACCTGGTCACCCGGGCCGAAGACATCGTCCCGGCCATCCGCGAGGCCTTCGCCGTGGCTCGCAGCGGCCGGCCCGGCCCCGTGCTGGTGGACATCACCAAGGATGCCCAGCAGGGCCGCGCCACCCTGGACTGGGAAGCGGCC
The DNA here is from genome assembly GCA_038236735.1 of Holophagales bacterium. GTDB lineage: Bacteria > Acidobacteriota > Holophagae > Holophagales > Holophagaceae > Geothrix. The sequence goes on along the minus strand of JBBRZL010000082.1, from coordinate 7,758 downwards.
GTTCCGCAACGGCACCTGCGCCACCTGCCCGCGCCCCTGGATCCGGTGGTGCTGGCCCAGGCCCTGGACCTCATCCGCGCCGCCAAGCGGCCGGTCATCCTCGCCGGCCATGGCATCCAGCTCTCGGGCGCCCGGGCCGAGGTGCTGGCTCTGGCTGAGAAGGCCGACATTCCTTTCGCCCTCACCCTGCTGGGCCTGGGTGCCGTGCCCGCCACGCATCCACTCAGCCTCGGCATGATGGGCATGCACGGCGAATCCTGGGTGAACCGCGCCATCCAGGAGGCGGATCTCCTGCTGGCCTTCGGCATGCGCTTCGACGACCGCGTCACCGGCAAGCTCAAGGAGTACGCCCCCAACGCCAAGAAGATCCACATCGACATCGACGCCAGCGAGCTCAACAAGAACGTGCCCGTGGACGTGGCCATCCAGGCGGACCTGGGCGACGTGCTGCGGGCCCTGCTGCCGCAGATCGAGGTGGCGGACCGCTCCCCCTGGCTGGACACCATCCGCGAGTGGCGCGGCGATTCCGCCGTGCGCGACATCAAGAACCTGCCCGACGACGGTCACCTTTACGCCGCCCACGTCATGCACGACCTCTGGCGCCTCACCAGGGGCGAGGCGGTAGTGGTGACGGACGTGGGCCAGCACCAGATGTGGGAGGCCCAGTACTACCACCACGATGGCGAGCGCAGCCTCATCACCAGCGGCGGGGCCGGCACCATGGGTTTCGCCCTGCCCGCGGCCATCGGCGCGAAGATCGCCCGGCCCGAGGCCGAGGTCTGGGTGGTGGCCGGCGACGGCGGCTTCCAGATGACCTTCGCCGAGCTGATGACCGCCGTGCAGGAAAACGTGAAGGTGAACATCGCGGTCATCAACAATGGCTTCCTCGGCATGGTCCGCCAGTGGCAGGCCATGTTCTACGAGGGCCGCTACGCCGCGACGCCCATCCTCTCGCCGGATTTTGTGAAGCTGGCCGATGCCTTCGGCATCCCGGGCCAGCGAGTGGAGACCCGCAGTGACCTGGCGGCCGCCGTGGCCCGGGCCCGTGCGGCCGAGGGTACGGCCCTCATCGAATTCAAGGTTGAGCAGGAGGACAGTGTCTACCCCATGGTGCCTGCCGGTGCTGCCCTCCACGAGATGATCCGCCGTCCCAGCGTCCTCGCGGAAACCGGTTCCGATCCCGTCTGAAAATCCCTCCGAAAGGTCATTCCATGCCCCATGTCCTGGTGGTCTACACCGATGACGAACCCGGCGTCCTCACCCGCGTGGCCTCGCTGATCCGGCGCCGCGGCTTCAACATCCACTCCCTCACCGTGGGCCCCACGGAGCGGGCCGGCCTGTCGCGCATGACCATCGTGGTGGATTCGGAAGCCCCCATGGTGCGCCAGGCGGTGGAGCACCTGCGCAAGCTGGTGAACGTCCTGGAGGTCCAGCAGCTGGGCGAGCGGCCCATGGTGGTGCGCGACCTGGTGCTGCTGCGGGTGGCCACGGCGCCGGAGGTGCGTTCGGAGGTGTTGCAGCTGGCCCAGGTCTTCCGGGCGGCCGTGGTGGACATCGCCGATGATAGCCTCGTCATCGAATGCACCGGCAGTCTCGCCAAGATCGACGCCCTGGTGGATTCCATGCGGCCCTACGGCATCCTCGAGCTGGGCCGCACCGGCGCCGTGGCCATGCTGCGCGGCAGCCGTAAGGTTACGCCCTCGCGAAGCACGCAATCCCTGCGTACCGGCACGGGGCCGGAAGCCATGTCCGTCTGATCCCAACCGCCTTTCACTGACCCTTCCACCTAAGGAGCCACCATGGCCGTCATCCACTACGAAGCCGATCTCGACCTCATCCGCGCCCGCAAGGTCGCCATCATCGGCTACGGCTCCCAGGGCCACGCCCATGCCCTCAACCTCCGCGACAGCGGCGTCAACGTCCGGGTGGGCCTCCCCGCCGGCTCGGCCTCCAAGGCCAAGGCCGAGGCCCAGGGGTTGACGGTCTCCACGCCCGCCGAAGCCGCGGCCTGGGCGGACGTGATCATGATCCTCACCCCTGACACGGGGCAGGGCGAGCTGTACAAGCACGACATCGCGCCGTACCTCACGCCGGGCAAGACCCTGATGTTCGCCCACGGCTTCAACATCCGCTTCGGCCTCATCGTCCCGCCCGCGGGCGTGGACGTGAGCCTCATCGCCCCCAAGAGCCCGGGCCACCGAGTGCGCGAGGTCTTCGTGGAGGGCGGCGGTACGCCAGCCCTGGTGGCCATCCACCAGGACGCCAGCGGGCAGGCCCAGGCCCTGGCCCTGTCCTACGCTGCTGCGCTCGGGCTCACCCGCGCTGGCGTGCTGGAGACCACCTTCACCGAGGAGACGGAGACGGACCTCTTCGGCGAGAAGGCCGTGCTCTGCGGCGGCGCCAGCGCCCTCGTGAAGGCGGGCTTCGAGACCCTGGTGGAAGCCGGCTACCAGCCGGAGATCGCCTACTTCGAGTGCCTCCACGAGCTGAAGCTCATCGTGGACCTCATGTACCGGGGCGGCCTCGGCTTCATGCGCTACAGCATCAGCGACACCGCCGAGTACGGCGACTACACCGGCGGGCCCCGCTTGGTCACCGCCCAGACCAAGGCCGAGATGAAAGAGATCCTCAAGGAGATCCAGGACGGCCGTTACGCCGCCGCCTGGATCGAGGAGAACAAGACGGGCCGCACGTGGTTTGAGGCGCAGCGGGCTGCGGATCACGACCATCCCATCGAGGTGGTGGGGCGGAAACTCCGCAAAATGATGCCCTTCCTGGATCCCGTCGAAGCGCCTGCGCCCGCTAAGAAGGGCTAGGGAATTCACGTGACGGGGCGCAGGCACCTTGACCCAGGGTCAAATGCTTGAGCCTCGTCACGGGTGAATGGCCTCACAATGGGTTCTTGTGTGGAGCAATTCTCCACGTCCCGGAGCCCCGCATGGCCGAGTCCTTCTTCGACACCGTGACTGCACCGACCCTCCAGGGCTGGCAGGCGCCGGGTTCCTTGGACTTCCAGGCCGCCTTTCTCCGGGCCGGTGGCTGGGCACTGCCCCGCACCGATGCCTTTCCCGACGCGGCCAAGTTGCGGGCGCGACTCGAAGAGCTCAAGACCTCCATGCGCGGGGGCGCGAAGATCGGCCTGGATCTGCGGGGCCTGCGGGACAGCGCCGATGCCGTCATGGCCGCGGCCCGGGAGGCCGGCGTGGCCTTCCTTTTGCACACTGCGGAACTGCCACCCTCGCTCGCTGCGCTGCGCCACGCCAACATGCCCCGCCTGGTGGCGGTGCAGAATCCCGAAGAAGGTGCCCGGGCCAAGGCCGGGGGCGCTTCTGCCCTGCTGGCCCACGCCTGTGATGTGGCCTCCCTGCGCAGCCTGGGCCTGCCCGTGATGGCCATGGCCGACACCGAAGCCGAGGCCCGGCAGGCCATGGCCGATGGCGCCATTGGCTTGCAGCCTCGCACCCCTTCGTTGCTCGACGCCTCGCCCCTGGCGGCTTTCCGCGCGCGGCTGATGTCCGGCCTGGACGCCATGGCCCAGTCCTTCGTGCGCCGCGGTGCTTGCACCCTGCCGCGACTGCGCATCCGCAACCTGGACCTGGCCTATCCCATCCAGCAGGGCGGCATGGGCGTGGGCGTCTCCTGGGAAGGCCTCGCCGGCGCCGTGGCCCGGGCCGGCTGCGTGGGCCTGGTGTCCGCCATCGGCACGGGGTACCACGGCTCGGCCCATCCCAAGATGCGTCTGGGCCGCCCCGACGGCAGCGACTCCCTGAATCCGCCCAAGGCCCTGGAATGGATCGTCCGCGCCGCGCGGGAACGTGCCGAAGGCCGAGGTGCCGTGGGCGTGAACATCCTCTGCGCCATCGAGGGTTACGAATCCGCCGTGAAGGCCTCCCTCGCCGGCGGCGCGCAGATGATCGTGTCGGGCGCGGGCCTGCCTCTGGCCTTGCCGGGCTACGTGGGTGATGCGGATGTGGCCCTGGTGCCCATCGTGTCCTCCGGCCGGGCACTGCAGGTGATCTGCAAGCAATGGCAGCGGAAGTACAACCGCCTGCCGGATGCGGTCGTGCTGGAAGGCCCCGAGAGCGGCGGCCACCAGGGCTTCAGCCACGACGGCTGCCTGGATCCAGCCCACACGCTGGAGAACATCCTGCCCGAGGTGATCGCCGAGCGGGACAAGTGGGGCGAATTCCCCATCCTGGTCGCAGGCGGCGTCTGGGACCACGCGGACATCCAGCGCTTCCTGGCCCTGGGCGCCGATGGCGTGCAGATGGGCACCCGCTTCATCGGCACCTTCGAGTGCGATGCCTCACCCATCTTCAAAGAGGTCATCCTCCGGGCCAAGGCCGAGGACATCGGGCTCATGAAGTCCCCCGTGGGTCTGCCCGCCCGGGGCGTGCGCACGAGTCTGCAGCGGAACATCGAGGCGGGCACGGCCCCTCAGATCCGCTGCGTGAGCAACTGCCTCTCGCCCTGCGGCCACGGCAAGGGCGCCATGGCGGTGGGCTACTGCATCGCCGACCGACTGGCTGACGCCATGCAGGGCAACGAGGAAAGCGGCCTCTTCTTCACCGGCAGCAACGGCGCCAAACTCCGCGAACTGGTGAGCGTCCGCGACCTCATCGAAGAACTGACCCAGGATCCGGGCCTGCAGCGCATCTACGCCTGAACGCCACCGATGAAGCAAGACTGCGCCTGCAAGGACTGAAGGCCAGAGGGGTGGTACTCAACGTGGGGCTGCGGGGGTTGCTGCCTTGGGCCTGTCAGTGGGGAAACCACCGCGAAAAAAGAAAAATCAGCCACCGATGAACACCGATGAACACCGATAAAAGCTGATGAAATGCGATGGGTCGCAAAAGGTGCTAGGTGAACTCGTCTGTACCGGGGCGATGAGCGAAGCTGGGGAAGCGAGAAGCCAAGAAGGAACAGAAAACAATGCAGGCGGGGGCTGAGTTGAGCGGGGGTTAGGCCGATCAGTGGATGGAGATGGCGCCCTTTTGTACAGCGACCACAGTTTCTTTTTTGCTGTAGGTGACTGAGTAGGTAGCTGATGTTCCTGTCTTATCAACGGAGAGGTCGAAGACAAGAGCGTAGGTAGCGTGATCACCGATGCTCACCTTCCCGGCCTCACCCTTCTTAACGATCACATTGGGAGCGGCGATCAGTTTGCCATCAGCTAGATCCGTGATCTCAGCCTTACAAAGACAATCCTCGGGCCGATTTGGGGCCGGAGAGATTGAAACCGAAACCGACAGCCCAGCAACTTCTGAGGCGGACAGGACATTCGCACTTGATGAAAGTCCAAAAAGGAAAGCTAGGGCAAGAAAGTAACGAATGTTCCGCATGATCGACTCCTGAAGTGAGCCAGGGGTTGTGACTGTGAAGGGGTTGAGGCCTAAGTTTGAATTAGACGAACCTGACACTTTGATTGGAGTGGTGCCTGGTCACGGGTGATGGGGAAGGTTAAGACTGAGGGCATCAGTTTCATGGCGATGCTCGCACGGGATGGGGAAGCCGGCAATTCCAAATGGGGGCCAGGGTGGAAAGGGCCGTCTTGGGTCTGGGGCTCAAAGGGCCTGCGGATGCATTTTGTCGGTGTTCATCGGTGTTCATCGGTGGCTTCAACAGCCATGAACCGGTGATGAACAGTGATGGACAGTGATAGGGCGATGCCGTCTTTCATCCGCGTCCATCCGTGTTGATATGTGGCTTCCTTTCTTTTGCATGACCTTCCACAGTCGCTTTGAAAGCGAATCCGCAGACCGACGAACGGTGGTTGCGCAGCATCACCGTTCATCACCGGTTGCTTTTCATTTTTTTGAACCTGACGCCTTGTTCACCGGCTCCCGTACATCTGCGGCGACCGGCCCTCAGGACGCGTTCGGATGCCGCTCCAGGAGCTGGCGCAAGGCTTGATTGCGGCGCACCACGTCTTGACGGCGGAGGTGGGCGATGAGCTGCGGCGGGGCCGCGCTCCAGCGACCGATGTTCTGGATGAGCAGGGTGGACACGTAAGTGCGGCGACAGAGCAGGGCCGTGGTGTGGCCGTCGAGGGTGAGGCCCGCCAGGTTCGAGAGGCAGCGGCCCTCGGTGGTGAGAATCAGTTCCACCCGCTCCTCGGCCCCGCGCTGGGCGAAGCTGGCCCGCAACACCTCCCGGGCCATGCTGCGGATCTGTTCGGTGGCCTCCCGGGAGTTGGCCACCAGGAACTGCTCCAGGAGCCGCTTCCCGGCCCAGAGGCGTCGGTAGAGGCCCGGGGGCAGCAAGGGGTTCTGCAGCAGGGCCCGCCGCACGCCGCCGTCGTTGGCAAAGGCCGGACGCGCGCCCAGAGCCTCCAGGCCCGCGGTGGTGCGGTGGTGGGCGGCGATGAGGCGGGCCTGGACGCCGCCGAGTCGGGGGTTTTCCAGCAGGGCGAGGATGACTTCCGAGGTTGGATCGAAACACCAGGCGCTCAAATCGGGTTCCACCGCCACCTGGGCCTGGGCCACCCGTTGATCCACCGGTCGATGGTGCAGGTGCTGCTCGAAGAGCTGGCGGTGGGTCGTGTTGCGGGCGGCGGTAAGGGGGGATTTCTCAGCCTCATCCTCCGGCGCGCTGGGTGGCAGATTGGTGGGTGACTCCAGGGGTTGGCTGGGCGTCTCCGGAATCACCGCGCCGAATTCCACCAGGTCTTCGAGCATGGCGGTCACCTGGTCCAGGTCCATGCTCATGAGGGCCGCGAGTGTGGGCAGGTCGAGGGTGCCATCCAGCCGGGACAGCAGGTACCCCTGCAGGGGATCGAGGGGCAGGGAGAACAGGTCAATCCCTTCCCGGGGGCTGGGCTTCCAGGTCATCCGTCGAGCATAGGGGAAACCGGGCCAAGAGCAGCGGGAGTTTGCCTACTCCTCCACGGCGCCCTTCAGCCAGGCCTTGCTCCGCAGGCGCTCCACGCTGGTCTCGGGAAAGAGGTCCAGGGGGCTCTTGCCTTCGAGACCCAGGCGAGGCACGACGGCGCAGCTGAAACCCAGGCGGGCGCCTTCCTGCAGACGCAGGGGGAGCTGGGCCACGGGGCGGACCTCCCCGGTCAAACCCACCTCGCCCATGAAGAGGCACTTCTCCGCCAGCAGGCGGCCACTGGCGCTGCTGCAGAGGGCGGCGATGACGGCCAGGTCCGCGGCGGGATCCTCGATCTCCAGGCCTCCGGCCACGTTCAGGTAGACGTCGCGATCGTGGAGCTGCACCCCACCGCGGCGCTCGGCCACGGCGCAGAGCATGGCCAGCCGGGGCCCGTCGATGCCCAGGGCCGTGCGGCGGGGGATGCCCAGGCCAGCGGAGGCCACCAGGGCCTGGATTTCCACCACCATGGGCCGGGTGCCGCTGAGCACCACGGTGGCGGCGCAGCCCGGTCTGGGCTCGGCATCCAGGAAGAAGGGATTGCCCTCGGCGGCCACCAGGCCCTTTTCGGTCATGGCGAAGACACCCAGCTCGAAGGCCGCGCCGAAACGGTTCTTCAGGGCCCGGAGCAGACGGTGATGGTGGTGCCGGTCCCCCTCGAAGGCCAGCACCGTGTCCACCAGGTGCTCCAGCACCTTGGGGCCCGCGAGGCTACCGTCCTTGGTGACGTGGCCCACCAGCACCAGGGGCGTGCCCGTGGTCTTGGCCCAGCGGGTGAGCATGGCGGCGCAGCCGCGCACCTGGCTCACGGAGCCCGCGCTGCTCTCGAAATCTGGATCGAAGAGGGTCTGGATGCTGTCCACCAGCAAGAGGTCCGGCTTCATGCGC
>JBBRZL010000081.1:0-15596 GCA_038236735.1 Holophagales bacterium | reverse complement strand
GCGTGGAGGCGGGTCGTGAGTTGACGACAGGTAATGGCAAAGCGCCGGCCAAAAGGATCTGCGAGCTACTCGCGGGACCAATCTGGGTGACCATGACAAACCTCCTCTCCGGGTTCAGACGGCTGGGGGGGGCAGAATGGCTCTGCCCCCCCCAGAAGTTAGTGAACGCCTACCTACCGGAAGAGGCCCAGGACCGACTGCGCCGACTGGTTTGCGTTGTTCAGGGCACTGGTGCCCGCCTGCATCAGGATCTGGTACTTGGTGAGATGCGACATCTCGGCGCCCATGTCCGCACCCAGCCAGGCATCGGCGATGCCCTGCTGCGTTTCGGCGGTGATGCCATCGATCTGGGCGCTGCTCAGCGCGGCGGACATCGTCGCAGCGTTGGAGACCTGACGGGCCTTGATGGCCGTGAGGGCGGCGGCGGAGTTCGCCCCCAGGCTGGTGTTGGCGGCGTAGGCCGTGTATTCCGCGTCGGCCTGGTTGCCGGCGCCTTCCATCTCGGCCATGCGATAGGCCAGCTGCGTGTTCTGCTGCTCCGCGCCGTCCAAGGCCACAGCCGCGAAGTATTTCGCGTTGTCGCCAGCGACCTTGGCGTCGGCGCTGCGCTGGGCAGCCTGGGCGGTGTTGCCGGCGCCGAGCGCGGCCGAGTCGTCGGCGGCGGTGTTGATGCGCCGGCCGGTGGTGAGCCGCGTGATGGCCTGGTTCAGGCCGATCTTGCTGACGCCGAGCTGACGACTGGCGGCCAACGCTTGCACGTTGCTCAGAATGGTAGGCATAACATCCTCCGTGATGTTTTTGGCAGCATCCGTGCTGCCAGGTTGTGTGGGGGAAACCCCCGACCTTTCCTGTTTCGGGTCCAGGATCAAGAACCTTTAATTTTTATTTTTCTGATCTCGGAAGTCGTTTTCCTGCTTGTTCTTGCCACGACAGCGCGGCCCACCCAATGAACCCCATGACCCCCCACCCTTAGACCAGGGGTGTCGGCTTTCCGGGGCCTTCGCAATCGGTTGCAATCAAGGCCTGGTCCGCATCATGCCTGAAGTTCATATCGTTGAATGAGCGCCGGCATGACACCATGCCATCATCCAAACAAGCTCTGAACAAGGTGTAGACCCATGAAACTGCTGGTCGCCATTCCCACCTGGAATCGAGCAGAACATCTGGATACGGCGATTTGCGCCATTGCCGCAGCGCGCTCCATGACCCAGAAATGTGACGTCGAGCTGTTTATTTCGGACAACTGTTCCTCGGATCATACGGCCGAAGTGGTTGCCCGGTGGCTGGAGGGGGCCCCTTGGATCCACTATCGCCGCTGGAAGGAACACGCCCCCCGCGGCACACCCATTCTCCAGCGGGCCTTCCTCGGCATGAACGTTGAATACGACTACCTTTGGCTGCAGGGGGATGACGATTACATCTCCGACCTCAACGCCTATGAAATCCTCGCCGAGGCGATCGAAGCCAGCGCTGACGATCCCCCGGCCATCGTGCACTGCTGCGCCACCCGGCGATCCACGCCCGGAGACCAACGCATCATCGCCGGCACCACGGAAGAACTTTGCAACATCTATGGCTGGCACGATCTCCTGGGCTGGATTTCAAGCCTGGTGATCTCCAGGGATACCGTAGATCGCATGTGGGCTTCACCACACTCTGAGATCCAGCCACCCTCCTCGTACTACCACTCCGAGCTGCTGCTCGAGGCAGGCTATGGCCGAACCATGCTGATCCTCGCGACCGGCTTGATCGAGCCTCAGGATGCAGTGCAGACTGCTGAAAGTGTGGGACGATGGGCCCTTGCGGACGTCAGCAATGGCTATTGGCGGATCATTCCGGGGCTGCTCAGCCTCCGGGAGCGTGGCGTTCTCACGGCACCCCTCACGCTCAATTTCTTCCGCTACCTGACCTACAGCTTCTGGGATCGCTTCGCCGCCGAGTTGATGGATCGGGCCTCTCGGCGGGAGACAACTGAAGAGTACCTGGCTTCCCGGCTGGAACTGCTCAACCTGCTCGCGCTCCTGCTCGGCCACAGCGTGGAGCGGAAGCTCTTCGAGAATTGGCTGCACGGGCTGCGTGAAGACGTCAGCCGTATCCGGCAGGCCCTCCAATTGGTGTCCAACCGAATCGAGGATGCCAATCGGCCCTCCTATCCCTTCCGTCTCCTGCCTCCCCCCGCTGTCCAAGAACAGCAGGACCCGTCTTCACCTGGCTGATGCTTGAGAGATGACATGGATCCCCGGCCAAGGCCACCAGAGCATTCATCCCCAGTCCCCTGGCAAGATCTTGCGGGCCGGCAGATCCTTCTGACGGGCGGCACAGGGTTCATCGGCTGCAACCTCATCGAGGCCTACACACGGGCTTGGGAGCACTTCCGGCTCAATGGACGAATCTCCGTCCTGACCCGGAATCCCGTGGCATTCCTTCAAAGGGCGCCGCATCTGGCGCGGCATCCGGCCCTTCGGCTGGTGGAGGGAGACCTGGGACGGGCCTGCCCTGCGGAATTTCCCTGCGACCACATGATCCACTCGGCCCTTGAACATGGCGATCCCCTGGACCTCATGGAGCGCAACCTCCGGGCCATGAGCAATCTGCTGGAACTGGCCCACCGCTGCGGTGTCGGACGAGTCCTCTTCACCAGCTCCGGGGCGGTCTATGGACCTCAGCCACCGGACCTTGAGTGCCTGGACGAGGACTATGGCGGGGCGCCCACCTTCGGGGCTGACGGTGCCTACGGAGAGCTGAAGCGGGCTTCGGAGTTGCTTGGCTTGCTTGCCGGAGACCGCCATGGCTTCGATTTCCTGATCGCGCGTTGCTACTCCTTTCTGGGCCCCTGGCTGACGCTCCGGGACTCCAGGGCCGCCGGAAATTTCATCGCCAATGCCCTGGCCGGACAACCCATCGAAGTAAAGGGGGATGGACGCCCCTGGCGGTCTTACCTTCACGGCGAGGACCTCGCTGAGTGGCTCTGGACCATCCTTCTCCAGGGAGGGCATGGAAGGCCCTATAACGTGGGCTCCGACGAACCCATCCGCATTGCGGATCTCGCCGAACGTACCCGGAACCTCCTGGCGCCGGATGCCGAAGTCCGTATCGCCCTGGAACCGGGGCCAGGCCCCGCACCCCGCTACGTACCCTCCACCGAGAGGGCCCGGCTCGAACTGGGCCTTTCGGCACGGGTGGGCCTGGATGAAGCAATCCTGCGCACCGCCCGCTGGAACACGCGGCGGGGCCGGACTCAATGACTAGTTGTGGGACTCCGTCTCCGCCACGAAGTCATCCTCGCTGAATGCCTCGGACCAGTGGATGGGGAGTTGTTTACCGTAGGCCTTGGCCATGTAGTTTTCGATGAAGAAGCGATCCTCTCCCGAAAGGCACAGCCTGCTGTAGTTCTTGAACCACTTGATGCGCTGACCAAGCTTGATGGCCTCATCAAGGGTTCCCGTGAAGACGTTGCCGATGCCGATGTGGATATAGACGCACGGCATGATGTCGCCGTACTGGGTGATGTGGAGTGTGGAATGCACGGCCCCGCAGCCCTTATCCAATCCATAGGCCGGCCAGACATCCCGATGCAGAACCGGGTACTCCTGGTGGGCCTGAAACAGGAAGGTCTCGTCCTCCGGCGTGATCAGCGTGTCATATCGACCCTCCCAGGCGCCGGTGGGGCGGGCCACGAGGATGTCGACGGTGAAATCGTTCTCTGTGGCGAATCTCGCCATCTCCCGGATCTGCGGGGCCTGGGCGTTTTCATGGGTCACCACGGTTTGGATGACCACGCTCATGCCGGCCTCCTGGGCATTGAACATGGCCGCGATGGCCTTCTGATACGCGCCTTCGTGATGGCGATTCGCGTCGTGAAGCTTTGGGTCGAAATCGTCGAGGCTGATCTTGACCTTGTCCAGCCCCAGCGCCTTCAAGTGGCGGGACTTCTCCTTGGTCAGATAGTGTCCATGGGTGCTCATGGCCAAGTGGAACCTGTCGGGCTGCAGGGCAAGGATGACCTCATCCAAGTCTTTGAAGATCGTCGGTTCTCCACCCGAGATGCAGAATTGCGCCAGTCCCATGGCATGGGCTTCATCGCTGATCCGGCGCAGGTCCTGAGGGGTAAGCTTGCGGGCGCCGCCGGGGCGCATCCACCGCCCCCTCCAAGCTGTGCAATGGTCGCAGCTGAGGTCGCACCCGTAGTTGTAGGCGATATCGATGATGGGCGTGGCGAGGCCTTGGCTGTGTCGTTCGGGGATCTTCATGATCTTCTCGAAGACCATGGGCTTCTCTCGCTTCAACTTGTCCCGTTTGGCCTGCTCGATGGGGTTCAAGGACATGGGGCATCTCCGATGGATGTTGACTAGGCAGGTGCAATTCCTGAGCCGAATTTGCCGGGGGGAACCGCTTCCAGTCCGAAGTCCCGCAGGATGACGGCCGGGAGGTTAGGACCGAAACGCCTTCGCAGGATCCCTGCCACCTCATCGGAATAGCTGGCGGCCATGATGACTATGGCATCCACCGGAGCCTCCAACAGGGTCTCCGGTGAGACGATGGGCAGGTGGCTGGCTGGTGTGTATTTCCCCTGCTTGAACGGCGCGGAATCAATGACATAGCAGATCTTCTCCGCGATACCAGTCATCGAGATGATCGCCAGCGCCTGGTGCCCAGCGCCCCAGATGGCGACCCGCTTCCCGGTGAACCGGTCCAGGAAAGCGCCGAGGTCGCCCCGGATTCTCTCCTGGTCGCCATGAAAACTGGAAAGATCTAGACGGGACCGCTTCTTCACCACGGCGGAAAGGACATAATCCTCGCGAAGTGCTCTGCAGCTCAGGACATCGAACCCATTCAGGTGCAGGGTGGACTGCAACGTATCGCGGGTGAAATACAAGAGATGGTCGATGGTGAATTCTGAGAAGAGCCCCTTGTCCAGGACCAGGTCGAAATTTGGTACCTCCACCAAGCCGACAGCCCCCTCCCGGAGGTTCTCCCTGATGGACCTGAGCGCGGTGTTGGGTTCGGGCATGTGTTCCAAGAACATCAGCAGGAGGAAGGCGTCGAAGGGACCCTCCGGCAGGATCCCGAGGTCTTGGCCGGGGTAGCCTCTGGACACACGGAGGTTTCTGCTTCGACATTCCGCCACGGCCGATTCCGAATACTCGATTCCGAAGGCCTGCATGTCGCCCGGGCCCAGCAGGGAGAGGAATTCGCCGCGCCCGCAGCCGATTTCCAGCAGTCTTTTCCCATCAAGGGAATGGGCCTGAATGAACTCCGAAAATTGCCTCGTCTTGGCTTCCCGGATCACCGCCGAGACGGCCGCGGCCCTGATCACTTCCCGGTAGTAGGGGACAGGCCCGTTACCGAGTTGCACCAAGCCACAGCCTGAACATTGATGCAGGGTCAAATCCACTCCGGAGTCGGTCGCCAGGGCACCTGAATCCGGAAAATGTTGCGCAGCCTTTGGCATGTTGGAGTACGCCAGCAGAGGCTCCGGGAAGAAGGCCTCGCCACAGGCTCGGCATTCCTGGACGGTCATTTCCTGCACCCAAGGGGAGTCTCAACCGGCGGCCCCCCTGGATCCCCGAGGGAGGCCCATGCCGTCGGTACCTGGGGCTTCATCGCAGCCTCTGTATGGGGAATCCGTCGATATTGTCTCGTGTGTAGTGGTCGCTTAGATAGATGTCGCAGCGCGAACAGGAGGAATTCTCATGTTTCCTGTTCTCGAGCTGCATCTTCTGGAAGGCAAACCAGGCTTCGCCGTTCCAGAGTTCCTGCAGGTCGACCTCCCCGATGTTTCCCAGGTTGGTGCCCCCAATGAAGTCCACGCAGCATGGAGAAACGTCGCCGTTGCTGCGGATGGCCATGGTGGTGAAGGCCATGGGGCAGGCCACCCGATGTGTGCTGTGCTCTTCCAGGTCGGAACGGGCCACAGCGGTGCCATCCTGATAGTAATCCTGGATGAAATCGGTGCCATCCACTTGGATCCAGCTGTGGGGCTTGTCGAGGTACATCTCGTCAGCTACATCCGCGTACAAGCGAAAGAAGCGCTCGTTGTCCTCTCCGTAGGAATCCAGCATTTTACAGCTCACGAATGGCTTCGCGGAGCCATGGCGCCGTTTGGCCTCCTGCAAGAGGCGGAGATTCTCGTGGATGGTCTTAAATTCCAACGATGAGCCAGTGACCGCACCCAGCCGCGCCTGGTCGGTCGCGTAGATGGAGACGCGGATGTAGTCGAGCTGCTGTTCCACCAGTGCTTCCGCGATGGCCGGAGACAGGAGTGAGGCATTGGTCGTGGTCTCGATCCGCTCAGCCACATCGGCTTCGCGCGCCAGGCGGAGCATGTCTGGAAAGTCGGGACTGACCAGGGGCTCTCCGTAGAGGCTCAGCTTGAGAACCTTCACTCGGGATCCTGGCCAAGCCTTCAACTGGTCTAGGACCCTGAGAAAGCGGTCCATGGGCATGTTCATTCGATTCTGGGTGAAGTAGGAATCCCTCTTGATGCTCTGGAAGCACTGGATGCACCGAAAGTTGCAGTGACTCGATGGCTCCACGATCACCGTAAACGGCTTGCGCAAAGGCAGAACCTCTCTGAGGTTCTGCCGATTGGTGGACTTCAGCTCCGTGTACTTGATCATGACCATGATGTCCCAGGGCTCAATTAGGCAATGGCATAGCAGACGGTCTCATATTCAAGGTTGGTGTGATGTCGCAGATAGATCCTATATTCCGGCACCAGGGATTTGATATAGAGCGGGATCTCCCAAAGGTGCCGAAAGTCGTGGTAGATGCAGATGGCCAGCCGAGGTTTCTGTGTCTGGATAATCGTCCTCGCGCCACGCAATGCGCGTGGTTCCGCACCCTCGATGTCCATCTTGATCATGGAAATTTTTTGGTTCCCCAACACGGCGTCCAAAGGCACCACATGCCCCTTTCCTTCACCGGCGCCGACGGTGCTCTGGGACTTTCCGATACTGTAGGAAATGTCGCACTCGCTGTCCCAGATGCCCAGGTTGAAGGTCGTCACGCGCTCCCGCTCCGCCATGCGCTGGACGTTTTCCTCCAGTGATTGGTAGTTGATGGCATCAAGTTCGAACGCATAGATCCGGTCGAACCGAGCCTTTGTTCGAGCCACGAAATCGCGGACCGTGTCGCCGTTGTAAGCACCGATATCCACGAGACGCTCATGTTCCGACAATGGGATCAGGTCCGATGGGAAGTACTGGCTCCCCTCGCAGATGTCACCCATGACGTCGACGTTGCGGCCATTCCCCAGAACGCGGTCGACGATGGCCTCGAATACTACCTGTGACTGCCGGTCCCCCAGGAGCGCATAGGTCTCACACAACCACGCCTGCACTTCCTCCGGGGCATGACTGGGAAGGAATTCCGAAGCATCCAGGTCGTACTTGAAGAGCTGGTTGACGGATGGAAAGCCCTGCCCCTTCAGCCACTCGTAGACCGGCTTGAAATCCCCAATGGTGACAAACACCACGCATTCGTCCTTAATCGCCAGCAGTTCCTCGGGGGAGAGGCACAGCGCTCCGCAGTAGACCTGTCCCCATTTCCGACTGTCACTGTCGCAGCAGTAGTCAATCTTCCGGCCGATGTGCTTGTTCCAGCTATCGACGATGCTGTGGAGGATTGCGCCGCAGCCATAGAACACCACAAGGGGATAGCGTTCTGTCAGCTCCCGGACTTCCCGCCGGTAGTCTCGTTTCTGGGCCAGCAGGTGGCGGATACGGTCTTGCATGTCGACGACTGAGGGGGTTGTCATGGCTGCCCTTCCAACTTCCTGCAGGTCCCGATCATGATTGATTCCAGCTCTTCCTGCGGCAGGTACGGCCACATGTCCTCGAGTGGCCTGGAAACCATGCTGCCATCAGAGGTCTTCATGGCCTGGACCTTGGGTGCCGTCACATGGGAGCGGGTGACGGGAATGCGGCAAAGCGCTGGATCACGCCCTGCCAGGGTCCGGCGGATGGCCTCGGAAAGATCGGTGTGACTGGTCGCCTCCTCGCAGCGAAGGCCGTAGGCCCCGGCGACGGCCAGGATGTCCGGCATGGTCAGCCCACTGCCGGGTTCAGACCCGACGAGGCGACCCTCGAAATGGGCGCGTTGGGCCGCCATGATGCTTCCGTAGCCGTTGTTGTCCAGGATGAACATCTTGATCGGCAGCTGCATCCGTACGACCGCCTCCAATTCTTGAAGGTTGAGCTGGAACGCCCCGTCACCATTCACCAGAATGGTCCGTCGAAGACCGCTGGCGATGCAGGCGCCGATGGAATAGGGCAGTCCGAACCCCATGGCACCAAGGCCGGCCGCGTTCCTGATTTTCTGGCCCTTCCTGACGCGCATGGCCTGGTACGTGACTTCGCCCGGGGCGCCCGAACTCTCCGGTGTGATGATGTCGTCGGCGTCAAGCTGTTGGAAGAGCCTGTCCGTAAAGATGTACATGTTGATACCGTCGGCGTGCTGGAGGTACTCGTCTAGCACCACCGGGTAGCGCTCCTTGAGCCGCTGACAATAGGCCAGCCATCCGCTCCAATCTCGGGTTTGGATGGTCGCCTGATGCTCACCCAGGGCCCGCAGGAACACACCGGCGTCCGCGACCACGGGGACGTCAATGGACCCGATCTTCCTGATCTCCGCGGCGTCGATGTCGACCATGACTTTGCGGGCGTTCTTCCCGAAGGCGGGCGCGTTGAACGCCGTCACGCTGGGCTCGAGCCGGCTTCCGATGACCAGCAGAAGGTCGCTGTTCTGGACAATGAAGTTCGCCGAGCGGCAGCCCATGATGCCGGGGCATCCGAAGTTCAGTGGGTGGTCGTAGTCCAGGAGGTCGATCACCTTCCAGGTCAAGAGCATCGGGATCTGGTAGACCTCCGCAAACCGGCAGAGCAGTTCCTGGGCACCTGCCAGCTTGACGCCGTTGCCCGCCAGGATCACCGGTCGCTCGGCGGCATTCAGCATTGCGATGATCTGCGTGAGTGCCGGTTGGATCAGTGCCCCCCGATCTGCCTCCATCGGCGCCTCGTAGCCGGGCATCTCCTCTTCATCCACCAGGGCCGCCTGAACGTCCAGGGGCAGATCGAGCCATACAGGACCCATCCTGTCATGAGTGGCGCAGTGCCAGGCCTTTTCCAGGTGGAACCTGATTTCCGAGGGCTCCAGGACGGTTACTGCGTACTTGGTGATGGGCGCTACGATCGAGACGATGTCGATCTCCTGGGATCCCATCTGGCGGACACCACTGCTCCCCTTGAGGTCTGACCGCTTGGCCTGACCAGAAAAGAACACACAAGGGGTCGAATCGAGCCAGGCGGCTGCCACACCGGTCACGGCGTTGGTGCCCCCCGGGCCCGAGGTCACCATGCCGATGCCTGGGGCATTTGTGAATTGACCCCAAGCCTCAGCTGCAATGGCGATGGCCTGCTCGTGGAAAAGGCAGGTGTACTCCAACCCTGAGCAGCGGCCCAACGAATCGTTCAGGTGCATGGCCCCGCCACCCGGCAGCATGAAGACGTGCTTCACGCCCTTGCTGATGAGGAATTCCATCACGTAGTCGGAGAGTTTGGTCTTCATGGGTCAGACCTGGCCGTTCATCAAGTGTTCCAGGATTTCCCGCACCGCCCCGCGGCCGCCGCAGGCTTGGGCCACGTAGGACACCGCTTCCTTTGCCCTGGGGTGCGCATCCCCGGGGGCCGCGGCCCACCCGGCCACAGCGAAGGCGGGCAAGTCGTTGACGTCGTCGCCCACAAAGCAGACCTGATCCATCGACAAGCCCAGGGATTCCGCAAACGCTTGCAAGGCAGCGCCCTTTTCCTTGCAGCCCTTGTAGACAACGGTGATGCCCATTTTCTCGGCGAAACGGTCCACAAGGGGGCTGGCCTCCCCGGAGATCAGGGCGAACTCGATTCCGGATTGCTGAGCCAGCGAGATGCCCATCACATCGCGGAAGGAAAAGGTCTTCAACTCCTCACCCGCAGGTCCCCAGGTGAAGGTCCCGTCAGTGAGGACCCCGTCCACGTCGAGGGCCACAGCCTTGATGTGCGTCACTGACTCGCACCCACACGCCGGAGCTTTTGGATGATCGGCTTCTCGCGCTCGTAGACTCGCTTCACACCATCGCCCAGCGCCAATTCAACCAGCCGAATATCCCGGACCAGGCGGGTGATGCCACTGGGGCCGAGGGACGCCGCCTGGTCTGAGCCCCACATCGAGCGCTCGAGCGTCAAGTGGCGCTCCACCATGCAGGCACCCATGGCCACGGCTGCCGATGAGGACGGAATGCCAGTCTCGTGTCCGGAGTAGCCCGTGGGGACCCCGTATCGCTTGCGCAATTCAGGAATGGCCCGCAGGTTCAATTCGTGAAATTCAGAAGGATAGGTACTGGTGGCGTGCAGGATGATCAAGTCCTCCTTGCCCAGAACCGCCACGGCATGATCGATCTCCTCGAGGGTGCTCATCCCGGTGGAGAGGATGAGCGGGCGTCCCTTGGTGCGATGGTAACGAAGCAGGTTGTCGTCCGTAAGGCTTGCCGAGGCGATCTTGTAGCAGGGCGTGTTGAACTGGGCAATGAAATCCACGGCGCCCTCATCCCAGCAGGAGGCGAACCAGGCGATCCCCAGTTCCTTGCAGTAGAGGTCGATCTCCCGGTATTCGTCCAGGCCGAACTCCAACCCACGCTTCAGGTCCCCATTGGTGGCACCGAAGGGAGATTCCCGAGGCTTGGCGAGTTCGTCAGCCGTGTACACCACATCCACCGTGCGCTTCTGGAACTTCACCGCATTGCAGCCCACGGCGTCGGCCAACTCGATCAGCTTCTTGGCAATCTCCAGGTCCCCATTGTGGTTGATGCCTATTTCGGCCGTGATGTAGCAGGGGTGGTTATCACCCACCATGGAGTCTCCAACCTTGACTTCAGCCATGACACATTACCTCCCTGTGGTTGCAATCCATAAATTGAATCATTCTTTTACTCCCGCGGACGGTGGATTGATCCAAATCTTGTGGGTTATGCCCGGAGGGTCCCCCTTCCTACTCATTCCATCGGCAAAAGGGGGGAAGGAATAAGGATTTAACACTTTGGGGCGGCCATGAGATCCCACTGAATCCCTGCCAGGTACTCAGCCCCCCAGCAGCGAAGTCAAGGTCGCGGCAAGATAATCGACGTGCTCATCCCGAAGGCCTGGGAAGACTCCCACCCAGAAGGTCCGCGCCATGACAAGGTCTGCGCCCTCCAGCCCCCCGACCACGCGATGCGGAATCCCTTGGTAGGCAGGTTGTCGGAGGAGGTTGCCTCCAAAGAGAAGACGGGTCCCGATATGACGGGCTTCCAGTTCCTGCACCAGCGTCCTCCGGTCGAGGGGGGCCTCCTTTCGCAGAGTGAGTGGGAATCCAAACCAGCTGGGCTCAGCCCCAGGAAGCCATTCCGGCAACTGGAGCCAGCGATCCAGGGCCTCAAGTTTCCCCCGAAGACGGGAGAAGTTCCTGTGCCTAGCCTCCAGGAAAGAGGGCAGCTTCTTCAATTGGGAGAGCCCCACGGCGGCCTGCATGTCCGTGGCCTTCAAGTTGTAGCCGATATGGCTGTAGGTGTACTTGTGGTCGTAGCCCTCTGGAAGGTCACCCAGCTTCCAGCCGAAGCGTTTGTTGCAGGTATTGTCGTGGCCAGGGTCGCACCAGCAGTCCCGCCCCCAGTCCCGCAGGCTCTCGACGACCTTTTTCAATCTGGGATTCGAGGTGAGTACGGCACCACCCTCGCCCATGGTGATGTGGTGGGCCGGGTAGAAACTCACCGTGGCCAGGTCCCCGAAGGTGCCCACGCGTTGTCCCTTAAACCTAGCTCCCAGGGCATCGCAGCAGTCTTCGATGACCCACAGGTTGTGCTTGCGGGCTACCGCCATCACGGCATCCAGGTCGAAGGGGTTCCCAAGGGTATGGGCCAAGATGATGGCCTTGGTGCGGGGGCCCACAGCCGCTTCCAGATGGGTGACATCCACGTTGTAGGTGGGGACGTGCACGTCGAGGAAGACCGGCACGAGTCCATTCTGGAGAATGGGGTTGACGGTGGTGGGGAAGCCCGCGGCGCAGGTGATCACCTCATCGCCCGGCTGCAGTTGCCGGCCCCCCAGGGTGGGTGAACACAGTGCGGATATCGCCAGCAAATTCGCGCTGCTGCCGGAATTCACCAGGAGCGCGTCGGCGTGCCCGGTGGTTTCGGCGAAGCGGGCCTCGAAGTCCCGTGCGAAGCGGCCCGTGGTGAGCCAAAAATCCAGGGACGCATCCACCAGATGCTGAATGTCCTCGGCGTCGAAGACCTTGCCACTGACGGGCACTGCACCCTCTCCTGGAGTGAAGACGCGCTCCGGAAAGGCCTCGGCGTGGTACTCAACCACCAGGTCGAGGATGCGCCGGCGCAGGTCATCGGCCCTCAAGAAAGCCCCAGATAGGTTTGGTACCATTCGACGGTGGCCGCGAGGCCCTCCCTGAGGCGCCAGGTGGGTTTCCAGCCCAACACGCGCTGGGCTTTGGAGCTGTCCAGGTACTGGTCGTGAATCTCAGCGCGGGCCTGATCCCGGAGGATGGGCTCCAGATCCGCGCGCCCTGCGGCTTCCAGGGTCGCCCGCGTGATCTCGAGAACGCTCAGTGGGCTTTCGGTGCTGAAGTTGAAGGCCTCTCCCCTCACCCCCTCTTGCTCGGTGGCAAGGGCGAGAGCCAGGTAGGCCTCCACCACGTCGGCCACGTAGAGGTAGTCCCGGGTATGGGTGCCGTCGCTGCGCAGTACCGGCGCCTGCCCCGCCAGGGCCGCCCTCAGCGTGCCAGGCACGATGCGGCTCCAGTTCAGATCCCCGCCACCGTAGATGTTGCCGCATCGGGCCACCGCCACGCCCAGGCCGTAGGTCTCCGCATAGGTCATGGACAGGAGGTCCGTGCAGCTTTTGGAGACATCGTAGGGATGGCGGCCGTTGGCTGGCATCTCCTCGGTATAGGGCAGGGTGGCAACGTCGCCGTAGGCCTTGTCGCTGGAGGCCACCACCACCCGCTTCACAAGATCCGCATGCTGACGGCAGGCCTCAAGCAGATGATAGGTGCCGCGGATGTTGGCCTCGAAAGTGGCCAAAGGGGCCCGGAGGGACGTACCCACAATGGTCTGGGCCCCCAGGTGGAAGACCGTATCCACCTCGTGCTCGCAGAGGGCCCGCTCGCAATCCGCAAAGGTCTCAAGGCGCCCGGACACCACCGCGCAATGCTGGACCGTTCCGCTGCGGATCAACTCCGACTGGGGGTCCCAGTCCCTAACCAGGGCCACCAGGATGGCCCCCTCCTCCACCAGGCGGCGGCAGAGCCAGGATCCCACCAGACCCGTGGCGCCCGTGACGAGGATGCGGCGCTGCCTCCAGGGGCCAGTGGGTTTCATGACCACACCTTCCAGGGGGCCTTACCGCTCTGCCACTGCTCCTCCAGCAGGTTCTTCTCCCGCAATGTGTCCATGGGCTGCCAGTAGCCCTCGTGGCAGAAGGCCATGAGCTGCCCCTGGGCCGTGAGCCGCTCCAGGGGTTCCCGCTCCCAGATGGTCGCGTCGCCATCGATGAAGTCCAGGGCCCTGCGATCCAGGACGAAAAAGCCTCCGTTGATCCAGCCCTCTCCGGCCTGGGGCTTCTCCGCGAAGCCGGCCACCCGGCTACCCTCCAGGCGGATGCCGCCGAAGCGGGCCGGCGGCCGCACGGCCGTGACCGTGGCCAGTCTGCCATGGCTTTGATGGAAGGCCAGGAGCGCCGCCAGGTCGATGTTGCCCAAGCCGTCGCCGTATGTGGCCATGAAGATCCGGTCGGAACCGATCCATTCGCCCATGCGGCGGAGTCGGCCCCCGGTCTGGGTGTCCTGGCCCGTGTCCATGAGGGTCACTCTCCAGGGCTCGGGGGAGCGCTCATGGAGGTAGGTCGTCTTGGACTGGAGATCGATGGTCAGATCTGAGGTCAGTTCCCGGTAGTCGAGGAAGTAGCGCTTGATGAGCTCACCCTTGTAGCCCAGGGCGATGCCGAAATCACGATAACCATAGTGGGTGTAAAGCTTCAGAATGTGCCACAGGATGGGCTGGCCGCCGATTTCCACCATGGGCTTGGGCTTGACGACCGTCTCCTCGCTCAATCGTGTCCCGAGCCCCCCGCCCAGGATGATGGTCTTGATGGAAGCCAGCATGGGGATGCCCTCGGCAGTTGTATGACGGAATGATCGTGAACCGCATGGAATATTTTGAACAGTGGCTGGCCATGGAAGACCTGCCGGGGGAACCCTTCCAGGAATGGAAACCGCACCGCTGTTGGACCCCTAATGACATCACAGTATCACTTCGCTGATGGCACCGACGGGAGGATAGCGCTGGAACTTCGGGGGTTAAATTACGTGGTTCTCGTTATATCCTTCAAAAAAGCAGCCGCGCTCACCGTTTGGTCATGTTTGCTCTTTCGGACCTAGCAAAAGGGGGAAGATCACCATGAACCTGTCCGTCGAGTGTCCCGCCTGTGGCGGTACTTGCACGCCATTGGATGTGGTTGATTTAAGCAAGTCATGCCTGGTTCCTGCGGGGGGCATTCCCCCCCTGTCCGGGATTCCCGTTTACTACTATTCCTGTGGCACCTGTCGGTTCTGTTTCGCCCCCGATTTCTCCAAATGGACCCTGGGTGATTTCGAAGAACACATTTATAACCATGACTACATCCTTTTCGATCCGGAATACCTGGACATTCGTCCCCGCAACAATGCCAAGGCCCTGCTCGACCTTTTCGGGGAGCGGAAGGGGGAGATCAGGCACCTGGACTATGGGGGCGGCAATGGGCAGTTGAGCCAGCTGCTGCGCGAAGCCGGCTGGGATTCAGTCTCCTACGATCCCTTCGTGGATCGGGACATGAAGCCAGAAGCACTCGGAACCTTCAGCCTCATCACGGCCTATGAAGTTTTTGAGCACGTCCCTGACGTCCAGGCCCTGATGTACAACCTGACCTCACTGCTGGACGAACAGGGAATCATTCTGTTTTCGACCCTGCTGAATGATGGCGAAATCCTCCCGGATTCCCGCATCACCTGGTGGTACGCCTCCCCGCGGAATGGCCACATCAGCCTTTTCTCCCGCCGGAGCCTGCAAAGCCTCGCTGGTCGGGCGGGCCTGGAGTTCCAGAGTTTCTCCCGGGGCTTCCACGCCTTCTGGAAAGCGGTTCCGGCGTGGGCCGCACATCTGGTCAAGCTACCCATCAAGAAGCAGGAGGTCTCGGTGTCCACCCATGCCTGTCAGCCCTTCCCACCTTTCGTCGAGCTGACCGAGAGTCGTTACGGTCCCATGCTCTATCCCCCGAAGGACCAGTACGTCGGACGGTCCTTCAAGGAATATGGCGATTTCAGCCAGGGCGAGCTGGACCTGTTCACCCACTTCATCAATCCCGGTTCCATCGTGTTGGATATTGGGGCCAACATCGGGGCCCACACGGTGCCGCTCGCCCAGTTGGTTGGCGACGGTGGCGTGGTGGTTGCTTTCGAGCCCCAACCGGTCCTGCACAAAATCCTGTGTGCGAACCTGGTGCTCAACAGTGTCCCCAACGTCATCACTTATGCCATGG
>JBBRZL010000080.1:0-15790 GCA_038236735.1 Holophagales bacterium | reverse complement strand
TTTGCCCTGGTGGGGCTCCGGGATGCCCGTCTCTTCGAGCGGGGCGCCGTCATCGAGGATCTGGTCCTGCTGCACCCGGAGCTGCCCAAGGCGCCCATCTTGGCCACCGTCTCCTACGTCCTGGGTGGGCGGCCGGGGGGCAATTCCCTGGAGATGATCGGCATCGGCATCCAGTTCCTGGGGGTCCCGGACGCTGCCCAGGAGGCCCTGGACACCTGGGTGGATGCCTCTTCGATTGCCCAGGGGTAATCCAAGCCCATCAGAACAGCAGGAACACAGAGGACACAGAATTCCGCAGAAGACATAGAGGAAAACCTCTGGCCTCTTGTGGCAGTGGCATCGTCCCCAGGGCCAACACCGCTTTTCTCTGTGCTTCCTCTGTGGGACCTCTGCGTCCTCGGTGTTCCGCCCTTGATCCCTTCACGATCGAAGGAGCCCTCAGCTCTTGCCGAAGAACCCCAGGATCGCCATGGCCACTTCCTCGCGCATGACCTCGGTCATCTCGGGATAGACGGGCAGGCTGAGCACTTCCTGGGCGGCCAGCTCGGATTCCGGCAGCTGCCCGGTCTTGTATCCGAGGTCCCGGAAGCAGGGCTGCTCGTGGAGGCAGATGGGGTAGTAGATCGCACAACCGATACCGCGTTCTTTCAGATGGACCTGCAAGGCGTCGCGCTTGCCGCCCTTCACGCGGATGGTGAACTGGTTGTAGATGTGGCGGCCGTCCGGCACCACTTCCAGGGGCAGTACCACCTCGTCGGCCGTCAGTGCCTGCATGCGCTCCAGGTACCAGGCGGCGTGTTTCCGCCGCCCCGCGTGCCAGCCATCCAGCATGGGCAGCTTGGCCCGCAGCACCAGGGCCTGGAACTCGTCCATGCGCCCGTTCATGCCCACCTCGTGGTGCATGTAGACAGGCTCCATGCCGTGGACGCGGATGCGGCGCACCCGCGCAGCCAGCGCCGCATCATCCCGGATGGCGGTCATGCCCGCGTCGCCGAAGGCGCCGAGGTTCTTGGTGGGGTAGAAGCTGTAGGCGGTCATGTCGCCGAACTGGCCCGCAGACTTGCCCCAGCCCTGGGCGCCCAGGCTCTGACAGGCGTCCTCCACGACCGGGAGGCCGTGCTTGGTCGCCACGGCCATGATGCCGGGCATGTCCGCCAGCTGGCCGAAGAGGTGCACGGGCATGATGGCCTTGGTGCGGGGCGTGATGGCCGCCTCCACCAGGGCGCCCGAGGCGTTGAAGGTGGCGGGGTCGAGGTCGATGAAAACGGGCTTGGCACCCAGGCGCGAAACCACGCCGGCGGTGGCGAAAAAAGTGAAGCTGGGGACGATGACCTCATCGCCCGCGCCGATGCCGAGGGCCATGAGGGCCGCCAACTGCGCGTCGGTGCCGCTGGACATCCCTACGGCGTGGGCCGCACCTGCGTAGGCCGAGATCTCCGCCTCGAGACCCTTCACATTCTCGCCCAGGATGAAGGAAGAGCGGTCGATGAGGCCCGAAAGCCCCTCCAGCACCTTGGCTTTCACGGCGGCGTTCTGGGGCGCGAGCTCAAGCATGGGGACAGGCATGGGAGCCTCCAATTTCGGTTTTCAAGTATGCCAGCGGGTCACGCGTGATTCAGTCACATCGGTCGCCTATTCGGGCTCGCCGGCATCGCTGGGCTTCATCGGGCGCATGAGCGGGAACAGGATGACGTCGCGGATGCTGGCGCTGTTGGTGAGCAGCATGACCAGCCGGTCGATGCCGATGCCTTCGCCGCCGGTGGGCGGCAGGCCGTGCTCCAGGCTGGTGACGAAGTCCTGGTCCAGCAGCATCGCCTCGTCGTTGCCCGCCTCCCGCTCGTCCATCTGGGCCTGGAAGCGGCCCAGCTGGTCAATGGGGTCATTCAGTTCCGAGTAGGCGTTGGCCAGTTCCATGCCGCCGATGAACAATTCGAAGCGGTCCACAAAGCGGTCATCGCCTTCCAGGGTCTTGGTGAGCGGCGACAGCTCGATGGGATAATCGGTGATGAAGGTGGGCTGAATAAGCTGCTTCTCCACGTGGTGTTCGAAGAGGTCGCCCAGCAGGGTGCCCAGGGTCTTCTTGTCCACATCCTCGATGTGCACGGCCTTGGCCAGGGTGCGCACGCTGTCGCCATCTTCGAGCAGGCGCCGCTCGATGGCGCCGTACTGGGCGATGGCGTCCTTCATGGTGAGACGGCGAAAGGGCGCGGCGTACGAAATCATCGCGTCACCCCAGGGGAGCTCTGCCGAGCCCATTACGTCTCGCGTCACTTTCAGGAACAGGTTCTCCGTGAGGGTCATCATGTCCCGCAGGTCGCTACCGGCCTCGTACATCTCCATCATGGTGAATTCGGGATTGTGGCGGACGCTGATGCCCTCATTGCGGAAGCTGCGGTTGATCTCGAAGACCTTCTCGAAGCCGCCCACGATGAGGCGCTTCAGGTACAGCTCTGGCGCGATGCGCAGGTAGAGGGGCATGTCCAGGGCGTTGTGGTGGGTGGTGAAGGGCCGGGCCGTGGCGCCGCCAGGGATGGGCTGCATCATGGGCGTCTCCACCTCCAGGTAGCCCTGATCTTCCATGAAGCGCCGCACGGCGCTCACGATGCGGGAGCGGGTCTGAAAAGTCTTCAGCACGTCGCCGTTGGAGATGAGATCCAGGTACCGCTGGCGGTAGCGCTGTTCCTTGTCCTGCAGGCCGTGCCACTTCTCCGGCAGGGGCAACAGCGCCTTGCTGAGAAACTGGATGGACTTCACCCGCACGCTCAGCTCGCCAGTCTTGGTGCGCATGAGCGGGCCCGTGATGCTGATGAAGTCGCCCATGTCGAGGAGCTTGAGGATGTCCCAGCCGGGCTCGGCCAGGTCGTTCATGCGGAGGAAGGCCTGGATCTTCTCCCCGTTCTCCGTGAGGTGGGCGAAGACACTCTTGCCCATCTCACGAATGGTGAGCACGCGACCCATCACGGACACCTCGAGGCCCAGGGCCTCCAGCTTCTCGTTGGTCCAGACTTCGGCATCGGCATAGGCCGCGGCCAGCTGGGCGATGCCGTGGGTGCGCCGCGCCTTCCGGGGCCAGGCGTCCAGGCCCAGGGCCTTCAGCTTCTGGAGCTTGTCGAGGCGCGCATCGCGGTACTGGTTGGGCTGCATGGAGACTCCGGCACGAACCACCTAGTTTAGCGGAGCCTCAGGACCCACCGAAGCGGTAAGCCGTGAAGGCCGAGATGTCGGGGGCCGTGAAGGTACCGGCCTCCTCGCTGAATCCGAAGCGCCAGCGGGGGAGACGCCGGTGGCGGAAGGTCCAGTGCTGCTGCCATCCGGCCCGGTCCAGGCGGGATAGGCCGGTGCGGTAGGGGCTGCCGGCATAGGCGAGGGCGACCTCCAGGCCGAGCCCGGAGACCAGGCCCGCCCCGTCCCCCTGCCAGCCCAGGCTGGCCCAGGTGCGGCTGAAGGAAGTCCGGTCCAGGACCGTCCGCAGGGGACTGTCCCTGGGCAGGCCCAGGAAGACCCGCTCCGCCTGGCCGAAGAGGCGCCACTGGCCCAGCCGCAGCCAGTAGGCCCCGCCCACCAGGGCATCGGTCCCCCCACTGCCGGAAAAATCTGACTGCCTGCCTGTGGGTAGTTGCACCGAGGCGCCGAGGCGGCCGCCCTCGTCGCTGGTGCCAAAAGGGCGGACCCAGGCCACGTCCAGGTCCATCAAGGCCAGGCCCGGACGGGTCAGCTCGCCGACGACTTTGCCATCCCGCAGCAGGTAGTAGTCAAGCCGGTTCTTCGGCGAGTCCTCCCGGCCCCCCTGGGGCAGGTTGAACAGCTGGTGCCAGTTCCACAGGGTCTGGTCCGCGATGCCCCCAGAACGATAGGCCACACGGGACCGGAGGTTGATCCGGGTGGACCCGGCCTGCAGGGCCCAGTCCCAGACCAGCTGCCACGCCTCGCCATCGAGGACGGCATAGGTGCGGCCATCGGAGCTGTGGGCCAAGTCGGGCCGAAGCATCTGGCTCGTGGCTTCCAGGGCCAGCTCACTGACGCCTTCCGGCAGGGGCTCCGGGAAACCTTCGAACCAGGCCACGCGATTCGGCCGGGGCGTCTCCTGGGCCGAAAGGCCCCCGGGGGCGCAGACCAGGGCCACCCACACTGCCAGGCCCAGGTACCCTTTGAGGGGGTGCCGGGATAGATTGACCAAGGTCACGGAAGATCCTTTGCGCAAAGGTAATACTCTGCCCTGACGATCCCCTGCCCGGTCGGCCTAGTTCACAGCCGTTTATAAATGATAATAAAGTCATCAATAAGGCGAGCCTCGCGAATTGATTCTCTTCCCCGTACCTTCCCATCCTTCATCCACAGGAGCTGCCCCCATGACCCGCCTAAAAGCCCGCCTTCTCGAGAAGATCCAGGCCCACCGCCCCCGCACGCAGAACCTCCTCAAGGAGCATGGCGACGTGGTCATCGACCAGGTCACCATCAGCCAGGCCCTGGGCGGCGCCCGGGACATCCATGCGCTGGTGACGGACATCTCATACCTCGACTACACGGAGGGCATTCGCTTCCGAGGCAAGAACATCCCCGAGACCTTCGCCGCTCTGCCCAAGGCCGCTGGCAGCGAGTACCCCACGGTGGAATCCTTCTGGCACTTCATCCTCACGGGCGAAATCCCCACCCAGGAGGAAACCGACGAGATCGTGGCCGATTTCCAGACCCGCGCCCAGGTGCCGGCCTACGTGTTCGACGTGATCCGCGCCCTGCCCAAGGACAGCCACCCGATGGTGATGCTGTCCGCTGCCGTGCTCTGCATGCAGAAGGACAGCAAGTTCGCCGCCGCCTACCACACCATGAAGAAGAACGATCACTGGGACCCCATGTTCGAGGATGCCACGGACCTGGTGGCCCGCCTGCCCCAGATCGCGGCCTTCATCTACCGCTACAAATACAAGAATGGCGACATCATCCCCGCCAAGCCGGGCCTGGATCTGGGCGCCAACTTCGCCCACATGATGGGCATTCCCGCACCCTATGACGACGTGGCCCGCATGTACTTCATCCTCCACAGCGACCACGAAAGCGGCAACGTCAGTGCCCACACCACGCACCTGGTGGCCTCGGCCCTGTCGGACGCCTACTACAGCTTCAGCGCTGGCCTGAATGGGCTAGCCGGCCCCCTGCATGGGCTGGCCAACCAGGAAGTGCTGGAGTGGCTCCTGAAATTCCAGAAGCAGCTCGCCGGTGCCGAGCCCACGGAGGAGAACATCCGGAAGGCTCTCTGGGACACCCTGAACTCCGGCCAGGTGATCGCCGGCTACGGCCACGCCATCTTGCGGAGGACCGATCCCCGCTACACGGCGCAGATGGAGTTCTGCCAGAAGCACCTGCCCAACGATCCGCTCTTCAAGCTGGTCAACATGATCTACAAGGTGGCGCCGGGCGTGCTCACCGAGCAGGGCAAGACCAAGAACCCCTGGCCCAACGTGGATGCCCAGAGCGGCGTCATCCAGTGGTACTACGGCCTGCGCGAATACGATTTCTACACCGTCCTCTTCGGCGTGGGCCGCGCCCTGGGCGTCCTTGCCAACATCACCTGGGACCGCGCCCTGGCCTACCCGCTGGAGCGCCCCAAGTCCGTCACCACTGACATGCTCGAGGAGTGGGCCGCCAAGGGTGGGCGGAAGTAGGTTTATCACTGCGCAGAAAAGGGGCGGGCCAGTTGGCCCGCCCCTTTTCTGCGTCAGGAAGGACTAGAGGACAAAAGTGAGTTCCTTTTCCGGTGTGCGGCAATCCATGTCCAGGCCCCGGTCGCGGTGGTCGGCGATCTCGGCGATGGTGCCGATGGTGCGGCCGAAGAGGAAGAGGGTGAAGGTCAGGTCCCGGACCTGGCGCAGGGTGAGGTGCCCCGCCAGGAAGTCCTTCCACACCAGCTTGAGTGTCGTCACTGCAAGCACCGCATCGACGTTCACACAGAACACGTTGTTGGTTACGCCTTCGATGAAGAGCTCCTTCACCAGCAGGTGGTAGAACTCCCAGAAGGCGTTGTAGCTGCCCTGTTCAGCTAGCATCTCCGCAACGAACTGCTCCCGGGGATCCACGTTGATCTGGTTGCCGCGGAAGGCCTGGTGGTTGATACAGGGGATGGGCTTCACGGTGCCATCCTCCACTTCCTGGGCCTGCTGCTTGTAGGCGCCGTAGGCCCGCGCCGAGCGGTTCGCCAGGGCCCTGAGATCCACGCCATGAGCCGGATCCCCGGGATCGGGCAGGGTCACGCCCTGGAACTGCTCCAGCAGGAACTCGATGGCCTCGAACCCATGGCCACCATGGGCCATGCCTGTGTTGGCAAGGAAGCCCACCATGGCCATGGAGATGTCGTTCCGGGCACTGACGCTCTCCTTGGCGCCCTTCGCCGAGAGTGTACCCGGGCCATTGGTGATGGTGAGACCCAGCACCGTCTGGAATTCGAACAGCTCCGAGGCTTCCGGCACGCGCCCAAAGAGCACCATGAAGGCGTTCTCCATGAAGCTGTGGTTCAGGTTCGACAGCTTGTGGTCCACCAGCTTTTTCCAGTGGGGGTTGTGGGCCCGGTCCACCACCGAATAGGCCACGATGCGGGACATGAGGTAGAAGTAGGTGACCGCATCCTCGACCAACTGCCGGCTGATGCGCTTCTCCAGCATGGGGTTCCACAGCACGCACACGGCGATGGTGGCCAGCAGGAACTCGTAGGTGTCCCGGATCTCATGGCCCTGCTTCTCGGCCAGGTCGATGATGTGCTGGCAGACCCGCAGGGCCACGCAGGACTTCCTAGACTTCTTGACCTCCTTGAAGAGCAGGTCGGAGATGTCGGACTTCCGGGATGGTTCGGGTCCAAGCAGGCGCTGCAGCACGTAGTCGTCCAGTTCCGGCGGGAAGGTGGTCGTGTATTCGTCCAGGCTGAATTCGCGGATGAGGTCGATGATGAACTTCGAGTGCTCCCGTGCCTTCGCGAGCAGGCCCTTGTCGCCCACCAGGGCAATCTGGGAGGCCAGGTAGGCGTTGGGCGTGCAGCCATTGGCCCGGCCCACGTCGATGAGCTCCATGCGCCGCTCGTCGATCTTCATGAACAGGTTCAGGATGAGGTTCAGGGTGGGGATGTCGGTCTTCTCAGGAAAGACCTTGGCCAGCGAGAAGAAGAGGTTCTCTTCCAGGCTGTGGCGGGAGAGCTCCAGCATGGTCTTGCCGTGCAGTTCCGAGACCTGGGTCCCGGGATTCATCCGGGTGGCGCCGGACCGGTCGGTCATGTTCTGGCGGAGGTAGTGGGCCCCCACCTGCTTGTTCACTTCCACGATCTGGTAATCGTAGGGGTGCGGCGCCTGCATGATCGGGAGATCCAGGGCCGGCGGCAACTTCACCACGGTGTCGCCGAGCCAGAGCTTGAGTGACAGATCGCCAGTGGTGGGGAAGTCCGCCTGCTCACCGATCTTCTCGAAGACGGCCCGGACCGCGTCGGGAATGTACTGGATGCTCGAGACGCGCACACCCCGCGCACTCACCTCGCGGATCCTCGGATCGAAGGCTGCCACCCCGAAGTAGTCGTCAAACCAGCGTTCCTTGCTTTCCGCGTCGTCGCCGCTGCCCGCGAGGGCGCCGGCGTGGCCGCAGGCGCGGCTGATGTTCTTCTTCCAGCGGCCAGTGACACAGGCGATGATCGGCTTGGTGAAGGCGAAGGTGCAGTCCCTGATCCAATCCAGCGCCACCTTCTCGTAGTAGCCGCCCGGCTCCACGTAAACCACCACGGCCTTGGTGCGGGGATCGTTCTGGGCCGCGAAGAGGAACTCGGGCAGGGCAAAGTGGATGTAGATGTCCTTGCCGCTGGACACGGCCGTGCTGATGCCGAAGCCTGCGGTGCGGAGGTATTCCGCCATGGTGGTGGTGAAGTTGCCGGAGTTGGAGTGGATGGCAATGGAGCCCTTCACCAGGGTTTCCCCGGGATGGTCCCCGCCCAGGCTGCCGCCGATCCGCACCTGGTCCCAGGCATTGGCCATGCCCAAGCAGTTGGCGCCGATGACATCGACGCCAGCCTCCTGGCAGATCGCCCGGATGTTGCGTGAATCCCGCGCGGGCACCTTCTCCGTCACGATCACGATGCGCTTGAGGGCCTCGTTGTGGGTCACCAGTTCCGACACCGCCTTGCAGACGCCTGCGGGGGGGATGTAGACCACGCCCATGTCGAAGGCGATGCCCTTCTCCATGACCTCACGGATGCTCCGGTAGACAGGGATGGCCCCGAGCTTCGTGTCGAGTTGGCCCCGGCGGCCATACTGCACCCCGGCCACGACATTGCCGCCACTGTACTCGTGGGACACAGGCGTCACCTTGCGGCTCTCGCTGCCCAGGATGTTCATCACGCAGACGCGGTGCTCCCGGGTGACGAGCTCTTCCAGGGACTGCAGTCCGACGTAGTAGGGGAAAGGCTTGGTCTTCAGTCGTCGCATCGAATCCCCCTAGGCCCGGACCAGCGTTTCGACCTGCTGCCGGTAGGCGGCGGCGCCTTCCGCCCGCCACCACTCGTCGACCCTGCTGGCGTATTCCAGCGTGAGGATCATCGAGGTGTCGTGGCCGAACACCTTGTAGGGGAGACGAAGCCGGTCGAGGATGTCCTTGGCGTAGAACATCCCCTTCACGACGTTGGGGCCGCCCCGGCCGATGACCACGTAGAGCGGCTTCCAGCCAGCCTTCGCGACGTGATCGCGCAGGGCGTCGAACACGCCTTTGAAGGTCACATAGATGTCCGTGTTGTTGGCCTTCCCGCCGATGAGCAGCAGCATGCTGGCCTGGTCGTACCAGTGCTCGAAGGTGATGCGGCTGATCTCGTAGATCTTCTCGTAGGGCGGGTTGCCACCGAAGTCGGAGGAGAAGATGGCGGCCTCCCCAAGGGCCTCGGTGCCGGCGCTGTTGGCGCCGCCGCCGAACATGAAGGGGATGATGCTGCCCAGGGGATTCATCTCCAGCACATCGCTCTGGCCCTGGTAGGTGCGGAGTTCGTTGATCTCGCCCTCGAAAGGCGTCGTCTCCATCTGGAAGAAGGCATCCGGCAGTCCAATGCGCTTCCATGACGGGTTGTCCTGGTCGAAACTGGCCTTTACATCGCAGGCCACGGGCAGGATCTGGTTGCCCCGGCGCTGGATCCGGATGGGGTTGAGTTCGATGCTGGTCAGCCCGTAGCCATCGAACAGATCCCAGAGCTTTGGCAGATGCTGCACCAGCGCCGAGATGAAGGCCTCTGGGCAGCCCGTGTCCGTGAGGGCGTTGGTGATCTCGAAGGCGTTGATCCCGATGAAGGGGTCAATCTCCACCACGGCCTTCTTGTCTGCCGACAGGTCCTCGATCTCCACGCCGCCCCAGGGCGTGATGGTGAACACTGGCCCCCGGTAGAAGCTGGAGGCGGTGATGCTGAAGTAGACTTCCAGATCCGAGGGGATGAAGGCTTCCATGGTCACGCCATTGGCCGTGACCAGCTTGTTGCCATACATGTGCTGCGCGAAGAACAGCTCCCGCCGGGCCTGCAGCGCCTCCTGCAGGGTGCTCACCACCCGGATCAACCCAGCCTTGCCCTTCCTTCCGACCCCTCCGTAGAAGGACGGCTTCACCACCAGCCTCTGGTGCTTCTCCAGGAACTGCTGGATCTCCTGATTGGTGGCAGATCCGTCGATGAACTCCGCCACGGGGAATTCGACCAGCTGAAGCAGCTTGGAGCCGTAGTGCAATCCGGAAAGTTGCATGGTCCCTCCTTGGTCGAGCTTGGCAAGGAACTCCAGTGCCGGTCCGCAGGGGAGGCGTCTGTCAAGCATAAATGATATTAACATCGTCTTTGCTGAAATGAACTGAAACCACTCATGGGTCGTATGACGATGCTCCGGCCGTTGCGGCTGGGGTCTCCCCTGATCGCGGTCTGGAGATCAGCCCCGGTTCGCAGCGCTGGCCTTGACGAAGGCCGTGAACAGCGGGTGCGGGTTCAGGGGCCGGCTCTTGAACTCGGGGTGGAATTGGCAGCCCAGGAAGAAGGGGTGGTCCCTCAATTCCACGATCTCCACGAAGACGCCATCGGGGCTCATGCCCGTGAACACCAGGCCCTTGTCCTCCAGGACCTTCTTGTACTCGTGGTTGAATTCGTAGCGATGGCGGTGGCGCTCGCTGATTTCCGTGCTGCCATAGGCCTTCGCGGCCTGGCTGCCCGGCTCAAGACGGCAGGGGTAGGCGCCCAGGCGCATGGTCCCCCCCAGTTCCTCCACGTCCACCAGTTCGCGCAGCTTGAAGATGATGCGGTGCTTCGGCGCGTCGTCGAACTCGGTGGAATCGGCCCCCTCCAGCCCGACGACATTCCGCGCGAACTCCACGGAGGCCATCTGCATGCCGAGGCAGATGCCGAAGAAGGGGATTTTGTGTTCCCGGGCGTACTGGATGGACTTCACCATGCCCCGGGTGCCCCGCACGCCAAAGCCGCCCGGCACCAGGATGCCATGGCAGTCCTGGAGGAAGACGGCCGGATCCTGGTTCTCCAGATCCTCCGCCTCGATCCACTTGAGGTCCACCTGGGTCTCCAGCCCGTAGCCCGCGTGGTGCAGGGCCTCGATGAGACTCTTGTAGCTCTCCTTGAATTCCACGTACTTGCCCACCACGCCGATGCGCACGCTGCCCTTGGGATTGCGGATGCGGTGCAGCAGGTTCTGCCAGGCGCTGAGGTCGGGCTGCTTCTCGCCCAGGCCAAGCAGGGCGGCCACCTTGGCATCCAGCCCTTCCAGATGCAGGTTCAGAGGCACTTCGTAGATGGAGTGGGCGTCCCGGCCACTGAAGACGGCATCGGGAGTCACCGAGCAGAACAGAGCGATCTTGTCCTTGAGGTCCCGGGGGATGTCCAAGTCGGCCCGGCAGAGCAGCACGTCGGGCTGGATGCCCAGGGCCCGCAATTCCTTCACGCTGTGCTGGGTGGGCTTCGACTTCAGCTCCCCCGCCGTCTTGATGTAGGGCACGTAGGTGAGGTGCATGTTGATGGCGTTGGCCTTCATCTGGGCATCCATGCCCGCCTCGAGCTTGAACTGGCGGATGGCCTCGATGAAGGGCTGGCTCTCGATGTCGCCCACGGTGCCGCCGATCTCCACGATCACCACGTCCATGTCCTTGGCGACCTTCTTCATGACGCCCTTGATCTCGTCCGTGATGTGGGGGATCACCTGCACAGTCTTGCCCAGGTAGTCGCCGCGGCGCTCCTTCTGGATCACCGTGTTGTAGATGCGGCCCGTGGTGATGGTGTGGTTCTGCGTGGTGGGCACGGAGGTGAAGCGCTCATAGTGGCCCAGGTCCAGGTCCGTCTCGGCCCCGTCGTCCGTGACGAAGACCTCGCCGTGCTGGAAGGGCGACATGGTGCCCGGATCCACGTTGAGGTAGGGATCCATCTTCATGAGCGTGACCTTCAGCCCCCGGGCCTCCAGCAGCGCGCCCAAGGAAGCTGCCGCGATCCCTTTGCCCAGGGAGCTCAACACACCACCCGTCACGAACACGTACTTGGTCATGGGATCTCCTACATCTCGTCGGGGGCCTGGATGCCCATGAGGAACAGACCCTGGCGCAGGGCGCGGGCGGTGGCGACGCAGAGCGCGAGGCGGGCATCGCGCACTTCGGGGGTGTTGTCCGGGGCCAGGATGGGGCAGTTGGTGTAGAAGCCGCTGAAGGAGCGCGCCACGGCCACCAGCTGGCGCGCCAGCGGCGTGGCCATGCAGCCCTCGGCCACGGCGGCGATGGCCGTGGGCAGGCCAGCCAGCTCGAAGAGCAGGGCCTGGGCCTCGGGCGCGGCCAAACCATTGAGGTTCACGGGCAGGGGTATGGGCGCGAAGGGCACCACCGGACCCACCGCCGCGCCGGCCTGGGCCCGGGCCGCCCAAGCGGCCCCCGTCTGGGTGGCCGCCTTGCGCAGGACGCTCATGATGCGGGCGTGGGCGTACTGCACGTAGGGGCCGGTGTCGCCATCCAGGGCGATGACCCGGTCCCAGGTGAACGTGATGGGCTTCACGCGGTCGTTCATGGCGTCGAAGAACACCACGGCGCCCATGCCCAGCACCTCGGCCACCTCGGCCCGCTCCTTCAGGTCGGGGTTCTTCTCCTCGATGATGGCGGTGACTCGCTCCCGGGCCTCGTCGAGCACGTCCTCCAGGAAGATGACGTTGCCCTTGCGGGTGCTCATCTTGCCCTCGGGCAGCTTGACCATGCCGAAGGGCGTATGCAGCATGCGGCCCTGGAACCAGGGATCCAGCTTGTCCAGCACCGCAAAGATCTGTTGGAAGTGCAGCACCTGGTCCGTGCCCACCACGTAGAGGCAGCGGTCGAAAGCATAGGCCTGCTTCCGATACAGGGCCGCCGCCAGGTCGCGGGTGGCGTAGATGCTGGTGCCGTCGCCCTTCTGCACGAGGCAGGGGGTGCTGATGCCCACATCCTCCAGGTTCACGATGCGGGCGCCCTTGTCGCCCTCCACCAGCAGGCCGGCAGCCTCCAGGGTCTGCAGGGTGGAGCCAAGCTGATCCTCGTAGAAGGCCTCGCCCTCGCTCAGGGTGTCGAAGCGCACGCCGAGTCGGTCGTAGATGCGCTGGAACTCGGTGAGAGAAAGATCGCGAAACCGTTTCCACAGTTCCCGCGCCCTGGCATCGTTGGCCTCCAGGCGCTTGAACCAGTCCCGGGCCTCGTCGCGCATGGCCGGATCGTCCGCTTCCTCGGCATGGAAGCGGACGTAGAGCTGGAAGAGCCGGAACAGGGGCGTGCGCCGCTTCTCCGGCGCGGGCTCGGCCCAGTCGAAATCCTGCTCCAGGTCAGCATTCCCCTCCTGGGCCCAGCGGGTGTAGGCCGCCAGCAGGGTACCGAACTGAGTGCCCCAGTCGCCCAGGTGGTTAAGGCGGATGGTCTCGTAGCCCAGGAACTGGTGGGTCTGGGCCAGGGCATGGCCGATCATGGTGGAACGCAGGTGGCCGATGGTGAAGAGCTTGGCGATGTTCGGCGAGCTGTATTCAACGATCACCTTCTTGCCATTGGCTGGACGCGAGCCGTAGGGTTTGTCTGCGGGGGCTGCAAGGATGGCGCCCAGCACGGCGCTGGCGCGAGTTTTCGCCGCCAGCTTCAGGTTCAGGTAGGGCCCCGTGGCCACCAGGGTCGCCCCTGCAATGGCGATGGAAGCAGCCAGTTCCTGCGCGAGCTGCACAGGGTTCTGGCCCAGCTGCTTGGCGGCCCGGAAGCAGGGGAAAGCCAGGTCGCCCAGCTCGCCGGACTTGGGCCGCTCCAGCGTGATCTCCACGCCGGGCAGAGCCGCTCCCAGCTGCCGTTCGAAGGATTGCCGCAATGCTTCCATTCAGTCCCCAGTCTTCAGTCTTCAGTCCACAGCCCCATTCAGTCGGCGAGTTCGACCAGGGCCTTCTCGTATTCATCCTGCTTCGGCGCCACGCCGTGCCAACCGGCGTTGTTTTCCATGAAGCTCACGCCCTTGCCCTTGACGGTGCGGGCGCAGATCATTGCCGGCTGGCCCTTGATGGTGCGGGCCCAGGCCAGGGCCTCCAGAATCTGCGTGAAGTCGTGGCCGTCGATCTCCTTCACGGCCCATCCGAAGGCGCGCCACTTGTCGGGCACGGGGTTGATGTTCATCACCGTCTTCACGTCGCCATCGATCTGCAGGCCGTTGAGATCGTGGAAGACACAGAGATTGTCGAGCTTGTGATGGGGCGCAGCCATGGCCGCCTCCCAGATCACGCCCTCCTGGCTTTCACCGTCGCCCACCACGCAGTAGACGCGGGCATCGGACTTCTGCACCCGGAGGCCGATGGCGATGCCCACAGCCTGGGGCAGACCCTGGCCAAGGCTGCCCGTGGTGACCTCCACGCCAGGCGTGTAGTGGTTCTCTGCATGGCCCTGAAGCCTCGTGGGGTACTGGCGGAAGGTCTCCAGCCAGGCCTTGGGGAAGAAGCCCTGGTCCGCGAGAATGGCGTACTGGGCGGGGCAGGCGTGGCCCTTGGAGAGCACGAAGCGGTCGCGGGCGGGGTTGGCCGGGTCCTCCGGGAACACGGCCATCTCGTGGTAGTAGAGTGCCACGCCGATGTCGATCCAGCTGAGGCTGCCGCCGGGGTGGCCGCTCTGGGCCTTGTAGACCTGCAGCAGCACATCCCTCCGCAAGGCTTTCGCCTTCGCCGCCAATTCCACGACGGACTCCAATTTCTGCTGCGCCATGACCCCATCCTTCCCGGGAGGCCATTCGCCTCCGATCAGCATGCCCCAGGTTGGCCCCCCCCGGAAGGGGTCGAATCTACCTGACACGATCCGGGGGGGACCGCTCGCTCGCACCTCTCGCGAAGGCCCCCCCGGTCCCCCCGGGTCCTCGCCAGGCAAAGCCAGGCGGGGCCCCCAATCCAGGCTTTTGCCCTTGACCTATGGGCCCTTTGCGATAGGATGGTCTTTCGTGCTTCCCCATGTCCCTGAACTGGGACCACCTCGGAAGCTGGAGATCTGAACATGGCCAATCACAAGTCCGCTGCCAAGAAGGCCCGTCGCGATGTCGAGGCCCGCCTCCGCAACCGTGGCAACCGTTCGACCTTGAAGACCGCCGTCAAGAGCTTCCTGGCCCTGGTCGCCGGGGGCAAGAAGGACGAGGCCGCCCAGCTGCTGCCCGCCACCCAGGGGCTGGTGGACAAGGCCTGCCGCAAGGGCGTCATGCACAAGAACGCCGCCAACCGCACCAAGTCCCGCCTGGCCGCCCGAGTGAACAAGCTGGCCTAACGGACCGCGCATCTGAACAGAGGACCCGGAGAGCCGGGTCCTCTGTCGTTTCTGGGCCCCTCTCGGCTACCCTGCCATGCTGGAAACATGATTCCCATACCGGTCTTCATCGAAACGGCCCCCCAAACCGAGGCCCAGAAGGTCGAGGCCCAGAAGATTGAGGCTCTGATCCAGGCGGTGGAGGGCCTTCAGGATGGGGTGTTCATCCGCAATGGCACCGAGCACACGCCCAAGGCTGCCGGGGAGCACCTGCGGCTGAAGTGGCGGAACGCCGGCCGCCGCGTGAAGACGGCCCCCGATTTCATTCAATACTGCGCCAGCGGCAGCAGCCTCAGCGGCAAGCCCTACCAGATCCGCCTCAAGGACGGCCGCACGGTACTGAGCCGGGATTGGCTCTGGACCGAGCTGAAGCGGCTGGAGGCCGCCCCCTGAATCAGAGCCAGGCCTGAGGCACCCGCACCTCGCCCGCAGGCACGCGGCTCCAATGAAACTTTGGGATCAATTGCTCCGCCTGGCAGGCTTCAGGCTGCTCCAGACAGCCCAGGCTCCAGCCCAGCCAGCCAAGGATGGCGTCGAGCGGAACGCCCCGGGCGCTCAGTGCCGCCAGGCCGAGTGCCCCTGCCCGCTTGCCCAGGCGGCTGCCATCAGGCGCCGCCACCAGGCCCAGGTGGGCGTAGGCCGGTCGCCCCAGGCCCAGCGCTTCCTGCAGCCGGATCTGGGTGGCGGCGACGGCGCGCAGATCGTCACCCCGCACCACTTCGCTCACGCCTTGCGCTCCGTCGTCCACCACCACGGCCAGGTGGTAGGCGAAGCAGCCATCCCGGCGGAAGAGCAGCGGATCGCCGGTGAGGTTCGCGGGAGCATCCCGCTGGGTGCCGAGCAGCAGATCCTCCCAGGCCACAAGTCCCTCGGGCAGGCGCAGGCGCAGGGCTTCGTCGAAGCCCGCCCAGGCACGCTCCCGGCAGTGGCCCGGGTAGGGGCGCAGGCCGTCCTCGGCGTGAGGGGCCGACGCCGCGCGGATGATCTCGGC
>JBBRZL010000079.1:0-15947 GCA_038236735.1 Holophagales bacterium | reverse complement strand
CGCCCTGCTGGAAGCCCTCACTTCGCCCGCCTGGTTCCTGGTGCGCAACGCCCTGACCCTGCTGCCGGATCTGGGCGACGCTGGCTGCATGCCGTCGGTCCTGCCCCTCCTGCGTCATCCCGAGCCCCGGGTGCGCCGCACGGCCGTCCGGGCCCTCTGGAAGCTGGGCGGGCCGGCGGCCGAACCCCATCTCCTCGCCTTGATGAAGGGCGTAGACGCCGAGACCATGCAGGAGATCCTGTTCGCCCTGGGCCAGCTACGCTCGGAGGCCGGCCTCCCCCAGGTGATGGAACTGGCCAAGGACAAGCGGGTCGTAGAACAGATTCGCATCCAGGCCCTGGAAACGCTTGGCACCATCGCCTCCCCCCTGGCCATGCCCGTCCTGCTGGAGTGCCTGCGCCGCCGGGGCTTCTTCGGCGGCGGCGAAGCGCCCGTCATCCGCCTGGCGGCAGCCAAGGCCCTCCTGGTCCTCGACACCCCGGAAGCCATCCAGGCCCTGCAGCGGTTGGCGGACAGCGAGCCGAAGGGAGAGGAGCGGGAAGCCTTCCGCCGGCTGCTGGAACCGGCGGCGCAGCCGTGACGAAGAACCAGGCCCATCCAGACCCCCGGCAGTTGCTGGAGGCCTTCGAAGCCTTCACGGCCGCCTCGGAACACCTGCAGACACGCTACGAGGCCCTGCAGGCACAGTTGGGACAACTTCAGGGCGAGCTCCAGACCGTGCTCGAAGCCGTGCCCTTCGCCATCTGGGTCCTCGCCGAGGATGGCTCGCTGCGGTTCACCAACCGGCCCCAGGGGCTGGAAGGTCGCTTCCTCCAGGATCCCGCCCCCTGGGAAGCCGGCAGCCCGGGCGGCCAGCGCCGCTTCCAGACTGCTGAAGGCCGGGAGATGATCTTCGAAGAGGAGCGGCGTTCGGCCCCTCATGGTGGGGCGATCGTCACGCTCCGGGATGTCACCGAGGCCGTGCTGCGGGCCCAGCAGGCCAGCCGAGAGGACCGCCTGGCCGCCATGGGACGCATGGCGGCGGAGCTGGCCCACGAGATCCGCAACCCCCTGGGCAGCCTGTCCCTGTTCTCAGGGATGCTGGTGGAGGACCTCGCGGAGCAGGCCGGCCCCCTGGAACTCGCGCGCAAGATGCAGGACGGCGTAGGCCGCCTGAATCGCGTGGTGGGGAACACCCTGGCCTTCAGCCGGGACCTCCAGCCCAAAGAAGGCACCCTGGCCCTGCGCGCCTTCTGGGAGGAAGCCCTGCGCAGCACCACCCTTGCGGACGCCATCCCCTGGGACAACCAGATTCCAGAACTCGCCACTTGGCGCGGTGACCCGGATCTGCTGCGCCAGGTGGCCCAGAACCTGATCCAAAATGCCATCCGGGCCACGGAGGACGTGACTGCTCCCCGCATTATCCTCGCGGCGGCCGAAGAAAGTCTGGAAGGCCGGCCCTGCTGGCACCTCACCCTCACGGACAACGGCTGTGGCATCCCCCAGGAGGCGCTGTCCAAGGTGTTCGATCCCTTCTTCAGCATCTTCGGCGGGGGCACGGGGCTGGGCCTCGCCGTCTCCCACCGCATCATCGTGGCCCATGGCGGCCTGCTCTTCATCGAAAGCCAGCTGGGGCGGGGCACCACGGTGCATCTCAGGCTGACAGCCGCTGGGATCGCGTGACGGCTGGCGCTGGCCATGCGAAAATCGGTGCCTTTGCGGAGCGCCCATGTCGCTGGTCCACCTCGATCCGGGAAAGCAGGCGCCTGAGACTGTCAATGCCATCATCGAGATCCCCACGGGTTCGCGCATCAAGTACGAGATCGATCACCACACGGGCCTGGTGCACGTGGATCGTGTGCTGTTCTCGCCCTTCCACTACCCGGCCGAGTACGGCTTCATTCCCGGCACCCTGGCCGAGGATGGCGATCCGGCGGACATCCTCGTGCTCATCAACGGCTCCACCTATCCCGGCGTGGTGATCCGGGCCAGGCCCATCGCCCTGCTGCGCATGACGGATGAGAACGGCTATGACGCCAAGATCCTCGCCGTGGCCACGGATGATCCCAGCTACGCCCATGTGACTTCCCGCACCGACCTGCCGCCGCACTTCCTGCTCGAGGTGGAGCACTTCTTCCTCACCTACAAGGATCTGGAGCGCAAGAGCGTGTCCAGCGACGGTTGGGGCGGCAAGGATGAGGCCCACGCCTTCGTGCGGGCCTCCATCGAGGCCTATAAAAAGAAGGCGAAGCAGAAGAAATAGGGGGCAGGCGTGATGCAGGAGGCGGCTCCCGGGTTCGTCTGCTTCGATCTGGACGGCACCCTGGTGGATCCCCTGCTGGGGGTGCAGAACTGCCTGCGGAAGACCTGCGCGGCCTTCGGCCTGGCCCTGCCTGACGAGGGCACCATCCGGAGCTGGATCGGTTTCGGCATGCGCGAATCGCTGAGCGGATTGAGGGGACTGGAGGAGCCGGCCCGGCTGGAGGCGGCGTTGGATTTCTACTGGGAGTGCTACCGGGAAGATGGCGTCTTTGAACACGAGCTCTACCCCGGCATTTTTCACCTGCTGCACCGGCTCAAACGCCAGGGCCACCGCATCTATGTCGTGTCTGCCAAGCCCAGCCTCTTCGCCCGGCGCATCGCCTATCAGTTCGACTTGAACCTGATCTTCGATGACATCTTCGGCAGCAGCCTGAAGGGCCGCTGGCAGCCCAAGACCGAGGTCCTGGCTGGCCTCGCCGCCCGGGGTACCATCCGGCCCGGCGGCGTATTCATCGGCGACCGGGGCGTGGACATGTCGGCCGCCCGGGACCACGGCCTGGAGGCCATCGGCGTGGGTTGGGGCTATGGCCCTCACGAAGAACTCCTCACCGCCGGAGCGGAGCGCATCTTCGACACGGTGCCGGAACTGGATGCCTGGCTGCGGATCCGCTTCCCCCAACCGGAACGCTTCGATGCCTTCAGCCGTTCGGAGTAGGCCCCTCAGCCATTTGGCGTCGCCCAACGGGTACCGGCGGGAACCTGCAAGCCGAACCGGCCGGGCGCCAGGACCACGGGTGATTTCGGGTCAAGCAGCTCGAGTTTCTGCCGCGCCCCGGTGGGGTCGGTCCATTCGAGCGTGTGCAGCAGGCCCTTGCGGCCACTGGCCTTTAGTTCAGGCAACCCCTGCTCCCTGGGCACGAGCTTCAGGGACTCGCCCCCAAGCGGCTCGACCCGGTACAGCCGCTCCAGCCGGGCCGGATCCAGGAGGATGCCCAGCAGGGGGAAATCACGCACGGCCCGGGCCAGCTCGACCTTCTGGGCAGTACGGGTGTCCGGGTCGTACTGCACCAGGTGCCGCCCATCGCAGGTCACGGTGAGCCCGCCCTCGTAGGCCACCCGCAAACGGCCGCCCCGGGCCAGCGTCAGCTGACCACCGCGGGTCAATTTTCCGAAGACCAAGCTGTCGCTGTCCTGCCGGAACCGGCTTTCCAGGGAGGCCATGCGGGAGAAGGCCGACCACCAGCCCGGCAGCGCGGCCTGGGCCGGGAGGCTGACCAGCAGCAGGAAGAGCAGGGGGCGCATGGTTCAGCCGCGCTTCAATTCGACACTCAGCCTGGCCGTGGTGCCCTTGGCCGGCGCATGACGGTGGAGCTGTCCCTCCACGAGCACCCGGCCCTGGTGCCGCAGTTGGACCACCACTTCCAGATCCTGGCCATCCACCTCCGAGGGCACCTCCAGGCGCAGGACCGAGGGCGCCCCGGACCGCCCCGCCTGGGTCAGCTCACCCATCAGGGAGTTGATGGCGTCCTTGTGATCGATGCTCTTGGGCCTGCTGGTGTGCCGGTTGGCTTCCCCAATAAATGAGGAGAGGGCCGCCAGGGGATCGACCCGGGCAGTCGCCTTCGTCGGCAGGTGGGCCGGCAGAGCGATCGAGACCGCAGGTGCCGGCGCGGCGACGGGTTCGGGGTCGGCTTCGACAGCGGCCAGGACAGGTTCCGGTTTCGGCTCTGGCATGAAATCAAGATCAGCGGCGCCCACGACCGGTGGAACCTCCGCCTCCGCTTCGAAGGCCGGCAGGACCGTCTCCTCACTTTCCAGCAGAAACGCGATATCGTCATCGCCCGCCTCGGGAGGATCCGGCAGCAGGGGCGCCTCGATGAAGAGGTCCATATCGTCGTCGTCTGGAAGTGGCTCTGAGCCCGCGGCCAGCACCGGAGCGGAGGAACCCTCCATCTCGAAAAGATCCGTGACCGAAGGGAGGTCGGCCAGCGAGAGGGCCTCGACGGCCGGTCGGGGCGGGGGGGCCGGGGCCACGGGGGCCTCCGCCCCAAGCCGCTCGCCCAGCACGTGAGTCTTGATGTGGGTCAGGGCCAGCTTCGTGATGCCCCGCAGTGTCTCGAAGACGCCGGTCCCATCCGAGGCCACACACTGGAAGGTGGGCACTCCCCGGGGATTGAAGACCGCCTCCAGTTCCTCCACAGACACCACGTTCTTCAGGTCCCGCTTGTTCCACTGGAAGACCATGGGGATCTCATTCAGGTTGAGACCCAGCTCACGAAGGTTCTCCTCGAGGTTCTGGTAGCTCTCCTTGCAGGCGTCCAGCATGGGCGTCTGGCTGTCCACCACGAACACGATGCCATCCACGCCCTTGAGCACGAGCTTGCGGGTGCTGTTGTAGAAAACCTGGCCTGGCACGGTGTAGAGCTGCAGCTTGGTCTTGAAGCCGCCCACCATGCCCACGTCCATGGGCAGCAGGTCGAAGAAGAGGGTGCGGTCCGTCTCGGTGTTGAGGCTCACCATCTCGCCCCGGGCCTTCTGGCTCGTCTTGCCGTAGATGGTGTTGAGATTGGTGGTCTTCCCGCACAGACCAGGGCCGTAGTAGACGATTTTCGCCGTCATCTGCCGGGTGGCGTGGTTGAAGAACACCATTCCAAAACCTCGTGGGGACCCACGAAGTCTAGCTTGGAAAGCGCTCCCGGCTCAATGCAAATGCCTGATTTCCAAGGACTGGCTAGGACATCCCCTTCAGCAGGGCGAGCACCTGCTGGTCGTGATCCTTCGTGCGGGGATCCGTGATGACCTTGCGGACGAACCCCTGCCGGTCGATGAGGAAGGTGACCCGCCTGGCGATGCCGATGAGGGGCCACTTCACGCCATAGGCCTCGATGATGCGCTTATCTGGATCGGCCAGGATGCTGAAGGGCAGGTGGAACTTCTCCGCGAAGGCCCTGTGGCTCTGGCTACTGTCGGCGCTCACGCCCAGGATCACGGCCCCCGCCGCCTTCAGTTCGGAGAAACCATCGCGCAGGCTGCAGGCCTGGGCC
Organism: Holophagales bacterium; assembly: GCA_038236735.1. Classification (GTDB taxonomy): domain Bacteria; phylum Acidobacteriota; class Holophagae; order Holophagales; family Holophagaceae; genus Geothrix. Next base: position 10,662 of record JBBRZL010000079.1, on the reverse strand, counting down.
GTGCAGCCCGGCGTGTCGTCCTTCGGGTAGAAGTAGAGCACCACCGTCGCCTTGCCCTGGAAATCCGCCAGCCGCACCAGGGCGCCGTGCTGGTCCAGTGCCTCGAAGGCCGGTGCCTTGGCGCCCTCCTTGACCCCCGCGGCCGAGGCCAGTCCCAGCATCGCCATGATCCCCATGCCAACCCTCCAATCCCGGTTCACACCATCCTCCAGTTAGACGTTGGAGTGTGGCACCATCGGCTGGTGAATGGCGGGGGAAGAGCTTGGACAAAGTGATACGCATGGCCCTCATCCCCGGCGACGGCGTCGGCCCCGAGGTCATGGCCGAAGCCCTGCCCCTACTGGCATGGGCGGTAAGCCGCGGCCGCGCCTTGCAGCTGCTGCCCCTGCCCTATGGCGCAGAGCACTGCCTCGCCACCGGCGAGACTCTCCCCGAGGCCGCCTTCGTGGAGGTGCGTGATGGCTGCGACGCCATCCTCTTCGGCGCCGTGGGCGATCCGCGCATTCCCGATGGCCGCCACGCCGAAGCGATTCTATTGAGGCTGCGTCAGGACCTGGATTTGACGGTCAATTTCCGCCCCTGTAGAAGGCTGGTGCCTGGGCCAGGGCCGAGCCTCGACCTCGAGGTGTTCCGCGAGAACACGGAAGGTCCCTACTGCCTAGAGGGTTCGACGGAGCCAGGCCGCGCGGTGGACCTGGCCATCCATACCGAGCCCGCTGTGCGGCGCCTGCTGGCCGCGGCCTTCCAGCGGGCAGTCCTGCGTCGCCGTCCCCTGACCTTGGCCCACAAGGCCAACGTGCTCAAGCATGGGCACGGCCTGTGGTTGCGGCTATTCGAGGAACTGCGAGGTGAGTACCCCCAGGTGGATGCCCGCGCCATGCATGCCGACGCCCTGCTCTGCGCCCTGGTCCAGGCTCCAGGGACCTTCGGCATCCTCGCCGCCGACAATTATCTGGGCGACCTCATCAGTGACCTCTGCGCAGCTTTCATTGGGGGCATGGGGGTGGCGCCTTCGCTGAGCTGGGCTCCCCACCAACCCTTCCGCTGCGCGGTCCTGGCCGAACCAGTACATGGTTCTGCTCCCGACCTCGCGGGACAGGGCCTAGCCAACCCCGTGGGCATGCTCCTCAGCACGGCCCTGCTCTTCCGGTACCTGGGCTGGGAAGAAGAAGCGACCGGAGTGGAAGCAGCGGTGCTATCCGCGTTGGCCGCAGGCGCGAAGACCCGTGATCTCGGAGGTACGCTCAGTACTTCTGAGATGGGCAAGGCCATCCACGATCGCCTGCCTTGAGCCTTCAGCAGCTGCGCATGACACCGACGAGAACGCCCTGGATGTCGATGCGCTGGGGGGAATAGCAGCGGGGCTGAAGCTCGGGGTTGTGGGGAATGAGCCAGACCCCCTTGAGATCGCGGCGGAATTCCTTGAGGGTGACCTCTTCCTGGTCGATGAGGGCCACCACCCGATCCCCATTCCGGTAATCGCCCTTGCGCTGCAACACGACCAGATCCCCGTCCAGGATGGCGTCATCGACCATGGAATCGCCCCGCACGCGCAGGACGAATAACTCATCCCGCTGCCGGTGGATGGTGTTGGGTACCTCGATGGGAACCGCCCGGCTTTCGGGCAGGATGGGCGAACCCGCCGCCACGTCCCCACAGAACGGGAAGATCCGCACGATGGGCGTCACTTCGGCGCGGGCCTCGCTCCGGCCCGTCCGCGGTGGCGTGGCCTCGGCTTCCATCCCGGTCGCCACCACCAGGTTGTTGCCCTTGCCGTGACTGCGGACGAGGAAGCCCTTATCCATCAAATGCTGGACATGCTTGTGAATGGTGGAGACCGCGCTGGAACCCACGCCCTTGGCGATTTCCGCCAGGGTGGGGCTTCGGCCATCGTCTTGCACGAAGGTCCGGATGAACTTCAGCACGGCCTGCTGACGCTTGGTGAGATCGCTGGTTTTCATAGGCTCCAAGGTAGAAGTGGGGGCCCAGGTCGTCAATCCCTTTTTTTTCGCTTTATTTCAGACTCCGCCTTCCCGTCTCCCGAGACCCTCGATGGAACGGTCATTCGGCCTCTGCCATACTACTAGATGACCCCGAGGGTCAAGCATTTACGCCCTCTGCGTCCTCTTTCCGTCCACCTCGACGCCCGCATCCTGAATGAAAAAGGAGTCCCCATGACTGCCAGTCTTGCCGCCCCTCCCCCCGCTGCAGGAGCGAAAACCAGGATCAATGATTTTTCCATCCAGGTGGCCACGGTCAATGGTTCCGGTTCCCAGACTGCCAATTCGGTACTTTTGCGTGCCATCTTCCAGATGGGCGTCCTCGTCAGCGGCAAGAACCTCTTCCCCTCGAACATCGCGGGACTGCCCACCTGGTTCACCATCCGGGCCAGCGCCAAGGGCTACGTGGCGCGCAAGGCCAGCAACGAGATGCTGATCCTCATGAACCCTGAGACCGCCAAGGAGGACATCGCCAAGGCCGATGCCGGCGCCCTGGTGATCTACGATGAGCCCCTGCAACTCGACAAGCTGCGGGCGGATCTCTCCTTCATCCCGGTGCCTTTCCAGAAGCTCGTGACGGCCTCCTGCCCCGAACCCAAGCTGCACAAGCTGGTGAAGAACATGATCTACGTGGGCGTGGCGGCACGCCTGCTGGGCATCGACATGGAGGAGGTCAAGAAGGCCATCGCCAAACAGCTGAAGGGCAAGGCCAAGGCGGTCGAACTCAACCAGAATGCCTGCATGGCGGGCTATGACTGGGCCCTGGAGAACCTGCCCGACCAGGATCAGGTGAAGGTGGTGCGCGACACCAAGACCCAAGGGTTGATCATCGTGGATGGCAACGAGGCCTGCGCCCTGGGCGCCCTCTTCGCCGGCGTCACCGTGGTGGGTTGGTACCCCATCACCCCGGCCTCCAGTCTGGTCGAGACGTTCATCGACTATGCCGAGGAATACCGCAAGGATCCCGTGACCGGTAAGTCCACCGTCGCCATCGTGCAGATGGAAGACGAGCTCGCCTCCGCCGGCGTGGTACTGGCCGCTGGCTGGGCCGGCGCCCGCTCCATGACTTCCACCGCGGGTCCCGGCATCTCCCTGATGAGCGAGTTCATCGGCCTGGGCTACTACGTGGAGGCACCTGGCGTTTTCTTCAACGTGGCCCGCACCGGGCCCAGCACGGGCCTCCCCACGCGCACCCAGCAGTCCGACGTGGAGCTCTGCGCCAAGTGCAGCCACGGCGATACCCAGCACATCAACCTCTACCCCGGGACCATGGAGGAATGCTTCCAGTTCGCCTACGACGCCTTCGACCTGGCTGAGCGCTTCCAGACACCCATCTTCGTGGTCACCGACCTGGATCTCGGCATGCAGAACTGGTCCTCGAAGCCCTTCGCCTATCCCGCCAAGCCCTACGACCGAGGGAAGGTGCTCAACCAGCAGCAGCTGGCCGAGGCGAAGGATTGGGGCCGCTACAAGGATGTCGACGGCGACGGCATCTGCTACCGTTCCCTGCCCGGCACCCCCGGTGGCAAGGGCTCGTACTTCACCCGCGGCTCGGGCCACAACGAATATGCGCAATACTCCGAGAAGCCCGAGGACTACCTGCAGGTGGTGGACCGCCTCAAGCGGAAGTATGAAACCGCCAAGACCCACGTGCGCGCGCCGATCTTCCGCAACCTGGGCTCCAACAAGGGTGTCCTCGCCTTCGGTTCCAGTGATCCCGCCGTCATCGAGGCCCAGGACCTCCTGGCCGAGGGGGGCTTCAAAACCGATTACCTCCGCCTGCGGGCCCTGCCCTTTACCGCAGAAGTGGATGCCTTCGTGCAGGAGAAGGCGGTGATCTACGTGGTGGAACAGAACCGCGACGGCCAACTGGCCAACCTCTTCCGCGAGACCTACCCGGAATTCGCCACCAAGTTCAAGAGCGTCCTGCACTACGACGGCCACGCCATCCCCGCCAAGTCCATCGTGGACCAGATCACCGCCTTCGAGCAGAAGTAAGAGGACCCTGACCATGACCACCGCCACGCCCTCCGCTCCCACGCCCGCGACTCCCACCAACAAGCTCGGCTTCACCAAGCAGGACTACGTGGGCTCCAAGTCCACCCTCTGCGCAGGCTGCGGCCACGATTCCATCACGGCGCAGATCATCAACGCCGCCTTCGAGTCCAGCATCGAGGGCTACCGCGTCACCAAGTACTCCGGCATCGGGTGCTCATCGAAGACGCCCGCCTACTTCATCAACCAGGGCTGGGGCTTCAACAGCGTCCACGGCCGCATGCCCTCCATCGCCACCGGCGCCTCCCTGGCCAACCGGAACCTCATCAACATCGGCGTCTCCGGCGACGGCGATTCCATGTCCATCGGCATGGGCCAGTTCATCCACGCTGTGCGGCGCAACATCCCCATGATCTACATCATCGAGGACAACGGCGTCTACGGCCTCACCAAAGGGCAATTCTCCGCCACCGCCGACAAGGGCTCCCACCTCAAGTCCGGCGCCGTGAACGACCTGCCCCCCATCGATCCCTGCACCCTGGCCATCGAGCTGGGCTGCGGCTTCGTGGCCCGCTGCTTCTCCGGCAACCCCAAGCAGCTGAATGCCATCCTCAAGGCCGCCTTCGCCTACGATGGCACCGTGGTGCTGGACGTCATCAGCCCCTGCGTCACCTTCAACAACCACGACTCCTCCACCCGTTCCTACAAGCACGTCAAGGATCACGATTTTCCCCTGCACGACCTGGGCTTCATCCAGTACTCCGAAGTGGAAGAGGTTGAGATCCCCTCGGGCCAGACTGAAGTAGTGACCTTCCCCGACGGCTCCAAAGTCGCCATCAAGGCCATCCACGAGGAGTACGATCCCACCGACCGCTTCGGGGCCATGAAGGCCATCCACGAGTCCATGGCCAAGGGCGAATTCCTCACAGGCCTGCTCTACATCAACCCCACCCAGCCACCCCTGCCCCAGACCCTGAACCTGGTGGACGAACCCCTGGCCAGCCTGGGCGAGGACGTGCTCAAGCCCAGTCCGGCGGTGCTCGAGGAAATCATGCAGAGCTTGATGTAAAGGGACGAGCTTCCAGGCAAGCTGCGGCCCTGACGGGCCGCAGTAGGGTAAAAACTGAGCATTGACGCTCATTCCCGGCAGGGTAGACTGGTTTTCCCAGGGCCTGTAGCTCAGCTGGGAGAGCGCTGCGTTCGCAATGCAGAGGTCGTCAGTTCGATCCTGATCAGGTCCACCAGTCCCATGTGAACGGCGGTCCCTGGGCCGCCGTTCCCGCGTCCTGGGACGACCTCGCCAATTTTGAGCGCAGAGGTCGTCATCCCGCCTATCGCAGGCTCCCCCCGGAGCCTGCTCCCACTCACTGCGTTCGCGGAGGCGGGTCCCTTGATCCTGATCAGGTCCACCAGTCTTGTGATAGCGGCGGTCTCTGGGCCGCCGTTCTCATGTTTTGGGACGACCTTGCCAGTTCTGAAGGAAGAGGCCATCAACCCGCCTATCGCAGGCTCCCCCGGGGCTTGCTCCCAGTTGCGGCACCCTTGCTACACTGAGCGCTCCAGCCGAGGCTCCCATGATCATGAAAACCCACAAGCATGACGAGGTGCTGATTCTCTGCCCCGAAGGCAAGGTCACCCTGGGCGACGGCGATCAGGAACTGGGTGAGGCCGTCCGAACGGCCCTGGCCAACGGCGAGCGGAAGATCATCATCAACTTCACCAGAGTCTCCTACCTTGATTCCTCAGGCGTGGGCGAGTTGGTGGGTTGCTATACCTCCATTAAGGGCAAGAGCGGGGAGCTGCGTATCTGTGGCTTGAATTCCAGGATCTTCAGCCTCATGAAAATGACCAGCCTGCACTCGGTCTTTGAGGTGAGGGACACTGAGGACGAGGCCCTGGCCGGATTCTGATGACGGTACGCCTGCGCACCGTCCTGGGCCTTGGCCTTCTGGCGCTGGCGACCGCCGGTGCCTTGCGGGCCGATGCCCCGCGCGTGCTGAAGGCGATCCGCATCGACGGTGGCAGCGAGGATGATCGCCTATTCGCCGTGGCGGCCCTGGGTCTGAAGCCCGGCCAATCCGTGGACGACGCGGGCTTTCAGCAGGCCCTGGCCGCGGTGCGCCTGGTAGACCGGTTCAGCTCCGTGGAAGGAACCCTTGAGGCCGATGGCGCCATGGTCCTAAAGCTGGAGCCGCTCACCCCCGTGGCCTCCTGGAAATGGGAAGGCGATGCCGTTCCCTCCGCGCTCCGCAAGACGCTTCTCCCTGAACTCCGCAAAGGCCAACGCCTGGGGCTGCAGCGCAGGACCGTGCTGGTGGGCTTGGCCGAACAGCGGTTGCACGAGGCCGGCTATCCCGCGGCCACTCTCCGGCTGACCCTGGAGGGCGGTGGCCGCCAGGCACGGCTGCTGCTGACCCTTGGCACCCCCGCCCTGCTCCGGGAACTGCGCATCGAAGGGGATCCGGCCCCATACACTCGAGAGGCGTTGCTGAAGCTGGCCGGTCTCAAACCCGGCATCAGTCTTTGGACGCCCACAGTGGTCCGGGAGGCGCACGGGCGACTCCGGCAGAAACTGGTGAAGGACCACCGATACGAAGGGATCGTGCGGCTGGAGCCTGCAGGTGAGCCTGGGGTGATGCTGCTTGTATTCCGGCCCGGTCCCAAGGTGAACCTCAAGGCCGACGGACTGAACTGGTTCGCGACCTTCTGGGGGCGTCCGCGGCTGGCCGAGTTCGTGCCCCTGGCTCGGGCCGAGAAGTACGCTCCCAGCCTCCTTGAGGAGGGCGCGGGCCGCATCACGACCTACTTCCGCAACCAGGGGTACCCGGAAGCCACGGTCAGCTATGACCGGGTCATCACCGCAGGGACGGTCGAGCGACCGGAGGTCGTGACCATCACCTACAAGGTCGACCACGGTCCCCGGCGCCCCCTCGGCCGGGTGACCTTCGAAGGCAACCGCGAGGTGACCGAGGCGGAATTGCGGAAGGCGGTCGAGCTGCCGAAGCGGTTCCTGGTGTTGGCTCCCCACGCCAAGGCCGAGGCGGTCAAGGCGGTGGAGGATCGGGCCACCGCCCTGTACCTGCAGCGGGGCTTTCCGGAGGTCCGGATCCGGCGGCGCGTGGAGACGAGTCCGGCAGGCGCCGTCGATGTCCGCCTGATCATCCATGAAGGACAGCGCCGCTTCCTGAACGCCCTGGTACTGGAGTTGCCCCAGGAACCCGGCTTCTCCCCGCTGAGCTTCTCACAGAGCCTGCTTCTCGCCATCTCCGATCACCCCGTCTTCGCGCCCGGCCGGACCCACTACCTTTCGGACCGCCGCCACCTGCAGGCCCACAAGGGCACCATGGAAACCATCCCAGGAGGTGTGAAGCTGACTTTTGAGCCACCCCTGCCGCTGGTCCGCAATGATCTGGCCCTGGTGGTGTCGGACCTGCGCCAGCGCCTCTCCTCTGCGGGCGCGGCGAAACCCCTGGTGAGCCTCGCCTTTGAGGAGGAACAGGCCGAGTCCATCGTCCGCATCAAGATCCCCCTTCAACCGCTGGACCACGCGAAGCGCCTGGTGGTGCAGGGCAGCGACCGCACCCGGGCGCAGGCCGTGCTGCGCGAGTTGGAGTTGCCCCCGGGGGCGCCCCTGGACCCGGTGAAGCTGGACGAGGGTCAGTTCCAGCTGGGCGGCCTCATGGCCTTCCAACGGGTGGACCTGCTCACACTGAAGGATCTTCCCAGCCAGGAGCAGCAACCCTGGCAACGGGGGGACCTGGCCCTGCGGCTGGAAGAGCGGAGTCCCTGGGTCTTCACTGAAGGGTTCGGCTACGACAACGTCCAGGGCTACCACTTCGGGCTGAACGCCCAGCGCCTGAACGTGGGTGGCATGGGCCGCGTGGTGGATTTCGGCCTCCGTGCTGGCGACCAGACCCTGGACATTCCGTCCCTGCGCAAGCTCTTTCCCACCGGCAACGTCAAGCGCTCCCTGGACTCCTACGGCGTCGGCTATACCGATCCCTGGTTCCTGCCGGGTTCCCTGGATTCCTGGCTGTCCTACCGCACCCGTTTCCACATGGACGGCGCCTACATCGAGGAGGCCCAGGCCGCCTATTTCGCTCGGCGGCGGCGCTTCACCGAGAACCTGGAGTGGAAGCTCAGTCCGGTGCAGACGGTGCAATTCGGCTACCGCTTCGAGCGCGTGGAAGTTGAGGCCAATACCGACAGCAACGGCAAGCTCCTGCTCTCCAATGCGGATCTCTTCCTCCTGGCCCGAACCCCGCCTTACAGCGTCATTTCCGCGCCCTATCTGCAGGTGACCGTGGATCACCGCGACCGTCCCTACGATCCCACCCAGGGGACCTACTTCATGGGGCGGGTGGAAGTGGCGGCCCAGATTTTCGGCACCTCCCCCAATAGCAGTTTCGTGAAGATGGACTTACGCCACCAGTGGAACTGGCCCGTGGGGTTCCGCGCGGAGAGCGGCGTGCTGATGGCCACCGCCCGGGTTGGCCTGGCAAGGCCCACGGCCAAGACCGCGGAGGATCTGCCCCTCACGGAGCGGTTCTTCGGTGGAGGCTCCTTCACCGTACGGGGCGTGGAGCCGGACATGCTCGGGGAAGTGACGCGCACCACAGGCACGGCCGCCCAGCCCTCGCAAATCATTCCGCTGGGTGGGCAGGCCATCTTCGTACTGAACCTCGAGTACCGGTTCCCACTCTTCGGCCAGAGCGTCTGGGGCGAGGTATTCGTGGATTCAGGCCAGGTCTACCGCACCCTCAATCCCGATGCGTCGGTCGTCACTCCCTTTCCTCCCTTCCGCACCACGCCGGGCCTGGGGCTTATTCTCAAGCTGGGCTTCCCGCTCAAGCTCGAATACGCCACCGACCTGAAGCGCATCCTGGGCCGCACCCGCTCCCTGGATGAACGGGATACGCAGCTGCGGGGCCTGCTGATCTCAGCGGGCTTCCAGTTCTGATGGCATCGGATTCCCGGGGGGAATCGCGTTCACTTCAACTCGGGGAACTGCTCTTCCCTGAACTCCGTGGGGGAATGGGTCTGCTCGGCGGCCCGCTTGCGGAGTTCCACCCGCCGGATCTTGCCGGAGATGGTCTTCGGGAGGTCGGCGAATTCGAGGATCCGGATGCGCTTGTAGGGCGACAGGCGCTCGCGGATGAACCGGAAGAGGGCCAAGGCCGTGGCGCGGTCGGGGGGATAACCCGCCCGCAGGATGATGTAGGCCTTGGGCACCGCCAGCTTCAGGGGATCCGGGCTGGGCACCACCGCGGCCTCGGCCACGGCTTCATGCTCGATGAGGAAGGACTCCAGTTCGAAGGGACTGATCCGGTAGTCGGAACTCTTGAAGACGTCATCGGCCCGGCCCACGAAGAACAGGTAGCCATCGGCGTCCCGGCTGGCGACGTCGCCGGTGCGGTAGAAACCCTCGGCCTCGGCGTGGGCCATCTTCGACGGATCATCCTTGTAGCCCACCATGAGGCCCAGGGGCCGGGGCTTGAGCTTGAGGGCGATCTCGCCCTCGTCCGCCTCGTGGCCGTCTACGTCCAACAGCACCACCTCGTAGCCCGGCAGGGGGCGCCCCATGGAGCCGGCCTTCACCCTTTGCCCGGGCGGGTTGCCCACCAGGGCCGTGGTCTCCGTTTGGCCATAGCCATCGCGGATGGTGAGGCCCCAGGCCTTTTCCACCTGGCTGATGACCTCGGGATTCAGGGGCTCGCCCGCCCCCACCAACCCCCGCAGCTTCACTTTGTAGGCCGCGAGATCCTCCTGGATGAACAGGCGCCACACCGTGGGCGGCGCGCAAAGGGTCGTTACGCCCTTGTCCACGATGACCTGCAGGGTGGCCGCGGCGCTGAAGCGGGCCGAGCGGTAGACGAAGATGCAGGCCCCGGCGTTCCAGGGGGCGAAGAAGCTGCTCCAGGCGTGCTTCGCCCAGCCCGGCGAGCTGATGTTGTAGTGGACGTCGCCCTCGCGCAGTCCCACCCAGAACATGGTCGTGAGGTGGCCCACGGGATAGGACTGGTGGGTGTGCAGCACCAGCTTCGGCTTCGCCGTGGTCCCTGACGTGAAATACAGCAGCATCGGGTCCGTGGCGTGCGTGACCGCGTCGGGCTCGTAGGCCGGGGACCCCTGGTAGAGCTCCGCCACATCATGCCAGCCAGCCACCGGCGCGCCAATGCTGATGCGGGTGAGGCTGGCGTCCATGCCCTCGAATTTGGCCGTTTGCGCGGAATCCACCACCAGGTGCTTGATCCCGCCCCGCTCGATGCGGTCCAGGATGTCCGCCTGCGAGAGCAGCAGAGTGGAGGGCACCAGCACGGAGCCCAGCTTGATGCAGGCCAGCATGATCTCCCAAAGCGGCAGCACGTTGTCCAGCATCACCAGCACGCCGTCGCCGCGCCGGACGCCCAGCGCCCGCAGGGCGTTGGCCACCTGGTTGCTCCGGGCCGAAAGCTCCCGGAAGCTCACCTTCGTTTCAGAGCCGTCTTCCTCCACGATCCACAGGGCGGGGCTATCGTTGCCTGCGGCGTAGGCATCGAAATGGTCCAGGGCCCAGTTGAAGTGATCCAGGACCGGCCACTGGAAGCCTTGAAGGGCGCCGGGGTAGTCCTCGCGGCGCTCCATGAGGAAATCCCGGGCCCGAAGGAAAGCTTCGCGTGCGGTCATG
>JBBRZL010000078.1:0-15978 GCA_038236735.1 Holophagales bacterium | reverse complement strand
TGCCGCATTCCAGGCAACCCGCGTATTCGAAGTTCACTTGGCCATCCTTCAACCGATAGCAGCGCGCCGGGCACACCACCAAGCAGGGCCGCTCGGTACAGGCCGCACAGATGGCCTTATCCACCAGAATATGGGGGTTGCCCTCGTCGAGGGCGAAGCGGTCCAGGGCGAGCAGTTCTTCGGGGCTCAGCTGCTTGATGCTCATACGCTTCGATACCCCTTCCAGGCATCGGCGGCCAGCTGCCCGAACGACGCCTTGCTCTTAGTGATCTGCATCAGTTTCTTGACCATCGGCGGCGGCACCTTGCCGTCCACCGTGAACAGGAACCGCAGCGCCTCGTTGGCCAGGGCGGGATACTCCTTGAAGATGCGAGAGATCCCGAAGATGCCGTGGAATTCCGCGTAGGCCCGCATGTTCGGAAGCACCAGCAGCTCCTCGAGCTGGGCCATGTACGCCGGCCCGGTGGCCACCGGGCCCTTGTCCTCCAGGATCGCCCGCGCCGCGGCCAGGCCACTGACGATGGCCAGGTCCATGCCCCGGATGATCATGCCGGTGTTGATGCCGAACTGCGCCGCGTCCCCTGCCACCAGGAAACCCTCCCGGTGCAATCGCTCAGGAATGCCGTGGTAGCCCATTTCCGGGACCAGGTGCGCGCCGTATTCGACGCTCGTGCCGCCTTCAAGAAGGGCGGCGATGGCCGGATGCATCTTGAATTCCTGGAAAATGTCCTGGATCTGCCTGCCATGCTGCGCCGCCTGTTCCGGGTTGAAGACGATGCCCAGCGAGAGGCTCCCCTGGTTGGTGTAGAGAAAGGCCCCACCGGAGATACCCTCGGTGCAGCCGATGGCCACCCGAGCGGCACCCTCGCCGTCCTTGACGCCGAAGCGCTGGTTGATGAGGGCGTCTGGTAGCTCGATGGTCTCCTTGACACCGACCCCGACAGCCCTGGCCTGCACATCCGGGAAGAGACCCGCCTGCTGGCCCAGCAAGGAGTTGACGCCGTCGGCGGCCACCACGATATCGGCGCGCATCTCATCCTCGCCCACCTGGATGCCCACGATGCGGCCGTTCTCCTCCAGCAGGCTGTCCACCCGCATGCCGCTGGCGAAGGTGGCGCCCTGGGCCTCCGCCTCGCCCGCGAACCACTCGTCCAGGGAGGCGCGGATCACCGAATGGGACTGCGGCACGCCTTCTCCCCAGGCGGGTTCGGTGAAGTCGATGGTGGTGGCGCGGCGCTCGTCGAGCAGCATGATCTGCTCGCGGACAATCCTGCGCTGCAACGGAGCCCGCTTGTACAGATCCGGTTCCACCAGCTCCAAGGCATAGGTGTAGAGACGACCGCCGCTGACGTTCTTGGCGCCGGCGCTGTCGCCCCGTTCCAGGAGGAGGACGTTCTTCCCGCCCTTCGCCAGGGTGTAGGCGCAGGCCGAACCGGCCGGACCGGCACCCACCACGATGGCATCAAAGGAATCTTCGGACATGCCTGGCCTCAGTTCTTCAGCGCGGCCGTGAGCAGCGGCAGCACGGTATAGAGATTCCCGACGATGCCGTAGTCAGCTGCTTCAAAGATCGGCGCCCGCTCGTCATTGTTCACGGCCACGATCACCTTGGATTCCCGGCAGCCCACCATGTGCTGGACCTGCCCCGACAAACCCACGGCAAGGTACAGCTCCGGCTTCACAGTCTTGCCGCTGATGCCGATGTAGCGCTCGATGGGCAGCCAGTGCTCGTCTTCCGCGACCCCGCGAGTGCAAGCGACTTCGGCCTTGAGCGCGCCCGCCAGGTCCCGGGCCAGGCCCAGGTCCTCCTTCTTGGCGAAGCCCCGGCCCACGGCGACCAGCTTGATGGCCGCAGTGATGTCCACGCCTTCACTATCCATGGGCGTGACGCTGAGGACGTTGACGCGGGGATCGGCCTTCAGCTCCACAGTTTCCACCGCGCCAGTCGAGGCCGCCTTGGCGGGGGCGAGGAAGGTGCGGGGAGGCACTGTGGCCACCGCCGGCAGTTCGACCACTTCGTCGCAGATCGCCAGGCCTGCATAGAGGATGCGCGAGGTCGCCAACCTGCCCTCGACGATACCCAGGGTCTTGGCGTCGGTGGTGAGCCCCGCCTTGAGCGAGGCCGCCACATAGGCCGCCAAGTGCTTGCCGCGGAGGGTGCCGCCCACCAGCACCACGCTCGCCGCTTCCTTGGCGAGCAGTTCGGTGATGGCCGGCGCCAGGGCCTCAGGCGTCAGCTGGTTGGCTTTCAGCACCAGCACCCGGTCGGCGCCCAGGGCAGCCAGGGTCGCTGCTTCCTCCGGGTTGACCGTGAGTGCCACCAGAGGTTGGGCCAGCGCCTGTTTCAGCTCCAGTCCGGGCGCCAGCAGCTGCTGGGCCAGGGCCGGGTCTTCCGAGAAAATGAAAATTCCTGCCATGGGTACCACTCCTTTAGCGCAAGCCTTCGGCGGCGAGGCTGGCGACGAGCTTGGCGACATTGGCGGCCGCGTCACTCTCCTTGAAAAGGACGTTCTTCCGGTTCATGAGGAAACCCTTGGGCGAACTCCGGACAGCCCTGGGTTGCAGGTCCTCGGCACTCAGGCCGAGGCTGCCGAGGGCGATCTCCTCGTTGGGCTTCTTGGCGGCGCCCAGTACCTGCTTGAGGCTCGGGATGCGCGGCTTGTTCATCTCGCTGAGCACGCTGACCACGACCGGACCGGTCACCTGGACTTCTTCGGTGCAATCGCCGAGCTTCCGGGTGGCCGTCAGCACGTCGCCTTCCAGACTCATCTTCGCGACGAAGGTGAGGCAGGGCAGGCCCAGCAGCGCCGCCAGTCGGGCCGGCGTCTGCTGGTAGAACATGTCAGAGCTGCCTTCGCCGCAGAGGATCAGGTCATAGGGCCCGTCCTTGCGGATGGCGGCCGCCAACACGTTCGCGATGACGAACGCATCGGCGGTTTCCGCCGCGGGGTCGCCGACCCACTTCAGGGTATTGGGCCCCCGGGACAGCACGTCCTTGACGGACAGCTTCACGGCCGGGGTGCCGTAGGACAGCGCGTCCACGGTGCCCCCCTGGGCCTCCACGATCAGGCTGGCGGCTTCGATCGCGTTGCGATCGAAGTCGCTGATCTTCCCCTTGGCCCGGCTGCTATCCAGGCTGAGGTCGTCGGGCCTGACCTTGATGTCCTGCTCATCCAGGACCCACTTGTAACAAACGAGAAGCTTCGGCATGCCTGGTTCCTTGCTACGCCAGCAATGCGGCGGCGATGGTCTTTTCGGGATAGTCGGCGGGGGCTTCCAGCAACGTCGTACCAGCGATGTCCCGGAACAGGCGTGGCAGTGGCATGAATTCGGAGTAGCCGAAGCCGCCTTCCACCTGCACCGTGTCCACCAGCATCTTGGCGCCAAACCGCGCCAGGAACTGCTGGACCATGGCGGCTTCCACCTGGAAGGGTTCGCCCTGTTCGAGGAGCAGGGCTGCTTCGCGGAGGCCCAGGCGGGCCAGATGGCAGTCGGTGGCCGTCTCGGCGAGCAGGGTCTGGATGGCCTGCAGCGTCGACACGGGGCGGCCGAACTGGACACGGGTCTTCGAATAGGCCGCGGCGTGTTCGACGGCCGCTTGGCCGATGCCCACGGTCTGGGCCGCCTCGGCGATGGAGGCCACCGCCAGAGTCTCGGTGATGATGGCCTGACCTTCGGTGATGCCGCCCAGCATGGCCGTGGCGGGAACGATGACGTTGTCGAAGACCAGGTCAGCCACGGGGCAACCTTTCAGACCCATGGTGTCAAACGGCGCGCCCACGGTCAGGCCAGAGGCTTTGGCGTCGATGATGAAGGCCGCCATGGCCTTGCTGCCGGCTGCGGGATCGGTGCAGGCCAGCACCACGTAGAGATCAGCGACACCCGCATTGCGCACGAAGGCCTTCGTCCCCTTGAGCACCCAGCCCTCGGGCTGCTGCGTCGCCTGCAAGGCATCCGCCCCGACGCCCGGCGTGGGGCCGTGTTCGAAGATCGCAAAGGCGCCCAGGGTCTTGCCCGCGGCCAGGGCCGGGAGGTAGGTCTTCTTCTGGTCGGCCTTGCCCCAACGCTGGATGGCGTAGGCGGCGATGGAATGGTTGATGAGGATCGAGGCCACGGCCGCGCTGCTGCGGGACAGGTTCTCGATGACTTCGACGAGGCTGACGAAGCCCGCCTCGGCGCCCCCGAATTCGGAAGGCAGGAAGAGACCGAGGAAATCATGCGCAGCCAGGGCCTTCACCACGGCGGCGGGGTACTGGCCGCTGTGATCCAGCTCAACGGCGATGGGATCCAGGTATTCCTTGGCGAATTCCCGGGCGCTCTGCCCAATGAGGGCCTGTTCTTCAGTCAGATGAATGCTCATCAGTTGCCACCTTTCTGGACTGCAACGGCAGGCTTGGCGGGGGCCAGGACGGCGCGCGAAATGACCAGCCGCTGGATCTGGTTGGTGCCTTCGTAGATCTGCATGATCTTGGCGTCGCGCATCAGTTTCGAGAGCTCGGACGTGTAGCCGTAGGCGCCCATCAACTGGACGGCCTCGGTCGTGACTTTCATGGCCAGATCGGCGCAGGAGGTCTTGGTCATGGCGGATTCCACCGAGAAGGGCCTACCGGCATCGCGGAGGTTCATGGTGTGGTGCAGCAGTTCCCGTGCGGCCTCGATCTGGATGCGCATGTCGGCGAGCTTGAACTGCAGGGTCTGGCCAGGCTGCGCGCCCTTGGGGTCGGGATACTTCTGCTGGACGTGCTTCACGCACTCATCGAGGGCGCGTTGCGCAATGCCCAGGGCCAGCGCGGCGATGGCGGGCCGGGCCAGGTCGAGCGTCATCATGGCGATCTTCATGCCCTCGCCTTCCTTGCCGAGCAGGTTGGTGGCCGGGATGCGGACATCCTTGAAGAGCAGTTCCACGGTGTTCGAACTGCGGATGCCCAGCTTGTGATCCACGGTGCCGATGGTGAAGCCGGAGCGGCCCTTCTCGACGATGAAGGCGCTCAGGCCCTTCATGCCCTTGGTGGGGTCGGTGAGGGCGTAGATCACAAAGACGGTGGAAAATTCACCATTGGTGATCCAGCACTTGCTGCCGTTGATCACGTACTCGTCACCGTCTTTGATGGCCGTAGTCTTGCCGTTGCCAGCATCGGAGCCGGCGCTGGGCTCGGTGAGACCGAAGGAGCCGATCTCGCCACGCACCATGGGCTCGAAGAACATCTTCTTCTGGCCCTCGTTCCCCGCCACCAGGACGGAATCCATGCTCAGGACACTGGCCGCCAGGGTGGTGCCGACGCCGGCGCAGCCGTAGCCCCACTCTTCCAGGACGAGGGCCTGGGTGAGCGCATCGTAGTCCAGCCCGCCGAATTCCTTGGGCACCGCCATGGCGAAGATCTTGCTCTCGCGGGCGGCCTCCAGGACCTGGGGATGGAACACGCCGGCCTTGTCGAACTTGGCGGCGATGGGAATGATCTCCTTGGCGACGAACGCTTTCGCCGTCTGCTTGACCTGCTGTTGTTCTGCGGTGAGAAGGGTCATGGGGGTGCTTCCTTTCCTTTAGACGAGGGCGGGCTCGAGCGCGGAGGCCGCAACGGCCTCGTTCACCCGGCTCTGCTTGGTTTCGATGAACTGGCGCAATCCGCCCCACTTCTCCTGGAAGATCTCGGCGGGCATCTGTTTCAAGTTGGGTGAAATGCGCGGAATGAATTCCATCTGGGCGAGGATGTCCTTCTCCAGGTCCACGCCCGGGGCAATCTCGATGAGCGTCAGCACGCCTTCCTGCAGTTCGAACACGGCCCGCTCGGTGATGTAGAGCACCGGCTGCCTGGTCTGGGTGGCGTAGGCGCCGCTGAAGGTCACCTGTTCGACCTTGTTCACGTACTTCTTGCCCTTGCCTTCCTGCTTGATGATTAGGCGGCCGCCTTCAATCGCGATCTTCAGGCCACCGGCGGTGAAACTGCCGCAATACACGACCTTCTTGGCATTCTGGGTGATGTTGATGAAGCCACCACAGCCCACGCAGCGCCCCTTGAACTTGCTCACGTTGACGTTGCCGTGCAGGTCCACCTCGGCCGCGCCCAGGAAGGCCTGGTCCAGGCCGCCGCCGTCATACCAGTCGAACTGCGCGTGCTGTTCCACAAAGGCCTGGGCGTTGAAGGACATGCCGAAATTCGTGCCGCCCGCCGGCACGCCGCCGATGGCGCCCAGTTCGGTGGTGAGGGTCAGCAGGTCGGCGGCGCCCTCATGGTTGGCCACGATGGCCACGCCGTCGGGCACGCCGATGCCGAGATTCACGATGGAGCCCGGCGTCAGTTCCATGGCGGCGCGGCGGGCGATGATGAGCCGCTCGTCCAGGGCCATTTCGGGAATGGAATCGAGGGGCACCTTGATGTCGCCCGCGAAGGCCGGGTTGTAGTAGGTCCCCGCCGACTGCCAGTGGTTCTCAGGCTGAGCGATGACGATGTAGTCCACCAGGACACCCGGCACCCGCACGTGCTTGGGGTGCAGCGTACCCGACTTGGCCAGGCGCTCCACCTGGGCGATGACGATGCCGCCGCAGTTCCTGGCCGCCTGGGCCAGGGGCAGGCATTCCAGGAGGGCGCCCTCATCCTCGACGGTCAGATTGCCGTCCTCGTCGGCGGTGGTGCCGCGGATGATGGCCACATCCACCTTGAAGGTGGGGTACAACATCCACTCCTCGCCCTCGAGCTGAATCACCTTGACGATGTCTGCGGTGGTGTTCTTGTTCATCTTGCCGCCTTCGAGGCGGGGATCCACGAAGGTGCCCAGGCCGATCTTGGTGATCACGCCGGGGCGATGGGCCGCGATCTCGCGCCAGAGCTGGGCGATGACGCCCTGAGGCAGGCAGTAGCCCTCGATATCGCCATCGATGACCATCTTGGCCATGTCCGCGGCGAGGCCGGTATGGCCGCCGATCCAGCGCTTGATCATGCCCGGGTGGGCGAAATGCTGAGTGCCCCTGTCCTTCCAGTTACCGACGCCCGAGGCATGGACCAGGGTGAGGTTGGCGGGATGGCTGGTTTCCAGGAAGCCCTTCTCCATGGCGATGGCCACCTCTTCGGGCCAGCCGGCCAGAGCCAGGGCGCTGGCGCCCACGGTGGCCCCATCCTTGATGAGCGCAGCGACTTGATCAGTCCGGATCACCTTGGTCATATGCTCTCCTCTGAATGAAAATCCGATGTGTTGGGACAGACCTCCGGCGTCACCTACTCTTCCGGTGCTCCGCCGGGAAGCCACCGGGTGTACTAGTGCTGCTCGCCTTCGGCAGTTCCCAATGGGTGCTGCCGCACGATAAAAATTAATTGCTTACCGAAAGGTATTCAAAGACTTTATTTTTATGCAACCAGACGAGCCACGTCTGAAGTGCAGGTCGTTCATTTCCTGGCCGGATGCCCAGGGGGAATCCGCTACAGCCCGCCCCGCAGGTTCGCGAAGGTGCGCAGGCCCTCGTCCGTGGCTTTGAGCAACGCCACTAGGCGCCCTGCCTGCATGGCCTGCAGCGGTGCGCCGGGATCCGGGAAGCCATCGGGCATGGCCCAAGTCGGTGGCTGAGCTGCACCCAGGGCGATGCGGCGGCCGTGGCTCAGATGGTCGGCCTCGTCGTCCGACAGCTCCCGGGTCGGGCACCAGGGCAGCAGGCCCGCGCCCGTCAAGAGTTGCTCCTGCCCCTCGCCAGGGTCGTCCCAGGGACCGATGGCCGTACGCCGGAGCGCCGTGAGGTGGGCGCCGCAACCCAGGGCGCGCCCCAGATCCCGGGCCAGGCTCCGCACATAGAAGCCGCCCCGGCAGGTGAGTTCCAGGGTGCTGCGGCAAGGCTTATCCGGGGGCAGCTCGTGGTCGAGCCAGCGGGCCGACAGCAGGAACACGCGGCTCGGTTTCATGATCACCACCTCGCCCCGGTGGGCCTTCTTGTAGGCGGCCTCGCCATCGATCTTCTTGGCGCTGGTGGTGGGAGGGATCTGGTCCGTCCAGCCCAGGAAGGGCGCCAGGGCGGCCTCTAGAGCCTCGGCCGTGAGGGGGGCGGGCTCGGCGTTCGTGATGGGCTTGCCGTGCAGATCACAGGTATCCGTCTCCACGCCCCAGGCAAGCTCGGCTATATAGGTCTTGGGCAGCGGATGCAGCAGCTCCATCAACCGCGTGGCCTGCCCCGCCAGCACCAGCAGCAGGCCCTCGGCGAAGGGATCCAAGGTGCCGCCATGACCCAGGGCAAGCTTGTTCTGACCGGACTCGAAGGCCCGGCGCTTGAAGCCCCGGATCACGTCAAAACTGCTCTGCCCCGCGGTCTTGTGAACGAGATGGATACCGGCTTCGATCATTCCGCAGGATCCGCCTCTGGCTCCGCTGGTCGGGCCGCCCGTTCCTTCTCGATATCCGAGAGTAGCGTCTCCAGATGATTGCCGTCCTCCAGCGTTCCGTCTGGAAAGAAACGCAATTCGGGTACCCGTTTCATCTTGAGGCGCGCGGCCAGCTGGCTGCGCAGGAAGCCAGCAGCGCGGCCCAGGGCCTTGCGGGTGAGGGCATCCTGGGCCTCCTGATCGCCGTCATTCGCGGGCAGCACCGTGAAGTACACCCTGGCCAGGCTGCGATCGGGCGAGAGCCTCACCGCCGTGATCGTCACAAAACCCAGCTCGGGATCCCGCAGCTCCCGCTGGGCAAGGGTGGAGAGGAGGAAATGGACCTGATCTTCAAGGCGTTCGGGGCGCAGCATGGGCATCCTTTGCAAGGCCCATTGTAGCCGACCGGGATGGTCAGCCTTCTCCGTGGCCCCCGGGATCCTCCACCGGCTAATCTGAGACTTTCAAAGGGCGTGCCCTTGACCGAGTGGTTCAAATCGTGGTTTGACGAGGACTATGTCCTGCTCTATGCCTACCGGGATGAGGAAGAGGCCCGAGTGGCCGTGGGCTCGGCCCTGCGCGTGGCGCCGGAACTGGCCGAGGGCCCCGTCCTCGACCTGGGCTGCGGCGAGGGACGGCACCTGGAGATCCTGCGTCGGGTCAATCCCCTTGCCTTCGGCCTGGATCTCTCCCGGACGCTCCTGCACCTGGCCCCAAGTCGCTTGCGCCCCTGGCTCGTCCGCGGCGACATGCGCCGGCTCCCGCTCAAGAAGGGGTCCCTGCGGGGGATCTGCCTCTGGTTCACGCCCTTCGGCTACTTCTCTGATGCCGAGAACCGGGCCCTGCTGCTAAGTCTGGGCGACCTCCTCCAACCTGGAGGCGTGCTGGTGATGGACTATCTCAATGCCGACCTGGTGACCCGCACCCTGGTTCCCGCAGATACCGTCGAGCGCGGTGGCGTGCGGGCCCAGAGCCTCAGGACCATCGAAGGCGATCGCCTCGTGAAGCGCATGGTGCTCACGCGTCTGGACACGGGCGAAGTGCGGGATGTCCTGGAAAGTGTGCGCCTCTACCAGCCCGAGGACATCAAAGAGATGGCCGACCGGGCCCGCCTCCGCCTCCGCCGCGTCCTGGGCACCTACGCCGGCGGGGCCTTCACCAGGGACAGCCCCCGGTGGATCGGCATCTTCGAAAAGGCGCGCTGACGCCAGCTGACGACTGCCGACTGGAATCCGGTCTCCAACAATCTGAAGCTGAGAGCCGATAGCCGATAGCCGATAGCCGATAGCCGATAGTCCACGCTTCAGTCAGACTGGGTTCGACGTTTTCCAAGGAGCAGCCATGGCCTTTCAGTCGGTGCGGAATCTTGATGTGAAGGGCCACCGCGTCTTCCTGCGAGCGGACCTCAACGTGCCCCTCAAGGACGGCCAGATCACGGACGCCACCCGCGTCCGCGAGACCCTGCCGACGCTGAAATACCTACTCGATGGAGGTGCCTCCGTGGTGTTGGCCTCCCACCTGGGCCGACCCGAGGGCAAGGGCTTCGAGGCAGCCTACAGCGCTGCGCCCGTAGCCGCCTGGCTGAGGGAGCAGGGCCTTGATTGTCAGTTGGCCAGCTATGTGAACGGGCCCGCTGTCGAAGCCGAAGCGGCGGCCCTGAAGCCTGGCCAGGTGCTTCTGCTGGAGAACCTGCGCTTCGAGAAGGGCGAGACCAAGAACAATGCTGATTTCGCCGCCAGCCTGGCGAGGCTCGCGGATACCTACGTCGATGACGCCTTCGGCTCCGCCCACCGCGCCCATGCCTCCGTCAGCGGCATGGTCGCCGATTTTCCCAAGGACCGCGTAGCGGCGGGCTTCCTCCTGGAGAAAGAACTGCAGGCCCTCGCGAAGATCATCGAGCACCCCGAGAAGCCCCTGGTGGTGATCTTCGGCGGGGCCAAGGTGAGCGACAAGATTGAACTCATCCAGAACTTCCTCGGCAAGGCCGACGCCATCCTCATCGGCGGCGCCATGAGCTACACCTTCCTCAAGGCCCAGGGCTTTGAGATCGGCAAGAGCCTCTGCGAAGAAGACAAGCTGGACCTGGCCCTGGAGCTGCTGCAGCAGGCCAAGACCAAGGGTACGCGCCTGTTGCTGCCCCTGGACCACGTGGTGGCCGCCGAATTCAAGGAGGACTCCGTCTGCGCCATCACCCTGGACCAGAACATTCCCGTGGATCGTATGGCCCTGGACATCGGCCCCGAGACCGTGGCCGCTTATGCCACCGAGATCCGCGCCGCGAAGACTCTGCTCTGGAATGGTCCCATGGGCGTATTCGAAATGGCCCCCTTCGCCAGCGGAACCCTGGCTGTGGCCGAGGAACTGGCCGAGGTCGCCGACCGGGGCGCCTTCGTCCTGGTGGGTGGTGGCGACAGCGTGGCCGCCGTGAACAAGGCCGGCGTGGCCGCCCGCATGTCCCACGTCTCCACCGGGGGCGGGGCCAGCCTGGAATTCCTCAGTGGTCTCGAACTGCCGGGGGTCACGGCGCTCCGGCGCTGAGGGGCCGCGCCCCCGCGGTCACGGCGCTGCCGGCAGGAGGTACTCCAGGGCGTAGCTGTGTTCCTTCCCGACGATGGTGATCTTCATCCAGCCGGTGATCCCCTTCAGGCCGTCAGTGCCTGAATCCGGAACGATCTGGACGGTCCACTCCCCCGGCACCCCCCGCGCCATCAGGGCGAAGTGCTGGAGGATGAAGGTGCCGGTGCGCCCGTGGAGTTGGCCGCTGACTTTCTCGATGGCCGTGTAGCCCGCCGAGCCCTGCACCTCAGTCATGGCCGTCTGCATCTCGCCCTGGCTGGCCCCCACCAGGTCCCCCTGGAAGCGCTTGTCGATGGACATCCGGCCCGGCGCCCAGACACCTTTGCGGCTTCCTTCGGTCAGGGGGGCGAGGGTCACCTCGAAGGAACCCTTGGCAACCGTGGTCACGCGAACCTCCCTTTTTAAATTCGAAGCATCGGACTGAAGGGCCTGGGCCATCAGAGAGGGAGCAAGGATGGCGCTGAGGGCCAGGCCCATTGCCTGGATGGGTGATCGGGACATCGTGGCACCTCGGGGGGATGGATGGACCCAAGATTGGACCAGATCTGAAACCCGTATTGTAGAAATACGACAATCACTGCTGGGAGCCTTCATCGTGGCCAGACCCGTGGAATGGAAGCCGAGGTCCTCCGCTGCGGGGCGGATGCACCGGCGGCGGTCTCGATCCTGGAAGCCTTCCTCTTGGCCCGACTCCCGCCCCCGGACGCCAAGGCCCAGTTGGCAAGGTCCCTGGTAGCTCGGATCCTGGAAGACCGCACCCTCACCCAGGCCAAGGCGGTGACCCGAGCCGCAGGCCTGAGCCTCCGCTCCCTGCAGCGGCTGTTCAACGACTACGTCGGAGTGAGCCCCAAGTGGGTGATCCAGCACTACCGGCTGCACGATGCCATGGAAGTGCTGGAGGGAGCCCATCCCGTGGATCTCCCGGCGCTCGCCCTCTCCCTGGGGTTCTGCGATCAGGCCCATTTCATCCGGGTGTTCAAGGCCTTCCTGGGCCAGACGCCCACCGAGTACCTTCGCAGGAGGGAAGGCTGATAGCCTCTAACGGAAGACCGCCATCACTGAGGAGATTCCATGCGCTACGTCGTCGCCAACTGGAAGATGAACATGACCAAGGACGAGGCCAGGAGCTTCTGTGAGGATCTGCTCGGGCGCGTCGCGCCCAAGGTAGAAACTGAAATCGGAATCGCCCCGCCCTATACGCTGCTGCATCAAGTAAGCGAACTGGTCCGGCCCAAGGGAATCCAGGTCTTCGGCCAGAATGGCCACGCCGAACCCAAGGGCGCCTTCACGGGCGAGATCTCCATGCCCCAGCTGCGGGATGCTGGCTGTTCCGGCGTGCTGCTGGGCCACAGCGAGCGACGCCAGTTCTTCGGCGAGACCGACGCGGCCCTGGTCAAGAAGGTGAAGGCCGCCTGGCAGTGGGACCTGCTGCCCCTGCTCTGCATCGGCGAAACGCTCGAACAGCGCGATGCCGGGCAGACGCTGGCTGTGCTTGGTCAGCAATTGTCCATTCTGGCCGAGACTGGCCCCGGCCCCCTCTGGGTAGCCTACGAGCCCGTCTGGGCCATCGGCACCGGCCGCCGCGCCGAGGCGGACCAGATCCGCGAGGCGCACGCCTTCATCCGCGCCGAGCTGAACCGGCACCTCGCCAGCGCCAACTACCCAGTGCCCATCCTCTATGGCGGCAGCGTCACGCCTGAAACCTTCCCCGAGCTGCTGACCATCCCCGAAGTCGCCGGTGGCCTCGTGGGTGGCGCCAGCCTGGATCCCCGGAAGTTCGCAGAGCTGGTGCGGCAGGCGGGCTAGTCAGCCGCGATCCAGGAAGATGTCCGCCACTTCGGCGGCCAGAGCGATCAGGCCCACGGAGCTCAGCCAGTGGCCCTGGGCGTTCAGCTGTTGGCGGAACTCGTAGGACGAGGCTGGATGCTGGGGGATCTGGATGGCGGCGAGCCGCTTGGCTTCCTTGAGCTCCTCCAGTTCCAGTTCGCGGGAGCGGTCCAGGCCGCCCTCGGCCACGAAGGCCAGCACTCGGCGCAGCTCGTTCTCGTCGAACCAGATGCCGTGGGCCTTGCAGACGTCCAGCACCACGCCAGAGCGCCGGGCGTAGTTCACGCGGTTCATGCGCTGGGCACAGGCGGGACAGGGGCGGTAGTGCACCGGTTCCAGGGCTGTGGCGGATGGCCCGGAGGATGCCGGCAGCGCGCCGAGCAGGGCCCCCTGGCGTTCGCGGCTGGCGCCCAGCTGCTCGAACACGGCCCGGTCCAGCCAGAGGCCGCCGCAGGCCAGGCAGGCCTGGACTTCAACTTCCCCGATCTGCGAGTGGGCGAGGGGTTTCGTACAGCCGGGACAGGGCGCGCCATCCGGTACCGAGGCCGTCCGCGGGGCCATGGCTACGCCGCAGCATGGGCAGTGGCTGGCCGAGAGGGGCACCAGGGCGAAGCAGGCGGGGCAGGCCACCGTGGCGAGCTGGGCCCGGCAGTAGGGGCACTGCAGGGCGTCAAAGGGCACCGCGGCACCGCACCCGGAACAGCGGATCGTCTTGGCTTCCATCGTGGCTACTGCGGCTCGGCGGGCGGTGGCGGCAGCGTCGGGGGGGGCGGCGGAATCATGGCCGGTGGCGGGGGTGGAGGCGCCATGGGAGGCGGGGTCGCCGGCGTCAGGGGCCGGACGGGTTCCTGGTACCCCGGCGCGACGCCGTAGAAGCGCTGCTCGGAGAAGCGGGTCCACTGGAAGTCAATGGAGAGTTTCTGCACCACGACCCGGGCAAAGCCCTTGGCCTCCTCCTCCCGGATCCGGCCATCGTCATCGCGGTAGCCAGGCGGCAGGGGATCCATGGCCTCCACCACCTCACTGGGCTCGATGGAACCCACCCACAGCGGCTCGGGGTTGCCCGGCTGCATGAGGCGCACTTCGGCCTTCACCGCCTGCGGACGGTAGCCGAGCCGATGCTGGGTGCGCTGCTGGTGCATGGCCACGTTGCTGCCCGCCCAGATGCCCCAGAACAAGCCATCTATCGCGCCCCAGCCCCGGTTGCCCGAAACGGCGCTGAGGACCCCCACGGTGACGCCGGTGGCTACGCCGACGGCGGCTGGGCTGGGCTGGCCCGGCGCGGGGGAAATGTCGCGAATGTCCACCTGGAGTTCCGCGGCCCCCGCCGGAGGCGTCACCCCCTGAGGCACGACCACCACGCGGGTGGCGAGCCGGGCGCGGAGAGCGGACGCATATTCCTTCTGGAAGCCGTCCCGGTCGATGAGATTGGAGGGCATGGTGACGGAGACGATGACTGGCGTGGGCTGACGCCGGAAGGCCTCGACTTCGGGCCGGGTGCAACCGAACGCCAAGAGGATGGGAATGGCTAACCAGGAAGCGCGCCTCATGGGAGACCTCCGCGCCTAGTGTGCGTCCTCTGGCGCCAAGGTGTCCAGGAGCCCGGTAGAATGACGTCCCCGAGGCCCGCATGTTGATACTTATGGAACCCCACGCCACGCCTGACCAGGTGGGGCAGGTCCTGGCACTGCTGGAGGCCTTGGGCATCCGCTGCCAGGTGCACGAGGCACCCGAAGCCGTGAGCATCGTGGCGCTCAACGCCTCCAGGGCGCTAAAGCCCGACCGCATCGAGCCCCTGGCCGGGGTGCGCCGGGTGGTGCCCATCACCAGCCCCTACAAGCTGGCCAGCGCGGATGCCGCCGCTGGCCGCACGGTGGTGGACGTGCGGGGCGTGAAGATCGGCGGGTCGGAGTTGGCCCTGGTGGGCGGCCCCTGTGGCGTCGAGACCCGTGAGCAGCTCTTCACCGTGGCCCGCTATGTGGCCGAAGCCGGCGTCAAGCTGCTGCGGGCCGGCGCCTACAAGCCCCGCACCAGCCCCTATGCCTTCCAGGGACTGGGGCTCGAAGGCCTGCGGATCCTGGAAGCGGCCCGCGCCGAATTCGATCTGGGCATCGTCACCGAGGCCACCGAGGTGGAGACTTTCGACGCCGTGGAAAGCAGCGCCGACATGGTGCAGATTGGCGCCCGCAACATGCAGAATTTCGCCCTGCTCCGCCGGGCCGGGCGCTGCGGCAAGCCCATCCTGCTCAAGCGGGGCCCCTCGGCCACCTTGGAGGAATGGCTCTATGCTGCCGAATACGTGCTGGGCGAGGGCAACCGCAACGTGGTGCTCTGCGAGCGCGGCATCCGCACCTGGTCCGATCACGCCCGCAACACCCTGGATGTCAGCGTGGTGCCCGCGGCCAAGGCCCTCACCCACCTGCCGGTCATGGTGGATCCCAGCCACGCCGCAGGCCGCCGGGACCTGGTGATCCCCTGTGGGTTGGCGGGCGTTGCTGCCGGCGCCGACGGCCTGCTGGTGGAAACGCACTGCCATCCCGAACAGGCCCTCAGCGACGGCCCCCAGGCCCTCCTGCCCTCGGACTTCATCCGGCTGGTGGAACAGGCCCAGGCCATCCACCGGGTGCTCCAGGCCCCCAGCCTCACGGGGCTGTGGATGTAGCAGCTTGCGACGCGGTCGGCTGCGGGCCGCCATCCCCGATTGCTGGCCGGGCCTGCCCGTGGCAGACTAGGAGGTTGGAGTTTCCATGAACGGCCTCGCCCTCGCGTTTCTCATCCTCTTCGGTGTCCTGCTCATCGGGGCGATCCTGTTGCAGCCTGGCACCAAGGGCGGCCTCGGGGCTTCCTTCGGCGGCGGCGGCGCAAATTCTGCCTTTGGCGCCCAGGGCGCCACGCCCTTTCTCTCCAAGGCCACCTACTGGCTGGCCGGGGGCTTTCTGGCTACCACTTTGTGCATCGAAGTCCTCATCATCCGCCAGAACCGCTCGGTGCTGGACAAGGTCGCGGACAAGCCCAAGGTCACGGTGCCGACCCCGCTGGTTCCCGTTCCTGCCGCTCCCGCGCCCGCGCCAATTCCCGCCAAGAAATAGCCCCACAGCCTCCGCGAAACCGGTCATTGACCGCATCCGCGCTTTGCGACACACTTGACCTTCCACGTTGCCCGCGTGGTGAAATTGGTAGACACGCCATCTTGAGGGGGTGGTGGCCACAAGCCGTAGCAGTTCGAGTCTGCTCG
>JBBRZL010000077.1:0-16614 GCA_038236735.1 Holophagales bacterium | reverse complement strand
GCCCCCATGAGGCATTCGCTGATGCCCGTGCCCACCACTTCCGGCAGGCCCATGCCGCCGTACTCCGGACTCATGGTGGCGCTGATCCAGCCCCCCGAGGCCAGGTCCCGGAACCCCTCGGCGAAACCCTCCGGCAACGCCACCTTGCCGTTCTCGAAGCGGGCGCCGACCCGGTCCCCCAACTCGTTGCAGGCCGCGATGCTGCCCCGGGCCACCTTCAGGGCCTCGTCCAGGACCATGCCCAGCTGCTCCCGGTCGAATTCTGCGAAGGGCCCAGCCTGCAGGAGCACGTCCAGGTCCAGCCATTCAAAGAGGTTGAAGCGGATGTCGCGATCGTCGTCCAGATACTTCAAGAGCACCTCCGGCAAGGTCGCAATGCCTCTGATGGGGTTGAGTGGATCGTAGGGTGGGTGACTTGGCGGATAGTCTAGGTCCGGATTCGCCCGGAAACCGTCACAAGGCCCGGGCCGGCCTACCTCGCGGCGTGGAAGCTGCCGCCGCCCTCGGCCAGTCGGAGCATCTGTGCGGTGGGTTCGTAGAGCCGGCCCAGGGACCGGAACCGCGCCGCCGTCGCGCAGAGGGCCACCAGACCCACCCGGTCGGCATGGGCGAGGGCGCCGCCCCGGAAGGGCGGGAAGCCCAGGCCGTAGCGCAGGCCCAGGTCCACCTCCACGGGGCCGGCGACGATGCCGTCCTCCAGGCAGCGGGAGCCCTCGATGATCATGGGGAGCAGCATCCGGTCCACGATGTCCTGGTCGGTGATGGCGGCGCCATGGTCCTGCTGCACCAGGGGCACCAGGATCCCGGCAGCAGCCGGATCAACTTGCTTCCTGGGGACGCCCTTCGCATCGGGAACGTACTGGTAGAAGCCCCGGCCGCTCTTCTGGCCGAAGCGCTGGGCCTCGAACATGGCCCCGATGGCCGTCGGTACCGCCGAGGCCATGCGGTCTGGGAAGCCCTGGGCCATGATCTGGTCGGCGTGGTGGGCCGTGTCGATGCCCACCACGTCCAGCAAGTAGGCCGGCCCCATGGGCCAGCCGAAGGCCTCCATGACCGTGTCGATGCGCTGGAAGGCCACACCCTGGTTCACCAGCATCGAGAACCCGGAAAAGTAGGGGAACAGGATGCGATTGACGAGGAAGCCCGGGCAGTCGTGGACGACGATGGGCGTCTTGCCCAGGGCCAGGGCATAGCCCACCGCGGTGGCCACGGTGCGATCACTGGTCAGTCGGCCCCGGACGATCTCCACCAGGGGCATTCGGGGCACGGGGTTGAAGAAGTGCAGGCCGCAGAAGTGCTCGGGCCGGCGCAGGCCTTCCGCCAGGCGCGTGATGGAGATGGTGGAGGTGTTGCTGGCCAGGATCGCGTCTGCCTTCACCTGGTTTTCCAGGTCCAGGAGCACGGCGGTCTTGATCCGCTCGTTCTCCGTCACGGCCTCCACCACCAGGTCCACGGTCCCGAAGTCGGCGAAGCTGAGGGTGGGACGGATCCGGCTGAGGATCTCGGCGCTGGCCGCGGCGCTCAGGGTGCCCTTCTCCACGCTCTTCGCGAGCAGCTTCGAGGCCTCGGCGAGGCCCAGGGCCAGGGCCTTCTCATCGATGTCCTTCATGAGGATGGGCGTGCCCCTGGCGGCGGACTGGTAGGCGATGCCGCCGCCCATGATGCCCGCCCCCAGCACGGCCGCCGACTCCACCCGGGTGCCAGTCTTGGCCAGCTGCTTGGCGAGCCTCCCCACGAACTGGTCACCCAGAAAATTGCCGACCAGGGCGAAGGCCGTGGGGGTCCTGGCGATCCTGGCAAAGGTCGCCGCCTCGATGGCCAGCGCCTCGTCCCGGCCCAGGGCGGCGCCCTGTTCCATGGTCGCCACGGCGGCCAGGGGCGCCGGATAGTTCGGCCCCATCTTGGCGGCGACGGCGGCCTTGGCGGCCTCGAAGACCTGGGCGCGCTTGGCTGCGTCGAGCTTCAGGGGGCTCACCTTCTCCTGGCGGCGGGCCCTCCAATCCAGTTGGCCGGACAGGGCCTGGCCCAGCAGATCCAGGGCCGCCTCCCGCAGCTGCTCGGGCGCCACCACCCGATCCGCCATGCCGAGCCGCAGGGCCTCCTCCGCGCCGTGGGTGTCGCCCGCCACCATCCACGCGATGGCCGCAGGGGCCCCGGCCAGGCGGGGCATGCGCACGGTGCCGCCCCAGCCCGGAAAGATGCCCAGCCGGGTCTCCGGGAAGCCGATCTTCGCGCTGCTCGCCAGCACCCGGTAGCTGGTGGTGAGCGCCAGCTCCAGGCCGCCGCCCAGCGCGACGCCGTGGATGGCCGAGACCGTGGGGAAGTCGAAGTCCTCGATGGCGGAGAAGAGCCGGTGCACCGAGGCGATCCAGTCCACCAGCTGCGCTTCGGACTTCTGGAAGTGGCCCGGGAATTCCGTGACGTCGGCGCCGACCACGAAGCCCGACTCCTTGGCGCTGATCAGCAGGAGCCCCCGGACCTCAGGCGCCGCTTGGAGGAGGGCCACCACTTCAGCCAGCTCCGCCAGGGTGGGCGCGTTGAACTTGTTGACCGCCTCCCCCCGAAGGTCGAGGCGCAGCTCGGCCACACCCCCCTCGAGCAGGGAACACTGGAAGGATTGGCCGTCGAAACGCATGGCGAAGACTCCTGTTCTGGTGGCTCACCTGGGGTACGGGTCAGGCGGGGTGCAGTGCGGGGGACCGGCCGGTCGTCAGGGCTGGGACCACTGATGGTTCCGGAAGGCCTCGCGCAGCTTGAGCTTCTGGATCTTGCCGGTGGCCGTGTGCGGCAGCTCCGGCAGAAAGATCACGTCGTTCGGCACCTGCCAGTTCGGCGTCTTGCCCCGGTAGAAGGCCAGTAGTTCCTCCCGCGTGGCAGAGGCGCCCGGCTTCAACACCACGATGAGCAGCGGCCGCTCGCCCCACTGGGGGTGGGCCACGGAGATCACCGCGGCCTGATGCACCGCCGGGTGGGCCACGGCCAAGTTTTCCAGGGCGATGGAGCTGATCCACTCGCCGCCGGACTTGATCACATCCTTGCTGCGGTCCGTGATCTGCATGAAGCCGTCGGCATCGATGGTGGCCACGTCGCCCGTGGGGAACCAGCCATCCTGCAGCGGCGACTGGGTGGAACCGAAGTAGCTGCTGATGACCCAGGGCCCCCGAACCATCAGCTCGCCCGAGGCCTCGCCATCCCAGGGCTGGGGCACGCCCTCGCCATCGACGATCTGCATGTCGATGCCGCAGAGCACCTTGCCCTGCTTGGCCAGCAGCCGGCGCTGGTCTTCCCTGGGGAGATCCAACTGCCGGGCCCGCAGCCGCGACAGCGTGCCCAGGGGCGAGAGCTCGGTCATGCCCCAGGCGTGGACCACCTCCACCCCGTAGTCGTCTTCCAGGGTGTCGAGCATGGACGGCGGGCAGGCGGCCCCACCGATGACCGTGCAGCGGAAGGAGGAGAACTTCAGGTTGTGGGCCTGCATGTGCGTCAGCAGTCCCAGCCAGACGGTGGGCACACCGGCACTGAAGGTGACCTGCTCCGCCTCGAAGAGCTCAAAGAGGGACTTGCCATCCAGGTGGGGGCCGGGGAAGACCAGCTTGCAGCCCACCATGGCCGCCGCATAGGGAATGCCCCAGGCGTTGACGTGGAACATGGGGACCACCGGCAGCACAACGTCGGTCGAACGGATGTTCATGGCGTCGGGCATGAGGGCGGCGTAGCTGTGCAGCACCGTGGAGCGGTGGCTGTACAGGGCCCCTTTGGGATCACCCGTGGTGCCCGAGGTGTAGCACAGGCTCGAGGCGGTGTGCTCGTCGAAGCTGGGCCAGGCCAGGTCGCCGTCCTCGGCCGCCAGCAGGTCTTCATAGCAGCGCAGATTGGGAATGGCCGTCGCCGCCGGCAGCTGGCCGCGCTCGCCCAGCAGCACGAAATGTTCCACCGTCTTGCAGTCCGGCGCGAGCTTCTCGACCAGGGGCAGCAGGTTCAGGTCGAAGCAGAGCACCCGGTCGGCCGCGTCGTTGATGATCCAGGCGATCTGCTGCGGGAAGAGGCGCGGATTGATGGTGTGGCAGATGAGACCCGTGCCCGAGGTGCCGTAGTAGAGCTCCAGATGGCGGTAGCCGTTCCAGGCCAGGGTGCCCACCCGGTCGCCGGGCTGGCAGCCCAGCCGCGCGAGAGCCTGGGCCAGCTTGCGCGCGCGCAGTTCGACCGCCGCCCAGGTGGTGCGGTGGAGGTCCCCTTCCACCCGCTTCGACACGATCTCCGTGTCCCCCGCGTGCCGCGCCGCGTGGGTGATCAGGCTGGAGATCAGCAGCGGCAGCTGCATCATCTGGCCGGGTAGCAGGCTCATGGCAGGCTCCGGGTGGGCGGGCGTGGTTGCTGGGGCTGGGTTCTCTAACAGGGATGCTACTCCCAGCGCCTCGCTCCGAAGGGAGTCGCTTGGGCTCGTTGAGCCCACCGGCCTGCAACCCTGGTGGGCTCAACCAAACCCATGCTCTCCCCGCACTGTTTGGAAGATGGTTCCAGGCTTCCCACACCAGGCAGGCCGTATCCGAGACCCGCGGGATGATGATCTCGTCACCATCCAGTAGCTAGGTGCCGCGCCTTTCGAGCCCCTGGTGGCCCCGCGAGTATATTTCTGTGGGCTAAGAAGTCAGGTTCCTGAGCGATGCAGATAGCCGAGCAGAACCCGCAGAACGATCTCGCTCACGTTCGGCTGCAGGTATTCCCGGGGCGCGGCCCAAGCCGCCCCCTTCCCCAGGGCCAGCCGGACGAGTTGTTGGATCTGCTCGGGGTGGGCTCCGCTCAGGACGCAACTGCCGCATTCGATGGTCTCCGGTCGCTCGGTGACATCCCGAATGGTCACGTTGGGGACACGAAAGATGGCGCATTCCTCCTGGACCGTGCCGCTGTCGCTGAGGACGCAGGCGGCCGTCTTCTCCAGCGCAATGAAGTCGAAGAACCCAAAGGGCTCCAGAAATCGCACCTCGGGGTTCGCTCCCTCCAGACCTAGCGCCTGCAGCCGGAGCCGGGTGCGTGGGTGCGTGCTCACGATGACGGTGAACCCGTACTCCCGTTGGAGGCGGTCAAAACTCTCGATAAAGGCCCGCAGGCGTTCCTCGACATCAACATTTTCGGCCCGGTGCATGGTCACCAGGAAGAAGGCCTGTTCCTTCAGGCCAAGGGTCTCGAGAATCCTCGACCGCTGGATCTTCGGCTCGTAGTGCTGGATGACCTCGAAGATGGGGTTGCCCGTCACGAAGATGCGCTGGCCCGGGATGCCCTCCCGGAGCAAGTTCTGGCGACTCCGCTCGGTATAGGGCATCAGGACATCACTGGAATGGTCGATGATGCGACGGTTCACTTCCTCTGGGACCCGGTCGTCGTAGCAACGGTTGCCCGCTTCCATGTGATAGACCGGCACCCCCGTGCGCTTCGCGACAATGGCCCCCAGCCCGCTGGTGGTGTCACCTAGGATCAGGAAGCGGTCCGGGCGGATTTCCTGGATCAGCCGCTCGACGCCGTTAAGGATTACCCCCACCTGGTCACCGAAGGTCCCCTGGGCCCCGAGGATGTGATCCGGGGGCCGGACCTCCAGTTCTTCGAAGAAGAGTTCGTTGAGTCGCCGGTCGAAATTCTGGCCCGTATGCACCAGGGTGTGGGAAGTGACCTGATCAAGGTGGGAGATGACCCGGCTCAACCGAATGATTTCCGGCCGGGTACCGAGGAGCGTCATGACTTTCATGCCTGGCACCTTCTTCGGGATAGGGTTGTCTGGGCAAGTTCCTCAACCATGGCGGCAAGCGTAAGAGGAGCCTCATAGCCTGCGCCTCTCCAGAGCCTGAGGTTCAAGGCCGGGTCGGAGGTGGCGAGTGTTCGGTCCACCGCCTTGAGCGCGGGCTGGAGCTCCACCTGGAGATCCTCTCGCCCATAGGACCGGCGAATGTTCAGGAGCAGCTCCCCCTTGGACAGCAGGTCACCGGGCACCACATGGCAGAGCTGCGGAAGGGCTGTGTTCTCACGCAGGATGCCCCGGCAGATACGGGCAAAGTGCAGGGTCGTTACGCCATTCCAGAGGTGGTTTGAATACCCCTGCAGGCTTGTCCCAACAGGCTGCCCCAGGAACCACTCGAGGAGCGAGCGGCGCTCCTTGAGCTCTGGGCCGATGATCGAGCACCTGAGGTGGTGCATGCCCGGAGCCACCACCTCGCCCAGGCTCTTGGACTTGCCATAGACATCCAAGGCGTCCTGCGGATCAGCCTCACGGTAAGGGCCTTTCGCACCTGAATACACGCAATCCGTGGCGATCTGGAGGATCTGGCTGCCGGTTTCCTGGGCGGCCTCAGCTAGCAGGTGGGGGAAGAGGGCGTTGATGCGGATGGCCTGCCCGGTGGTGGCGCGCCGATCGTCCTGGATGTGATGCTTGATCAGACCGATGCAGTTCACCACCCAGGCGCACCCATCTATAATCCGGACCAACTCAGCGCGGGAAGCACTGGTGGCATCCAGGGCTTCCGTGGCGATTCCGGTTGAAGAAGGCCCAGCCGTCCCTGGACGGATAGTCGCCAGCAACCGAAGGTTCTGATCTTCCCCGAGAACGCTTAGGACCATGGAGCCCAGCATCCCCGATGCACCCAGTACGGCTACTTTCATGGAACTCCTTTGCGCTGAGGCCCCGATCAGCCGACTTCTTCGGCCCGGCCTGAAGCCAGCAGGTCCTGGATGAACTTGAGCTTGAGCAGCAGTTCCACCATGCCATCCACCTCCAGGCGGCGGGTATTCTCGGATGTGTAGTCTGCGCCCACAGAGATGGTGGGTTCGCCCTTATTGAAGTACTGGTTGTAGTTCAGGTCTCGGCCATCCGCAGGAATGCAGTAGTAAGCTCCGAGGTCGCCCACCCGGGCCATCTCTTCCCGGTTGACGAGGCACTCGTGTTTCTTTTCGCCATGGCGGGTACCGAGAATCCGGATCTCATTCCCGGCACTGAAGATCTTTTTCATGGCTTCGGCCAGGGTGAGGATGGTAGCGGCCGGGGCCTTCTGTACGAAGGTTTCGCCCTGGTTGCCATGCTTGAAGGCGTAGAGGACGAGGTCCACGGCGTCTGGCAGCGACATCATGAACCGCGTCATGTCCGGGTCCGTGATCGTCAAAGGCTGGCCTGCCAGAATCTGGCGGGCGAACAAGGGAATGACGGAACCCCGGCTAGCCATGACATTCCCGTAGCGGGTGTTGCAGAGACAGGTTTTGTCACAGTCCACGTTCCGCCCCATGGCGATCGTAACCTTCTCCATCAGGGCCTTGCTCATGCCCATGGCGTTGACCGGATAGACCGCTTTGTCCGTGCTGAGCACCACCACACGCTTGACACCCTGTTCAATGGCCGCCCGCAGGGTGTTTTCCGTCCCGAGCACGTTCGTCCTCACGGCCTCCACCGGGTGGAACTCGCAGGAAGGAACCTGCTTCAAGGCCGCAGCGCTGAACACGTAATCAACACCGCGCATGGCCTCATGAACGCTCACATAGTCCCGCACGTCGCCGATGTAGAACTTCAGTTTGCTGCTCTGATAGCGGTGCCGCATGTCGTCCTGTTTTTTTTCGTCGCGGCTGAAGATGCGAATTTCTCCGACCTCAGTCGCGAGAAACCGATCCAACGCCGCATTCCCAAAGGAACCAGTCCCACCGGTGATTAACAGGACTCTATTCTTGAACATGCTGTACCCCAAGCTGCTTGAAAGATTGTTTCATGCTTCCCCCCCCCGGGGTGCCCCTTGTCCAGGGCCCGGGTGCAGGCAAGCACCTTCGAAGCACGCAGGGCCCAGGGGGCAGAAGGCGCTGCTCGACCCTCGGCTTCATCGGAACAAGGGTTCGGCCCCGGGCGGACAGGGTGGCGATGAATCCCGGCCGCCAGCGGTTGTCCGAACTGGACCACGGGCCGAAGGTGGGCCTGCTGGCCTGGTTCCGGCGGTTACAGGTGTCCCGTGGCGGCCAGGGCATTCAGGATCAGCGCCAGCGGGGTCAGGGCGGCGAGGTTCTCCTGCCAGTTGGTTTCGCGGCGGAAGCGCTGGGGCACCAGCACTGTGTCACCGGGTTCGACCTTTTTCGACATCACCCAGCTGTCCACGATGTGGCCGTCGGCCTTCATCAAACGGATATTCCGGGAGTCCGCATTGCGGGTCAGCCCACCCGCCTTCTCCAGCAGGTCCGAAACCGACATGCCGGGCTTCACCTTGTAGGTGCCGAAGGAGCTGGCCGCTTCCCCCACCACGAAGGCCGTATCGGAGACCCGCGGAATGATGATCTCGTCACCATCCAGCAGTTCGGTGTCGGCCTCCTTGGCGCCCTTGGCAGCGGCCTCGAAATCCACCACCATGCGCAGCAGGTTGCTGGTGGATAGGCCATGCAGCACGGGCGGCCTGAACATGGCGCCCTTCTGCAGCTCACCAGTGGTGGGGCTCTTGTCCACCAGGATCTTGGTCTCGTTCAAGCGGTCCAGCGATTCCGTGATCCCCCTTTCCTGAATGTTGATACCCAGCGGAACCCTCCGGAGCAGCAGGCCAGCCCGGGGCATCGCCTCCAGGGTGAAGCCCCCGGCCCGCTGGATCAGCTGGCTCAGGGTGGGGCGGTCCTGATCGAACACATAGCTCCCCGGGCGGGCCACCTGGCCCTGCACCCGCACCGTGCGATGGGTGTGGTAGTCCGGCTTCTCATAGAAGCTGAGGGTGTCGTAGGGCTCCACCTTGGGGTTGATGGCGTCATCCCTCAGGTTGATGGGGCTGCCTGCCTCCGTGGACAGCAGTTTCTCCAGATCCAGCCGCAGCACCAGGCTGGGCTTGCCATCCTTGGTGTGGGCCAGTTCCGCGTAGTAGCGGTTGGCGGAAAGCTGGGGAATTCCCGCCCGGAACACCAGGTCCGAAGCACGCATGCTTTCGTACCACTCGAAAATCCCGGGATGGGTGAACGGGCCGAGCACGGTCACCTTCTGGGGCAGCCGCAGCTCGGTGACGGCAAAGAGCGTGATCTTGTCCCGGGCAGCCAGGGCCAGGTTGTGCTGGGGCTCGGCCTGCATGGCCTTGCCCACATCGAAGGGGAACAGCTCCTGCCGCTCATCGGCATAGGTGCGCACCACCTCGCCCCGGCCCAGATAGGTGTCCGGCAGCAGCTGGTCCTGCCCCGCCAGGAGATCCCTGACCATCAGGCCCGGCTTGAAAGCGAAGCGGCCCGGCACCCGCACCCGGCCCAAGACATCCACCACGCCTTCGGTGCGCTCGGTCTGGCCCAGGGCCCGCAGCACATCGTTGAAGAACAGCCGGGTGCCCCGCAGAGCCGCCTCGGTAGTGGGCAGGTTCTGGACGCTGATCACGCCGTTGGGATCGGCCCGCTGCAGGGTGATGTAGCTGGCGTAGGCCGTGGGCAGCACCCCGCCCACGAACCGGACCGCATCCCAGGCGGACTCTTCGGGCTTGAGCTCCAGCTGAAGGCCCGCTCCCGCTTCCTGCGGTCCCGTGGCCACCCGCAGAAAGGCCCCCTCCATCAACACCCGGGAGCCCGCCACCGGCACGAACAACACATCGCCGCTCTGCAGGCTGTAGTTGATGTTCCCGCGCCCCTCGGCCCGCAGCGGATAGAGATCCAGCCGATGCACCACCTGGCCCCCGCGCATCACGCGGATATCCCGGAAGCTGCCGGCGGAGGTGGGCCCTCCGGCCAGGCTGAGCACGTTCACCAGGGAGCTGAGGCTGGGCGTCAGGTAGCCCCCGGCCTTATAGACTTCGCCCAGGATGAACACCCGCACTTCGCGCAGCTTCATCACCTGGATATCCACCGTGGTGTTGGAGTACTGCCGGCCCACCAGGCCCTGCACCGCCTGCTTGGCCCGGCCCAGACTCAGCCCGCCGACCTTGACCGAACCCACCTTGGGAATGACGATCTCGCCCCGGCCATCCACCTGGGCTGGCACCTCGAAGGTGGCGCTGCCGAAAACATTCACCGCCAGCACATCCCCCGTGCCCAGGAGGTAGTCATCGGCGATGCCGCCATCGGTGGTGGAGGAGGGGTTCACCTGCCGGTTGTCGAAGAGGTCCGCAGCGAACCGGCGGGGCCCTTTATCCTTGGCCTTCTGGCCCTTGATTTCCGCGTCGAGGCGGGCCTCGTCCCGGGCCTGCAGCTCCTCCTTGGAAAGGCTGCTCCCGTCCGCCTTGCCCTCGACGAGCTTCGGCACCAGCGCGCCTTGCTTGGGGGTCGGATCCAGCGTCTGTAGCGGCTGGTTCTGGGGCGCCGCCACGAACTGCTTCAGGTTCTGCAGGTCGAGTTCCGGCGGCGTCTGGGCGAAGGCCATGAAGCTGGTGCACAACAAGCCCAGACAAAGGGTCCGACGCATATGCGGTTCCTTACCAAAAGGCCCATCTGGGGACTGCTTCACGCTAGCACGGGCCGAGGGCCATGCGGATGCCTGCCCCAGGGTTGAAGGTGACCTGGGGTGGCTGTCCCGACAAACGCTGCCCGCCGCTCGGGCACTGGCACCGGGACGCACGCTTGGGTGGAGTGAAGCGCCCCGAAGAGCCCCTTTCCCCTTTCGATGGCCTAGGTTGGACCATGGCCTGAGCAGGCCAGCCTGCAAACTCATCCTTCGGGCGCCCGGGGCCGATGAATGACTCCATGGAACATTGCACTTCCCATGGGGCCCTGATCTCGTATGAACGAGTCCATACTGGGAAATCATCAATTCGCGACTTCAACAAGCCGTGTCTGCAGCAGGAAATCACTTGGCATACATCGATCCAGGCTCTGGCTCCATGGCCTTCCA
Source organism: Holophagales bacterium (assembly GCA_038236735.1). Lineage (GTDB taxonomy): Bacteria > Acidobacteriota > Holophagae > Holophagales > Holophagaceae > Geothrix. The sequence goes on along the minus strand of JBBRZL010000077.1, from coordinate 5,816 downwards.
GTTCCTCCTCGCGGGGTCGCTGGGGCTGTTTCTGACCTTCTGGAAGAAGATCAGGGACGGCCTCCGTCAACTGCTGGGCCAGAAATCCAGCACCAAGCCGTGAACACGGGGCCGGCGCCGGTGGCTGCACCCTCTTGGGGATCCTTCCGGGATCCGGATGGCCGGGTGGCCCTCTCCCTGGATGGCGCCATCCTCCGCAGCTTGACCCCCAATGGGCAGGCAAGAGCTACGCAGGTGGCGGGGCTGCGGACGGTGCAGCGGCTCCAGGACCAGGGCCAGTGGATTGGGGCCGAATTCTCAGAGACCGCCCCGCTGCACCTGATCCATCCCAGGGTCTTCTTCCCGAGCTACCCCCACGAGTGGCCAGTGGCCATGCTACAGCGCGCCGCGGCCCTCACCCTGGAGGCCAACCGGGAGCTGCTGGAAGAAGGCTGGGAGCTGAAGGATGCCACCCCCACCAATGTGCTCTTCGAGGGTACGCGTCCCGTCTTCGTGGATTTCCTGAGCCCGGTGCAACGCGAACCGGCTCAGCTGGGCTGGCGGGCCTATGGGCAATTTGCCCGCACCTTCCTGATCCCGCTCTTTCTTCACATCCACCGGAAGATCCCTCTCCGCTGGCTCTACCTCGCCCACCGCGATGGCATCGCCCCGGACGTGGCTCTCCCCATCCTGCGGCCGGTGCTGAAGTTCCACCCTGTCGCCTTCGGCCTCATCACGCTCCCGGCCTGGCTGGGGCGCAGAGCCGGCCAGGACCCAAAACCAGAGCAGCCCGAGGGTAGTTCGCCCGAAGTAGCCACCACCATCACCCGACGCATCCTGAAGGGGCTGACCCGCCGCCTGGGACGCCTGGCCCCGCCGGCCCCGCAAGCCAGCACCTGGTCCGACTACCAGGATCGGGGCTCCAGCTACACGGCGGAAGGCCTGGCAGCCAAGACCGCCTTTATCGCCCAGGCACTCGAAACAACTCGCCCAGCCACCGTTCTCGACCTGGGCTGCAACACCGGCAAATTCTCGAAGCTGGCCGCCCAGGCCGGCGCCCGGGTCGTGGCCCTGGATGCCGATCCGGAATGCGTGAACCGACTGTTCCTTGAGGCCGACGCTGAAGGCCTGGACATCCAGCCCCTGGTGGCCGATCTGGGCCGGCCCTCACCGTGCCTGGGGTGGAACTACCGGGAGGAGTTCAGCCTGCTCGACCGCCTGGCAGGCCGGTTTGAGATGACCTTTGCGCTGGCGCTGGTGCATCATCTGCTTGTCCGTGAGCGGGTACCCCTGGAGGGCATCGCTGCCTTTCTGGCAGGAACCACCCACCGCCATGCCGTCCTCGAATGGGTGGCGCCAAAGGATCCCCAATTCATGAAGCTCGCAGGCCCCAGCGCGTACCTCTACGCAAGCCTGGAAGAAGCCACCTTCCAGGCGGCCCTCCTGCCACACTTCGAGATCATCCAAACCCTGGCCCTCCCCGATGCCCAACGGACCCTTTACCTGGTAGGAAAACATTGAAGCCCCTGCGCCTCATCAAGGGTCTCTCCCTGGCCAATCTGCTGCTCCTGCCGGCCTGGGTGGAGATGGCTCCAGGCGCTGGGGCGCGCTACTTCATGGGTTATTCCGTCGGTGCCCTGGGACTGATGGCCCTCGGGATGAACCTCGCTCTGCTCGCCCTGCTGCTCAACTTCGGGTTCCGGGCGATCGAGCGGATTCCCGCCGGGCGGCTATCCAGCCTGCGCTCCCTGGCCTTGTTCCTAATCACTGGCCTGGCCCTCAACGGCCTTCGGGTAAGCCTCCAGGATCAGGCCTACTACTTCAACCTCGCCCTTCAGGCCGCGCAGCTTGGCTGGCCGAGGTTCCTGGTCTTCTACGGCACACCGTTCCTCCTCCTGGCTCTGTTCATCTTTTTCCAGGAACACCGGTTCCGGCGCTGGTCCGCCACCTTCCTTCTGGTGCTTAGCCCCCTGCCCCTGGTGCAGCTCACCTCCTTCCTCCCCAGGGCCCACTCCATAAAGGCACTGCCTCCCGCCAACGGCCAGGGCAGCCGTCCCAAGGGGCTCGTGCTCCTCTTCATCTTCGACGAGTGGGACTACAACTGGACCTTCCCCGCGCGGCCCGCGCACATCGCCCTGCCGGAGCTGGACCGCTTCGCCCGGGAAAACCTCACCTTCACCCGCGCCTATGCCCCCACCAGCGAGACCTTCCGTTCCATCCCCTCACTGTTCGCAGGCAAGGTGGTGGAGGCCGCCCGCACCATGGAGGGCCAGGAGACGCTCCTGAAGTTCAGGGGCGAGGCCGACTGGACGGCCTGGAGCCAGGCCCGGGACCTGCCGTATCAGTGGGGCGAGCAGGGTCTCAGGACCTGCTACATCACCCATTACCACGCCTTCGGCCCCGCCTACCGCGGGGCCCGCCCAACGCTGGAGATCCGCCGCAAGCCCTACTTCCAGGAATGGGAGGAGGGCCAGTACCGCTACCGGACCTTTGGCGGCTCCCTCGTCCGGCAGTGGCGCTGCGTCCTGGAAAACATCCCAGGCATCAACTACCTCTGGAACCACGGGGGCAAGGTCGAGTCAGTCCCCCTGGTCTACCTGCACGCCCTCGATGAGACCCTGGCAGCCATCCACAGTCGCCGCTTCGATGCCATCCTCGTGCATTGGCCCGTGCCCCATGCCCCCACCCTGGTGGATCCCGCCACGGGGGAGTTCACCACTCACCCGCCCAAGAACCTCCCCTTGACGGAAAACCTGCGGCTGGTGGACTCGACCCTCCGGAAGGTCCGCCAGGAACTGGAAGCCCAGGGCCTCTGGAAGCAGGCCACGGTGGTGCTCACCTCCGATCATTGGCAGCGGCTGGCCGCCGATGGTAAGCGCGGCGTGGCGCCACCGGAACCCGGCGTGGAGGCCTCCCAGCGGCGGGTACCATTGCTCATCAAATGGCCCGGTGCAACTGCCCCAGCCCGCCTGGACGAGCCTGTGAACGCAGCGGGAGTGGCCCGCTTCCTGGCGGCGCCCGAAGGCAGCCGAAACCTGCAGCTCCTGTGGGAAACCCCCGGCGGCCCCTACGGCTCCTACTCAGCCTGGATCCGCTGAGGGTTCCCGGTGGAAAACAGAACCTAGGCCTGGGTGGCGGCCCAGGCCATGTATTCCCGCAGGCCTTCCGCCATGGGCACCGAAGGGGCAAAGCCAAAAGCCGCCCTGGCCGCAGAAATATCGGCCTGGCTATGCAGCACATCCCCGGGACGGGGGGCGCCGTAGGCGGCCTGGGCCTGGATTCCAGAGGCCACCTGCAATTCGGCCACAAGGTCGTTGATGGTGATCCGCTCCCCGCAGCCGATGTTGAAAGCGCCGGACACCCCTGGCGCCAGGGCCACCTTAAGGTTGGCCTGCACCACGTCCCGCACGTTGACGAAATCTCGGGTCTGGTTGCCGTCGCCGAAGATGGTGATGGGCTCCCTCCGCAGCAGTTTGAAGGCGAAGATGGGAATGACATTGCCGTAGGCGTCAAAGCGCTGGTTGGGGCCGTAGACATTGAAGTAGCGCAGGCAGACCGCCTCGAAGCCGTAGAGCTTGGCGTAGGCTAGGCACTCCTTCTCCATGCACAGCTTCGAACTGCCGTAGGGCGTATCGGGCTCCACGGGATGGTCCTCGCGAATGGGCAGGGTCTTCAACTCGCCGAAGATGCCAGCGGACGAGGAGGCCACCAGTTTCTGCACTCCCGCCTTCTGTGCCGCCTCCAGCACAACCAGGGTGCCGATGACATTGATGCTGGCGTCCAGTATGGGATGGTCGATGGAGCGCTTGTTCCCAACGGAAGCGGCGAGGTGGAAAACCGTATTGGCCCCCTGGATAGCCCGGCGAACCAGAGCTTCGTCCCGGATGTCGCCTTCGAAGACCGCCACCTGCGGGAAAGGCGTCAGGTTCGTCCGATGGCCAGAGGAGAAGTCATCCAGTACGGCGACTTCGTGATTCTCAAATATCAACTGCTTCACTAGGTTCGAACCAATGAACCCCGCGCCACCAGTCACCAAAGCTTTCATCGAAACCCGCCTTTCCGTCCATCCCCGCAGGATCTCGCGCTGCGGTGGAATTTTATTTGCGAAACTCTGCAGGCCATCCTGGATTCCAGTTGCTTTTCAGGATCCGCGACCCAGGAGCAGTGGGTGTTCAGCAAGCCCAACCACCTATCCTGCCGCCACTCGCCGCATTCCGCTACGCGTAACGGGTCGATGGAAGCGTCCTAGGGTACTGCAGATCAGGCGCTCTTCGGTCCCAAATCGCCCTTCGGCAGTAGCCGCTGCAGATTGCCTTGGATTTCCCGGAGGCAGCCATCCCGCTGGAACATCCGCTCCCAGTAGGCCCGCCCGGCCTGGCCCATGGCCTGCCGTTCGGCCAGGCCCGCGTTCGCCATGCGGAGCACCAGCTCCGCCAGCGCTTCAGAGTCCTCCGCGGGAGCCACCCAGCCGGCCCGCGAATTCTCGATCACCCGGGCCGCTTCGCCGTCCACCGAACCCAGAATGGGCCGGCCCGCGGCCAAGTAACTCTGGAGCTTGGTGGGAATGGTCAGGGTGAGAGCAGGAGCGCCCCCCAGGCTCAGGAGCAGGGCATCGGCGCCTGCGAAGAATTCAGGCATCCGCTCCACCGGATGGCGTCCCAGCATCCAGACGGTCGGTTCCAGGGACCGCCGGGCAATCTCCTTGCGCATCCAGTCCGCCTGGCACCCTTCTCCCAGGAAAACCCAGTGGATGCGGGCATGACCCTGCAGACGCTCCGCGGCGTCCAACAGGGTCGGCAGGGCCTGCACGCGCCCCAGGTTGCCCGCGAACATGACGACGAAACCGCTGTGCCAGGGCTCCTGTGCGGGGCGGGCGGAGGGCTGAGGGTGGATGCCGTAGAGTTCCTCGGCCCAGTTGTGGATGCAGGCCAGCCGCTCGGCGGCGATGCCGCGCTGGCCCAAGGCAGCCTGGAAGCCCTCGCTCTGGGCGATGACCCGATCGAAGGAGCGGTAGATCCAGTTGGACAGTCCGCCGATGGCCTTCAGCAGCCAGGGTTGGGTGATGACGCCACTGGCCTACACAATGTCGGGCCACAGGTCCTGCACCCAGATGGCTGCGGGAGCTCCTGACAGCCAGCGGGCGAGGAGGCCCGGCAGGGCCGCGGTCACGGGACTGGTCTGGCAGACGAAGACCACATCCCAGTCCTTCTTCCGAACCAGGAGCAGCCGGAGGCAGGCGCCCACCAGCCAGGTCGCGAAGTGGACCAGCAATTCCAGGGCCCGGCCCCGCCTACGGGGTAAGACAGGAAAGCGTAGGATGCGCGCGCCCTCGTGAACCTCCTCCACGGGGCCGAGCCAGCCATAGCCAACGTGGAAGCGGCCTTCTGGGTAGTTGGGCATCCCAGCCAGTACTTCCACCTCGTGGCCCGCTTCCACCAGAGCGAGCACCAAGTCATTGACCCGGAAGGCTTCGGGCCAGAAGACAGGGCTGATAACGAGGATCTTCAATCCATGGCCTCATTTCGCGATCTCAGACCCTGCCGCCAAGTCGCAGGTACAAGTATTCGATGCCCGGGGGTGATAGCAATAAGGTTCTGACGAATCGCCTTCACCTGGAATGGGGGATTCTACCCATTCCTTCGGCTGGATCCATGTAATTGCTGAATTCGAACCCACAGTACGGAGTCTGAAGTATCGTGTCGTTCCGGCAAGGGTGCGTGAAATCGTAGGTTGAGGGTCGGTAGGCTCATGGGTCGCAGGAGATCACCCATGAGCAGCCGGAGGAAAGCCCCGCCGCAGGAGGAACTCGCGTCGCTTCGTCAGCGGGTAAACGGATG
>JBBRZL010000076.1:0-16688 GCA_038236735.1 Holophagales bacterium | reverse complement strand
GGCCCAGCCCGGGTCCAGCATTCGCGTAGACCAGAGCATTCAGGGCAATTCTCGGATCTTCGGGGCTGAGGCTGAGCGCCGCTTCCGTGTGGAGCCACCCGCGTTCCCAATCCCCCATGAGCAGCAGCAGGTACCCGAGGTTGCACTGGGCTGTGGCCAGAGCAGGATCCAGTGCCACCGCCGCTTCGAAGTGCTCAAGGGCACTGTCCGGGGCTTGCAGGGCGAGTTGCACCACGCCTAGATTCTCATGGACCTGGGCGCCACCACCGCGCCCGAGCGCGGTGACCAGCCAGTCCCGGGCGGAGCGGTTGTCCCCCAGGAGGTGCAGCGCCATGGCCGCGAGCCGCAGGGTTTCAGCATCCAGACCGCTCTGGCTGTCCTGGCCGAGCACCTCCTGGAGCTTCCTGTGGGCTTCCGAAGCTCGGCCCAGGCGGATCAAGACCAAGGCGGACTTGACCAGGGCGGCGCCATTCCTGGTATCCAGCCGGGCCGAGGTCAGGAAGGCCGCGAGTGCCCCGGACCAGTCCTCCTGAGCCTCGAGGGACAGGCCCAGGAGGAAGAACGGAAAGGGATGGCGCGGTTCAAGCTGTGTGAATTTTCTGGCGAGGTCCACGGCGTGGGTGAAGTGTCGGAGTTCCAGGGCGAGGGTCGCCCCCTTGCCCACGGCCTCCCGATCCTGGGGATAGAGCCGGGCGCGGGCAAGCCAACCCTGGAGTTCGATCACCTTGTGGGCAGGGACGGTGGACGGGCGAGGGGGCGTACCGGCGGTCATGGGCAACCTTGGCAAGGCGGTTTCCAGGATATTAATCGCGGGCAGTGGTGGGCAGTGGTGGACAGTGGCAGTCGCAGGGCCATGCTATCCGTTCCGGTCCCTGGGCCCCGCTAGACTGATCCCATGCTGTCCTCGCTGAGAATCCAGAACCTGGCCCTGGTGGAAGATCTGTCCCTGGACTGGGGGCCGGGCTTCACGGTGCTCACGGGCGAGACCGGCGCGGGGAAATCCCTACTGGTGGACGCGCTCTCACTGCTGGTGGGAGCCCGCGGGGACGCCGAACTGGTGCGCCACGGCGCCGAGCGGGCCACGGTGGAGGCCGTGGTGGAGGGGCGCTTCGAGGCCTGGCGGGCCTTCCTCGCCGAGCGGGGCCTGCCCGAGGAGCACCCCGTGGTGCTGCGCCGCGAGGTGGGTGCCGGCCGCAGCCGGGCCTGGATCAACGGCGCCAGCTGCGCCCTGGCGGATCTGCGAGAGGCCGGCCGGCTCTGGATGCGCCTCACCAGCCAGCATGACCACCAGTCCCTGCTGGGGGAGGACCGTCACCTGGCTCTCATCGACGAGGTACTGGGCCTCGAACCCTGCCTGGAAGGGCAGGCCACCGCCGTGAAGGAGGCCCTGGCGGCCCTGAAGGCCCGCCGCCGCAGCGAGGCCCAGCGGGGGCAGCGCCTGGAGCAGCTGGCCGAGGCCCTGGCGGACCTGGAGAAGCTGGCCCCCAGGCCCGGCGAGTGGGCGCAGCTCAAGGCGGAGCGCGAACCCCTGCGCCACGCGGTGCATTTGGAAGAGGCCTTTCGTGAGGCCGCGGAGGCCCTGCACGAGGGCCTGCCGAAGGTGGAGCTGGCCCATAAGGCCCTGGCCAAGGCGGTGCATCACTGGCCCGATGCGGTGGCCGAGCAGGACCGGTTGCGCTCCGCAGTCCTGGAGCTGGAGGATCTGCTGGCCCTGGCCCAGGACCAGGCGATTCGCTGGGGCGCCGCTGGTGCCGATCGCATTGAGGCCATGGAGGCGCGGCTGGCCCTGTACGAACGCCAGGCCCGGCGCCATCGCTGCGAGCCGGAGGAGCTGCCGGGCTGCCTGAAGGCCCTGAAAGACGAACAGCACTCCCTCCTGGCCGGCAGCGCGCCCCTGAAGGAGCTGGAGGCGACCCTGGCCAAGGCTGCGGAAGCCTACCGCACGGCTGGGGAGCAGCTGCATGAGCGCCGGACGACGGCCATCCCGAAGCTGGAAGCCGAGGTGCAGAAGCGATTGGGCCGGCTCGGCATGAAGGGGGCCCGGATCCAGCTGCGACTCTCACTGGCCGAAGAACCCGATAGCCCCGTGCAGCAGAATGGTCGGCCTGTGCGCGTGGCGGCCCAGGGCTTTTCCGCGCTGGCCATCTGGATCGAACCGAACCCCGGCGAAGGCTTCCGGCCCCTGGCCAAGATCGCCTCTGGCGGGGAGTTGAGCCGTCTCATGCTCGCCCTGGTCGGAGCGGGACTGGCCCTGGGCCCGGCTTCGGCAGCGGCGGTGCAGGATGGGCTCACCCTGGTGCTGGACGAAGTGGATGCAGGGCTGGGGGGCGAAACAGCCCTGGCGGTGGGCAAGGCCGTGGCGGAACTCGGCAAGGCGCATCAGGTGCTGGCGGTCACGCACCTGGCCCAGGTGGCGGCCCGGGCGGACCGGCACGGGCGCCTGCACAAGGAGACCGAGGGCGGCCGCACCCGCAGCGCCCTGGGCTGGGTGGCGGGAGAAGCCCGCACCCGGGAACTGGCGCGCTTGCTGTCCGGCCACCCCGACCGTGTGGAGGCCCTGGAGCACGCCAAGGTGCTGCTGGAGGGCTAGGCGGGCCAGGCGGGCTATGGCTTCTTGGTGGACTTCTGCCGCACCCGCTTGGGCGGCGCGCTCTTCCCTTTGCGGGGCGCCTGTTTGGCGGCGGGTTTGGGGCCTTCCTTTTTGATGGGGCGGGGGCGGGTCTTCACTTTGTCTTCGCGCTGGGCCTGGAGGGACTCGTTGCTGCGGGAGGGCTTGAGCCCTTCGCCGGGATCCAGGATGCGGCGCACGGCCGCCACTTCAGCTTCCTCGCCTTCGCCCTTCTGCTTTTTCTGCACGCTCAGCCGCAGGGGCACGCCCGCCAGGCCGAACTTCTCGCGCAGGCGGTTCTCCATGTAGCGCACGTAGCTGAAGTGGAGGCCGCGATCCGTGTTGGCCTTCACCACAAAGCTGGGGGGCCGGATGCCCACCTGGGTCATGAAGTAGAGCTTGGGCAGCTTGCCGTCGATGGCATGGGGGCTCATGGCGTCCACGGTTTCGCGGAGGAAGCGGTTCAGCTCGCCCGTGGAGATGCGGCGCCGGTGGGCCTCCGCCAGCTCGTTGATCATGCCGAAGAGCTTCGACACGCGCTGTCCCGTGAGGGCCGACAGGAAGATCATGGGTGCGTGATGCAGGAAGCCCAGGCTGCGCCGCAGATCCTCCTCGGCCCCGTAGATGGTGTGGGTGTCCTTCTCGACCAGATCCCACTTGTTCACCACGAGGATGACGGCGGCCCCGGCCTCCTGGGCGTAGCCGGCGATGACCGCGTCCTGGTGCGTGGCGCCTTCGACCGCATCCAGTAGCAGCAGGCTGACGTCGGCCCGGGCCATGGCCTGCTTGGCCTTCAGGATGCTCAGCTTCTCGGCGCCCTCGTGAGTCTTGCCCTTCTTGCGGATGCCCGCCGTGTCAATCATCCGATAGACCTGGTCGTTCGCGGTGAAGACCGTGTCCACGGTGTCCCGGGTGGTGCCGGCCACCTCGCTGACGAGGCTGCGCTCATAGCCCAGCATGCGGTTCGTGAGGGAGGACTTGCCGACATTGGGCCGGCCGATCATGGCGAAGCGGAGCTCGTCCGAGAGGGAGTGGATCTCGGCCTCTTCGAAGGTGCGATGGAAGGGCAGGCGAGCCCGGAGGGCCTCGATGAGCTCGGGCACGCCAGCGCCGTGGGCCGCGGAGATGGGGAACACCTCGTCGAAGCCCAGGCTGTAGAAGCCGGCATCCGGGGCGCCGCCCTTCATGCCATCCAGCTTGTTGATGACCAGGAGGATGGGCTTGCCCTGGCGGCGCAGGCGGGCGGCGATCTCCTCGTCGCCGGCAGTCAGGCCGTCATGCCCGTCCACCAGCAACACGGCCACGTGGGCTTCGCTGAGGGCGGTTTCGGCCATGCGGGTGATGCCCTGGGTGATGACATCGTCGCCCTCGAAATCCAGGCCGCCGGTGTCGACCAGTTCGAAGACCTCCTCGGCCACGCCTTCATCGTTGAGGCAGGTGACCCGGCCATAGCTGCGGTCACGGGTCATGCCCGGCAGATCATGGACCAGGGCCGCACGGCTGCGGGTGAGCCGGTTGAAGAGGGTGGACTTGCCCACGTTCGGGCGTCCGCAGAGGGCAACGAGGGGTAGTTTCATGGTGAAGGGTTGTTTCCAGTTTGAGGATGGGCCGCAATGGTCCAAGCCCTCCAGTCTATCGCAGCGGCCACCAAAGGAGCTGATCTGGTTTCCAGGTTGGCGCGGCGCCGGGTCCGGAGTTTTCCCACCCAGGCGGCCACCCACCGCCGCCGCGGCCGCCATGGGGCTACGCTGAAGATGATGGCCCAATGGTCGTAGCGATAGGCCACCGCCAACGGCTCCCTCGGCCCGGTCGCCCTGGACGAGCTACAGTGATTCCCTCCCGAGGAGTGCCCATGAGACGTCCACTGTCGCTGCTGCTGGTGCCTGCGCTGGTCGCCGCCGCCCCCACACCAAAGGTCCTGAGCCCAACCGCCACGGTGCAGAAGCAGATCGAGGCCTTCAATGCCCACGACCTGGAGGGCTTCCTGGCCCTCTTTGCGGATGAGGTGGAAGTGGCTCAGGTTCCAGTCGGGACCTCGGCCCCCTTCGGGAAATCGAGGCTGCGGGAGCTGTATGCGGAACGCTTCATGGCAAATCCCGACCTGCACGCCTCCGCGGAGGCGCAGCTGGTGTCGGGAGAGTTCGTGATCCAGAAGGAGCGGATCAAGGGCAGGGCAGGGAAGCCGGTGCTGGAGGCGGTCGTGATCTACCAGGTGAAGGCGGGGAGGATCGTTCGGATGTGGTCGGTGGGGGAATAGACGCGTCCTCCCTTTCCCGCTGCGCCGGTCTATGCTGGCGGAAGAATTGAACGAGGTGCCTTCATGAAGAGGCTCTTGGTTGTGCTCTTGGTTCTGGGTGGCGCCTTCATTGGGGGGTCGTACCTGCTGTCGGGCCGACTGCCCTGGGTGGCCCTATCCGCGGAAGGGCGACAGGTTGCCGAGCTGCAGGAGGCTTTCAGCCACATCCGTCAGCAATGGAAGACGGCCGGCCGAACCCAGGCCCTGGGTGTGGATGCCTCGAGCCAGATCGAAGCGCCCCTGGCCAAGCTGGAGCAACTGGAGAGGGATCTGGCGGAACTGGCCCCGAAGCTAAGGAACTCCGAGGCGCGGGTTCAAGCCCAGAGTCTGCGTCAGGAAATAGCAGTCTTCAAGGGCGAGATGCGCTGAGGCAGACGGTTCAGAGACCCGTCAGCCTCGCGTTCTCCCGCTGTCGCGTCGACCCACGCCATCGAGGGCTCGACCATTCGACTGCAGCGAAGCGGAAGGGAGGCTCCGGGTCCGCGAGCTTTAGAGTGGGAGCACGCACCGCGTGCGGTACCTGGAGAATAGGACGGCATGACCGCAGGTCATGGCCGCCCGAAGGGCGAGGGCGGAGCCCGAGTCAACGCGTCTCCGTCGTCCTGCGGGCTAGGATCCGCCGGTCTCGTTCGGCGCCACAGAGGCTCCGACTCCGCGAGCTTGCGAGCGGGAGCGCCCTCAAGGGTTAGGGCGCGTCAGGCGGAGAGTGGCGCCTCGGCGAGCCCACTCGACGCTGGATCCCCGCCGCACATGCGCGGCTGGGGCGGGTTCGAACCCCGTCAACCTCGCGTTCTCCGACAATGGTTTCGGCTCACTCCGGCAAGGGCTCGAACCGCGTCTCCGTCGCCCTGCCGGCTAGGATCCGCCGGTCTGGCCACCCCTACTCCGGCCCTCCACTGGAGGGCCTCCGCTGACGCTGCAGTCTCCGCAGTCGACCTAAGATCCCGGCCGTGCATGCGCGGCTGGGGCGGGTTCGAGCCCCGTCAGCCCGCGTTCTCCGCCTCTCATATCGACCCACGCCATCGGGGGCTCGAACGCGTCTCCGTCGCCCTGCGGGCTAGGATCCGCCGGTCTCGTTCGGCGCCACATTTAGTGGCGCCTCGGCGAGCCCACTCGCGGGTTCGAGCCCCTCTTTGATTCCGCCAACACGACGGCCCCCGTTGGGGGGCCGTTTTGTTGGCGGGGCTGACGGGGCTCGAACCCGCGACTTCCAGCGTGACAGGCTGGCACTCTAACCGACTGAGCTACAACCCCTTCGTTTTACTGCACTTCACCAGGTGTCTGGTGGGCGATGACGGGCTCGAACCGCCGACATGCTGCGTGTAAGGCAGCTGCTCTACCGACTGAGCTAATCGCCCATATCGCCAAACACTGATGCTCCCACAGGCACCGGGAGGGGTCAAGGGCAAAGCTCTGCATTGAGGGACTGTGGCAGCTCTGGTAAGGTTTTAGGACTCCTCTGCCAGCGGTTCGCGCGGACCACAACCTGGTGTTGGAGTGACCTTGGCCGAACGCATCGGTCATGGCCTTGGGATGTTTCTGGAGGGTGGCCCGTGGCGCTGCTGGAACTGGCGAATCTGACGCTCCTGGCCCCTGAGGGAGAGGGCCCCATCGGGCGCATTCTCGCCCAGATGCCGGATCCCATGCGGCCGGACCTGCCGGCGCTCGGCTTCATGATCGTGCTGCTCGTGGTGCTCTATTTCTATCTGCGGGTGGTGTTCTTCCAGCCCATCACCAAGGTGATGGCGGATCGCGATCGCGATCTCAGCGCCGGGGGGGACGCCAAGGCCCTGGCCACCGCGCAGCTGGAGGCCCGCCAAAAGGACTACCAGAGCCGTCTGAAGGAGCTGCGCGCCAAGGCCTTCGAACGGCGCAAGGCGCTGGCGGATGCGGCCGGCAAGGAGAAGCAGCGGCTGCTGGACGAGGCCCGCACCCAGGCCCAGGCCGAACGACAGGCTGCCGTGGAGTCCCTGCAGGCCCAGCAGACCGTCGCCAAGCAGAGCCTGCTGGCCCAGGTGGATGCCCTGGCCGAGTCCATGGCCCTGACCCTTTTGAAGCAGGCCTGAGCATGCTCAAGCTGACCCGACTCCCTCTCGCCGCCCTGCTGTGCTGCTCTCCGCTGCTCCTGTCGGCCCAGGGCCACGACACCCATGCCGCGCCGGCAGCTGAAAAGCACGAGAACCCTGCGGCCGGCCACGAAGCCAAGCCGGCCACCGAGGAACACGGTGCTGCCGCAGCCAATGGCGAGGCAGCCCACGAGGCGGCGGGTCATGGTGAGGCCCATGGTGAAGCCAAGGGCGGCGCCCATCACGGCCCGGCCATGAAGCTATTCGGCCGGGAATACGGCAACGGCGGTGCCTTCCTCGTTCAGTTGCTGAACTTCGCCATCTGGGGGGCGGGCCTGTTCTTCCTGCTGAAGGGTGCGCTATCCGCCATGTTCAAGTCCCGCAAGGAAGAGTTGGAGACCCTGCTCGCCCAGGCAGAGCGGGACAAGGCCGAGGGCGAGGCCCAGCTGCGGGACATGGAGGCGAAGATGGCCGGGCTCGAAGGCGAGCTGGCGGGCATCCTGGCCAAGGCCGACAGCGATGCCGAGGCTGAGAAGCAGCGGGTGCTGGAGGCCGCCAGGGCCGAGGCCCTCGCCATCCTCGCCCAGGCCCAGACCGAGATCGGCCACCAGAAGCGCCAGGCCGAGCAGGAACTGCGGGCCCTCGTGGCCGAGTTGGCCGTGGAAGGCGCCGGCAAGCGGCTCGAGGCCAAGCTGCAGGGGCCCAAGGCCGCCCAGGCCGCCGGCACCGTGATTGATCGCGCCATTCAGCAGATTGGAGGCGCCCAGTGAGCAGCCGCCTGACCGCCCGGCGCTATGCCAAGGCCCTCCTGCAGATCGGTGACCAGCAGGGCAACGTGCCCCAGCTGCACCAGGAGCTGGATACCATCGCCGCCGCCGTGGCGGCCAACGCCGACCTCATGCGCCTGGTGCACTCGCCCCTGGTGCTGCCCCGGAAGAAGGCCGAAGTCTTCGAGACCATCCTCGCCGAGGCCAAGGTAAGCGAGACCCTGCGCCACTTCTTCCGCGTGGTGGCCGAGGCCGGCCGCCTGAACCTGCTGCCGGACCTGCGCCGCACCTTCGCCGACCTGGTGGATGAGCGCGCCGGCATCGTGGAGGCCAAGGTCGTCAGCGCCCAGCCCCTCACGGAGGTGCAGGAGAAGGCCCTCGTCATCTCCCTGGCCGCCCGCACCGGCAAGACCATCCGCCTCTCCTGGAGCCAGGATGCCGCCCTCCTGGGCGGCCTCAAGGTGCAAGTGGGTTCCACGGTGCTGGATGCCTCGCTCCAGGGCCAGCTCCGCCAGCTCAAGACGCAACTCCTTTCGGCTTGATTTGCCAGCTCTGACCAGTTCCCAGTCGACTTTCAACACGCAGGTTTGGAGGAATTCATGGACATCCGCGCGGAAGAGATTTCCCGCATCATCCGCAGCCAGATCGAAGGCTTCGATGCCCAGGTGGACGTGGCCGAGGTGGGCACCGTCATCAGCGTGGGTGACGGCATCGCCCGCGCCTACGGCCTCGAGAAGGCCATGTCTGGCGAGTTGCTGGAGCTGCCTCACGGCGTGATGGGCCTGGCCTTCAACCTGGAGGAGGACAACGTCGGCATCATCCTGCTGGGCGACGCCGCCGCCATCAAGGAAGGCGACACCGTCAAGCGCACCGGCAAGATCATGTCCGTGCCCGTGGGCCCCAACTTCGTGGGTCGCGTGGTGGACGCGCTGGGCAACCCCATCGACGGCAAGGGCCCCATCCAGGCGGCCCAGACCAACCCCATCGAGCAGATTGCCCCTGGCATCGTGGATCGCCAGAGTGTGCACGAGCCCATGCAGACAGGCCTCAAGGCCATCGACAGCCTCATCCCCATCGGCCGCGGCCAGCGCGAACTGATCATCGGCGACCGCCAGACCGGCAAGACCGCCGTGGCCGTGGACACCATCATCAACCAGCGCGAGACCGGCGTGATCTGCATCTACGTCGCCATCGGCCAGAAGCGCTCCACCATCGCCCAGGTGGTGAAGACGCTGGAAGAGTACGACGCCATGAAGCACACCATCGTGGTGGCTGCCTCAGCTTCCGAAGCCGCCCCGCTGCTCTTCCTGGCCCCCATGACCGGCGCGGCCATGGCGGAGTACTTCATGTGGCATGGCAAGGACGGGAAGCCGAGCAGCAAGGAGAACCCCGGCGGCCACGTGCTCTGCATCTACGACGATCTCTCCAAGCAGGCGGTGGCCTACCGCGAGATCTCCCTGCTGGTGCGCCGTCCTCCCGGCCGCGAAGCCTACCCGGGTGACGTGTTCTACCTCCATAGCCGCCTGCTGGAACGCGCCTGCAAACTCAGCGATGAGTGTGGAGCGGGCTCGATCACGGCGCTGCCCATCATCGAGACCCAGGCCGGTGACGTGTCCGCCTACATCCCTACCAACGTCATCTCCATCACCGACGGCCAGATCTTCCTGGAGAGCGACCTGTTCAACTCGGGCGTCCGGCCCGCCGTGAACGTGGGCACCTCCGTGAGCCGCGTGGGCGGCGCCGCCCAGGTGAAGGCCATGAAGGCCGTGGCCGGCACCATCAAGCTGGACCTCGCCCAGTACCGCGAGCTGGCGGCCTTTTCCCAGTTCGGTTCCGACCTGGACAAGGCCACCCAGGCCCAGCTCCATCGCGGGCAGCGCCTAGTGGAGATCCTCAAGCAGGGCCAGTACAGCCCCATGCCGGTGGAGAAGCAGGTGGTCATCATCTGGGCCGCCACCAACGGCTACACGGACGACCTGCCCATCGCCCAGATCCGCCGCTTTGAGACGGACCTGATGGCCTTCCTCGACGTGAACGCCCCCGAAGTGCTGCGGGGCATCCGCGATACCAAGGTCCTCAGCGACGACGCCAAGGCCCAGCTCAAGATCCAGGTCGCGGCCTGCAAGGAGACCTTCCTGGCCTCCCTGAACCAGCCCGCGGGAGCCTAGTCCCATGGCTGGCCTTCAAGATATTCGTCGACGCATCCGGTCGGTGAAAAATACGCAGCAAGTGACTAAAGCCATGAGCTTGCCTTACCGAACCCTTTCGAATTGGAGTAACTAGCCATGGCCGGCCTCCAAGACATCCGAAGGCGAATTCGTTCAGTCAAGAACACCCAGCAGGTCACTAAGGCCATGAAGATGATTTCCGCGGTCAAGCTGCGGAAAGCTCAGGAACGCCTGGTGGCCCTGCGGCCCTACGCCAGCAAGATGATGGAAGTCGTCCGCCGCGTGGTGGGCCGCATCAAGGGTGATGCCGAGATCCAGCCGGGTCCCGCCGCCCAGGCTTTCCTGGCCCCCCGTGAGGAGAAGCGCATCCGCGTAATCCTCGTGGCCTCCGACAAGGGCCTCTGCGGTGGCTTCAACGCCAACGTGCTCAAAGCCGCCAGCGCCTTCGCCTCCGGAGTCGGTGCCGAGATCGTTCATCTGGATGTGGTGGGCAAGCGCGCGGCCGAATGGGCCCGGAAGCGGCACCTCACGCCCTCCAGCGAGTATCTCAATATTCCGCTCACGGGCTTTCAGCGCGTAGTCACGGAGATTTCCGAAAGTGCCGCCGCCCAGTACGGCACTGGCGACATTGACGCCCTCTTCATGATCTACAACTACTTCAACAGCCCCATGTCCCAGACGCCCACGGTGGTCCGGGTGTTCCCCATGGAGTTGGAGCGCCGCGACGAAAGCCGGGAGGCCCTTGAGGTGCCCCACCTGCTCGAACCCGATCCCAACTCGGTGCTGGAGACCCTGCTGCCCCGTTTCGTGGAGACGGAACTGCTCCGCAACCTGCTGGAGAGCAGCGCCTCCGAGCACGGCGCCCGCATGGCGGCCATGGACAAGGCCAGCACCAATGCCGGCGACATGATCGCCAAACTGACCCTGACCATGAACAAGATCCGCCAGGCCAGCATCACCAACCAGATCATCGAAATCGTCAGCGGCGCCAACGCCTAATCCACTCGCCCATTCCCATTCGTCGAGGTTTCCCATGTCCAACCAACTTCAAGGCCGCGTGATTGCCGTCGTCGGTCCCGCTGTGGACGTCGAGTTCGAGAGCCACCTGCCCTCGATCATGAACGCCCTGCTCACCGAGATCGGCGGGGTCAGCGTCACGCTGGAGGTGCAGCAGCACCTTGGCGAGAACCGGGTGCGCTGCGTGTCCATGCAGCCCACCGAGGGCATGGTCCGCGGCCAGATCGTGACGGACACCGGCCAGCCCATCAACGTCCCTGTGGGCCCTGAGACCCTGGGCCGCATCATCAACGTGGTGGGCCAACCCGTAGACGAACGGGGTCCCATCGGGAACAAGATGACCCTCCCCATCCACCGCGAGGCCCCCAAATATGAGGACCTGAACACCTCCTCCGAGATGTTCGAGACGGGCATCAAGGTCATCGACCTGCTGGAACCCTACGCGAAGGGCGGCAAGACGGGCCTCTTCGGCGGCGCCGGCGTGGGCAAGACCGTGCTGATCATGGAACTCATCAACAACATCGCCAAGGGCCATGGCGGCTATTCGGTGTTCGCCGGCGTGGGCGAGCGCACCCGCGAGGGCAACGATCTCTGGCACGAGATGATGGATTCCGGCGTCATCAACAAGGACGATCTCTCCAAGAGCAAGGTGGCACTGATCTACGGCCAGATGACCGAGCCCCCCGGAGCCCGCGCCCGCGTGGCGCTCACGGGCCTCACCGTCGCCGAGTACTTCCGCGACGTGGAAGGCAAGGACGTGTTGCTCTTCATCGACAACATCTTCCGCTTCACCCAGGCTGGTGCCGAAGTATCCGCCCTGCTGGGCCGCATGCCCTCCGCTGTGGGCTATCAGCCCACCCTGGCCACGGAGATGGGCGAACTGCAGGAGCGCATCACCTCCACCAAGAAGGGCTCCATCACCTCGGTGCAGGCTGTGTACGTGCCCGCAGATGACTACACGGATCCCGCGCCCGCCACCACCTTCGCCCACCTGGATGCCACCACCAACCTCTCCCGCGACATCGCGGCGCTGGGCATCTACCCCGCTGTGGATCCCCTGGCCTCCACGAGCCGCCTGCTGGATCCCCGCATCCTGGGCGAGCACCACTACAATACCGCCATGCGCGTCAAGGCGATCCTGCAGAAGTACAAGGAGCTGCAGGACATCATCGCCATCCTGGGCATGGACGAGCTCTCCGACGACGACAAACTGGTCGTGGCCCGCGCCCGCAAGATCCAGCGCTTCCTCAGCCAGCCCTTCTTCGTGGCAGAGCAGTTCACGGGCATGACGGGCAAGTACGTGAAGCTCGAGGACAGCATCAAGGGCTTCAGTGAGATCTGCGACGGCAAGTGGGACCACCTGCCGGAGCAGGCCTTCTACCTCGTGGGCACCATCGAGGAAGCCGTCGAAAAAGCCGAAAAGCTGGCCGCTGTCTAATCAGTCCCCAGCTCGGAATCCGCGAAAGCGGATTCCGAGCCATCCCTAAGGCGCGCCATGTCCCAAACGATCAAGCTGGAAGTCCTCACTCCGGAACGGCCCGTCTTTTCGGCTGAGGTATCCGAAGTGCAGTTCCCTACGGCCGCCCGTGGCTACTACGGCATCCTGCCCGGCCACACGCCCCTGATGACCGAGGTGGGCGACGGCCTGCTCTACTACATCCTCGACGGCCAGAAGCACTGGCTCACGGTCTTCGGCGGCTTCGCGGAAGTGGGCCCGGATCGCGTCACCATCCTGGCCCGCGAGAGCGAGACCATGGACATGATCGACCTGGAGCGGGCCGAGGCCTCGCGCCAGCGCGCCCTGAAGCTCCTCAAGGAAGCAGTCACCGAACGCGATATGGCCGTGGCCCAGGCAAAGCTCCAGGACAGCCTCATCCGCCTCCAGGCTGCGGGACATCCCGCGGGCCACGGGTTCTGATCCGAGTGACCCCCAAAAGCAGGGGCCGCTGACGCGGCCCCTGCTTTTGGGGCAGTAGAGCCCTACCAGACCAGCCGCTCGTCCTGGGCCAGCAGGCTGATGCGGGGATCGCCGATGGCCTGGAGCTGGGGCAGCATGGTGGCCCGATCACCCGGGGTCAGATGGTAGATGCGCACCGGGAGGTCCTGCTTGAACTTCTTGAGCTCGACCCCCAGCTTGGCGGGCGTGAGGTGCTTGGAGGCCTCCGCCAGCCAGGCCTGCTCGTTGGGAAAGCTGGCCTCGGTGATGACCAGCCGCAGGTTCGGGGTGGCGTTGGCCACCTCCCAGATGCGGTCGGTCTCGGCGGTGTCGCTGGTGAAGATGAAAGCGTCCTTCCCGTCGTCCACCTTGTAGCCCACGCAGGGCACCAGGTGGTTCACGCGGATGGGCGTGATGCGCAGGCCGCACACGTTGTAGACCTGCTCGGGTTCGATTTCCGTGTAGCGGATGGTGGGGTCGTTGGGGCTGGGGATCACGCTGAAATCGGGCCACAGCTCGTCATTGAAAAGGTGGCGCCGCAGCGCGTCGAGGGTCTCGGGCAGGGCGTGGATCTCCACGGCCTCGTGGGTGTGGCCGAAGATGTTCTTGGTGAAGAAGGGCAGGGTGCAGATATGGTCCAGATGCGAGTGGCTGAGGAAGACGTGCTGGATCTGCACCTGTTCATCCACCGTGAGGGCCGCCGTGATGGAACCGGCGTCAATGGCCACGCAGCCGTTCACGAGCAGCCCCGTCAGGCGCTCGCCATCAGCCTCGCCGCCGCTGCAGCCCATGATCCGGAGTTCCATCGTTCCTCGGTGTTTGAGCCTACATCATACGAAAAAGAGGCGCCCGTCGGCGCCTCTTTCACAAAGAAGGCCAATGTTCAGAACCGGATGCCGCCGTAGATGCCGATCTGCACCTGGGGCGCCAGGGCTTCGGTGAGGTCCTTCGACGTCGAGGTCGACGAACTCTTGGAGATGGGAGCGGCCACTTCCAGGAGGAAGAAGGGGCTCACGACGGGGGTAGGGATGCTGAAGCCCACGTTGACCCGGGCCCAGGTCCGGCCCTGGGTAGTGTCGCCGTTCTGGTAGGGGTTGGGCGGGGAAGTGCGCCACGTGAGCTTCTCGGAGCGGTATTCCACACCGGCGCCCACGTTGACCAAGAGCTTCCAGTTGACCATGGCGCCTGCGGCCCAGTACTGGTTGTCCAACTCGCCGTACTTGGTGCCACTGTAGGTGAGGTCGCCCGTGGTCTTGTTGTGCCAAGTGGCATTCAGCTGCAGGGCCGCCACCTTCAGGTCGAGGATATCGAAGCCGCCGCGAATGCCGACGCCAGTGGGGCTGACAGCGTCGTACTTCTGGGTACTGAAGCCGGTGGCCGTCTGGGCCTTGCCGATCTGCTTGTCGAGCAGAACACCCACTTCCCCAGCGAAGACAGGTAGCGCAGCCAGTACGGGGACGAGCAGCAGCCTCTTGCGCATGGGGAACTCCTCTTCAACTGAATACTGCATGATCGGGCCTCATTGATGTTCGGTCAACCTCCTTTGGGACTAGATCTTTGTTAATCTCACCCACATGCGGGCCCATCTGCGCTACCTGATCCTGGATGATTTCGACCCCGATACCGGGGAACTGATCCTGCGGGTGGCCTTCCAGCCGGGGGCGGAGCCCGGTCTGGAGCTGATCCGGCTCCGCCTGCACCTGGGTCGGTCGGGGAACCCGCTGGATCCCCTCAGCCGCGAGCTGCGCACGCACGTGCAAATGCCCGTGCCACCCAGCTGGGAACATGGCCTCAAGGTCATCATCCACGCCATCGAGGAGGAACTGAGCGGTCCCGAGGGGCGCAGTGCCCTGCGGTACCTGTGGGTGCGCACCCAGCTCCTCCATCCCGCGGACCCTGCCCGGTCCACCCCCAACCATCCGGTGGCCCGCCAGGTGGAGATCCTCCGGGACTGGGCCCACCGTCTGGATCAGGAGGGCCAATCCCTGCGCGCCGCCGAGATCCTGGACCGGCTCCTGCTGCTGGCGCCCAAGGACGTGACCACCCTGGCCTATCTATCCAGCTTCTTCCGGGCCCAGGGCATGGCCGAGGAACTGGCCACGGTGGCGGAGCGGTGGATCAAGGCCGAGCCAGGGCGGATCGAGGCGCGGTTGCGCCATGGCGAAGCCCTGCTCCGGCTGGGCCGTGCCCAGGAAGCCCGCGGGGCCTTCGAGGCGGTGCTGAAGATCCACCCCGTCCACCTGCTGGCCCACCTCGGCATGGCTCAGGCGCTGGGCCTCATGGGCGGCAATCCCTACCCGCACTTGGATGCGGCCCAGGAGCTGGATCCGGCCGCCACCGCCTCGGTGCTGCGGGAGACCTATGACTTCCACCTCATGTACCCGCCACCGGGAGACCGCCAGCATGGCCAGGAGGAACTGCCGGGCCTGCTGGGCGTGTCCGGAGCCGAGGTGCAGGATTACGTCGAGTTCCTGGGACTGCCGCAGGGCGGGCCCGGGGGGAGCGTGCGCGAGTCGGAGCTGGCCCGCTGGGTGGGCGTCATGAACCGCTATGCCCTGCTGCCGGGTGGACTGAACTGGTCCGCACCCACGCCCCGGCAGCTTCCCGAGTTAAGCTGATGAGGGCGGACCGCCCGGGCTGTCGGCCTCTGCGTCCCCCCTCGCCCCCGCATCCGATCCGGGCAAAGCCCGAATCGGATGCCAAACCCGAGCCCAAGATCGAGGGTCGGTGGAGCATAAACTCTCTGCGATGATGGACGCATTCTGGAGTCTGCCTTGTCCGTCCTTTTAAGCACCGACCTGCCCTTTCCCACCTTCCGTCGGGGCAAGGTGCGGGATGTCTACGACCTCGGGAAGCAGCTGCTCATCGTGGCCACAGACCGCATCAGCGCCTTCGACTGCGTGATGCCAGAGGGCATTCCCGACAAGGGCCGGCTCCTCACGGCCGTGGCCGACTATTGGTTCGAGGCCACCGAGGACCTGGTGCCCAACCACTTCCGGGGGAAGCGCTCCTGGCCACCGGCGCTGGAACCCTACCGCGAGGCCCTGGCGGGGCGGGCCGTCATCGTAGAAAAAACGCGGCCCCTGCCTGTGGAATGCGTCGTCCGCGGCTACCTGGCGGGCAGCGGCTGGAAGGAATACCAGACTGACGGGACCGTCTGCGGCATCGCCCTGCCCAAGGGCCTGAGGCTCGCGGATCGGCTGCCCGAGCCGATCTTCACGCCCGCCACCAAGGCCGAGGAGGGCCACGACGAGAACATCTCCTTCGAGCAGATGGCCGACATCGTGGGTGCCTCCCTGGCGACGAAACTCCGCGACTTGAGCCAGGCCCTCTACCGTCGAGGCGCCGAACTGGCGGCCACCCGCGGCATCCTACTGGCCGATACGAAATTCGAGTTCGGGCTCAGCGATGATGGGGAACTCATCCTCATCGACGAAGCCCTGACGCCGGACAGCAGCCGCTACTGGCTGGCGGACAGCTGGGCGCCCGGCAAGAACCCGCCGAGCCTCGACAAGCAGTTCCTGCGGGACTACCTGGAGACGCTGGACGGCTGGGACAAGCAGCCACCCGCACCGCACCTGCCTGCCGAGGTCATCGAGGGCATCCGGGCCAGGTACCTGGATCTGGCCGCGCGGTTCGGCGTGGAGATCTGAGCCGCCACCGAGAACGAATCAGGGTTTGGGGCGGAGGTCTGGATCCGCAGGCAGCGCCTTCAGCGCCTCGGCATCGCCCACGGCGCCGATGCGGACGCGCGCTGGTTCTAGCCAGCGGCGCAGGGCCGTGGTCAGGTCCATGGGGGTGAGCGCGTGGAGGCGGGGCGCCTGCACGTG